>NZ_JBDGLR010000005.1:306481-532596 GCF_057655755.1 Lysobacter sp. Soil_N_51 | reverse complement strand
GCGAAAGTTCGCCAGGCCGTGTTTGACTCGTTTGATGCACTTAGACGTTGACAGTGCAAACCAAAGAAAAACGCTTTCTTTGGATCAAGTGCCCGCGCGATCGGTGCTGACGCAGGCATGCTCCACACGGGACATCCTGTCCCGGTGGCGCACGGCGCACATCCATGTGCGCCGCCCTTCGGGTGTGCTTTTGCTAACGCGAGTTATAAGCGTCGCAGCGCTGGAAGACAGGCGCGGCTTCAAGCTCAAAGCCGAAGCTGAGATGAGCTGAGATGAGCTGAGATGAGTTGAAAGCCAAGACCAAGACCAAGACCAAGAACAAGGCGCAGGCGCAGGCGCAGGCGCACCGATGCTCGCCACTCGCGGATAACGACTCAAGCCAAACGAACGTCGATGCACCAAGGACATCGAGTCCAGAGAAATCATCTCACCGCATTACGCCGCAAGATGAATTCATGATCCCGCGTCCCACCCACGATGAATTCGTACTCGCCGGCCTTCTCGAACCCATAACGACCATAGAACCGCTGCGCACCGAAATTCTCCGACCACACCCCGATCCACAAGGTGCGCGGCCCCTCCCGCTCAAGCCAAGCCAAAACCGTGTCGAACAGACGCGCGCCCCAGCCGCCGTTCTGCGCCTCGCGCAATACGTACAGGCGCTTGAGCTCGCCGTCGCCCGGGGCGACTTGCGGGTGCGGCAGGCCGCATGGCCCGGCCGCGGCGTGGCCTACGACAATGCCGTCGCGCTCGAGCAGGAAGATCGCGTAGTCCGGGTGCGACAGGATCACCGCCTGCTTCTCGACCGAGTAGCTGTCCTTCAGGAAGAAGGCCAGATCCTCGGGCGGATACAGGTCGCCGAAGGTTTCGACGAAGGTGCGCGCGGCGATGTCGGCCACGGTGGCCGCGTCGGCGACGACGGCGCGGCGGATCGAGAACTGCGGGGTTTCACTGGTCATAACGCCTCGCATGGAACGACAGTGTGTCGGCGCGGCAACGGATCGGATCGGGTCAACCCGATCGGATTTCATCGAAGCACCGACCCGGCACGAAGCCGGATCGATGCGACGACCGGCGCCGGGCCAAGTCCGGCGCGGCCCGATCAGGCCGGATCTTTCTTCGGCCGCACCATCACGTGCACCTCGGCCAACTGCGCGTCCGGGATCGGCGACGGCGCGCCGGTCATCAGGCATTGCGCGGTGGTGGTCTTCGGGAACGCGATCACGTCGCGGATCGACTCGGTGCCGGCCATCAGCGCGGCGATGCGGTCGATGCCGAAGGCGATGCCGCCGTGCGGCGGCGCGCCGTACTTGAGCGCGTCGAGCAGGAAGCCGAACTTGCCCTCGGCCTCTTCCGCGCCGATGCCGAGCAGGTCGAACACCGCCGACTGCATCTGCGGACGGTGGATGCGGATCGAACCGCCGCCGATCTCGTTGCCGTTGAGCACCATGTCGTAACCGCGCGACACCGCGGTCTTGGCATTGGCGCGCAGGTCGGCGATGTCGTCCACAGCCGGCGCGGTGAAGGGGTGATGCAGGGCCACGTAACGCTGCGCCTCTTCGTCCCATTCGAACATCGGGAAGTCGGTGACCCACAGCGGCTTCCAGCCGTCCTGGATCAGGTTCAGATCCTTGCCGAGCTTCAAGCGCAACGCGCCCATGAAATCGCTGGCGGTCTTGTAATCGGCCGCGCCGAAGAAGATCGCGTCGCCGGTTTGGGCGCCGCTGGCGTCGACGATCTTCGCAAGCGTCGCGTCGTCGAGGAACTTGGCGATCGGCGAGTTGATGCCTTCGCGGCCCTTGCTCGCGTCGTCGATCTTCATCCACGCCAGGCCCTTGGCGCCGTACTTGGCGGCGTGCGCGCCGGCTTCGTCGATCTGCTTGCGCGACCAGCCCGCGGCGCCCGGCGCGCGCAGCGCGATCACGCGGCCGTCGGCGTGGTTGGCCCAGTCGGTGAATACCTTGAACTCGCAGGTCTTGACCAACTCGGCGATGTCGACGAATTCCAGGTCGATGCGCAGATCGGGTTTATCCGAACCATAGCGGCGCATCGCCTCGGCGTAGGTCATGCGCGGGAACTGCGCGTCGAGTTCGACCTCGATGGTTTCCTTGAACACCACCCGGATCATGTCCTCGACCGTGTCCTGCACGTCGCGTTCGGACACCCAGGCGAACTCCATGTCGAGCTGGGTGAATTCGAGCTGGCGGTCGGCGCGCAGCGCTTCGTCGCGGAAGCAGCGCGCGATCTGGTAATAGCGATCGAAGCCGGCCACCATCAGGATCTGCTTGAACAACTGCGGCGACTGCGGCAGCGCGTAGAACTCACCCGGGTGCATGCGCGCCGGGACCAGGAAGTCGCGCGCGCCCTCGGGCGTGGCCTTGGTCAGGATCGGGGTTTCGATGTCCTGGAAATTGCGCGCATCGAGCCAGCGACGCAGCGACTGCACCAGACGGATGCGGGTGCGCATCATCTTCTGCATTTCGGGACGGCGCAGGTCGAGGTAGCGATAGGTCAGGCGGGTTTCCTCGCCGGCGTTCTCGTGGGCGTGGAACGGCAGCGGCTCGGCTTTGTTGAGCACTTCGATCGAGGTCGGCAGCACTTCGACCTTGCCGCTGCGGATCTTGTCATTGGCCGCGCCGCGCGCGCGCACGGTGCCGGTGACGCGCACGCAGCTTTCCACGCTCAGGTCGCTGGCGGTCTTGAACAGATCGGCCATATCCGAATCGACCACGATCTGGACCACGCCTTCGTGATCGCGCAGATCGGTGAACACCACGTGGCTCTGGACGCGATTGGTGTTGACCCAGCCGCACAGGGTGACGGTCTGGCCGATCAGCGCCTCGTCGACGAGGCCGCAGAAGTGGGTACGCATGGAAACTCCGAATTGGTCGATCTGTGGATCGTGGGGGTGCATCGGCCGGTAAGGGCGGGCGGGTCCGGACCGGGCCGCGGCGGGTGGCCGGGCGCGATCGCTGACCGGCCGGAGGCCGGGACCGAGCTGTCTAGAATACTAGACAAAGGCGTATGCGCCTTATGCCGCGAGCCAAGCCACATATCCGCGGGCATGAACGCCGCTGGCGTCGTCATCCCGGGAACCGCGGACATCGCAACCGTCATCCCCGCGAAGGCGGGGATCCAGAGACTTCAGAATCCTGCCTGGATCAGACCCTGAATCCCGCCGTCGCGGGGATGTCGGCTGGAATTGGCGCGGCATATCACCATGGCAAGCGCAGGATGTTGGGATCCGCGACTTCACAGTCATGCCTGGATGGAGCGCTGGATCCCCGCCTTCGCCGGGATGACGGCTTGAACCTGCGCGGCTCGCCGCTGCGTCGAGCCCGGAAACGAAACAGGGCGCCTCGCGGCGCCCCATCGGGTCGGTGTCGAACGAGCTGGCGGGCCGTACAGCCGCCTGGCGCACCGCTCAGCTGGCGGCACCGCCACTCGCCGGCTTGCTCGCCGGGGCCGGATCGGCCTTCTTTTCCGACTTGCTTTCCGCAGGCTTGCTCTCGGCCGGCTTGCTGTCGCCGCCACCGGAACCCGATCCGCCCGACGAAGAACCGCCGGAGCTGCCCTCGCCGGCCAGATTGCGCTTCTTGTCGCCGTCCTTCTTGAAATCGGTCTCGTACCAGCCGCCGCCGGCCAGGCGGAACTGGGGCGCGGTCAATTGGCGGCCGACCTTCTCGGCGCCGCATTCGGGGCACACGGTCGGATCGGCGTCGGACAGCTTCTGCAGGCGATCGAAGCTGTGTCCGCAGGCGCTGCACTGGAAGGCGTAGATGGGCATGGCGGTGGGCTGTGTTCGGGAACGGCAGACTGGCAGTGTGGGGGCGGATCGCGCCGATGCAAGCGCCGGCGCGCGGTTCGGACCGGCCGGCGGATCATCGCGGCCTGCCTCGGCGGTTCTTTTCAGGACCGTTTCACGCCGGTTTGCGGGTCGTTTCATGGCCGTTTTTCGTCGATCGCCAGGGCGCGGTCCGTGCCCCTTCAGGGCTCGCTCGGCGCCGCCCCGGGCTCGACCGGGCCATAGGCACACTGCGGATCGGTGGCGGTATCCAGGCAATCCGAAAACAGATACACCACCCGGGCCTCGATCCTCGCCACGCGCTCGCCATCAAGCTCGGAATGCCCGTCGATACGACCGACGAAGGTGATCTCGCGGAACGGCGCGAACCGCTGCGCGTCGTAGAACCCGGCGCGGCAGGCGACGAAACGCTCGTTATTGGACTCCAGCCCCCAATCCGGCCGACCGCCCGGACTCAGGCGCGCGGCGCGCATCGTGAAGCAGCTGCGGCCGTCCTCGAACGTCACCCGCTCGATCCCGCCGCCCCAGCGCACGATGGCTCCCTGGCGATCGGCGCGGGCGGCCTCGCCGGGGGTGATCGGGTCGAAATCGCCGCGCAGCGGGTCGACGACCAGCGAAGCAGGTATCGGCGCGACGGCGTCAGTATGCGACGGCGACGGCCCACCGCTCGCACACGAGGCCAGCCCAAGCACGCACACCACCGACACAAGGCCACGTACATCCATTCGAATCATCCTTTACCGCTTCGCATCGCGCCGGGTCAGCGTGCGATACGCATCAACGAAAACCCGACACCTCCGATGCGGGCACGGCGCCCACATCGGTAGAGGCCCTGCATCAAGGCCCGGTCGGCGGCACCGATGCCAGGCAATCCCCGGCAACGCATTCGACATAGTCCGCGCGCGAGTCGAGCAATTGCACCTGATACGGCCCGGTGTAGCCGGCGGGGGCGAGGAAATCATTGGAATAGAAATCCGACACCCCATACAGCCGTGCGCCGACCCGATACAGCGGGCGGAAATAGCGCACGCGCGAGGGCGCGCAGGTTTCTGCTCCGGTGGCAAACGCCTGCGTGCAATTGGCCACGATGAATGAGGTGGGCCGATTGGGAAACAGCGCACGGAAAGAATAGTCAGGGACGCCGGAGCCGGTGGGGTAGTTCCAGCTGGTCTGGCTAGAGCTCACCTGGTTGCCCATGATGTTGACATCACGTCCGCTTCCGTCTGGGAAACGGCGGATTTCGAAAATTCGAGCCGCCGGATAGCGCGCCAGTCGAGCCTCGGACGCCGGTGTTCGCCACGAACCCAGCGGCGATCCGAGCGTGATGCCGGGCTGTTGCACCATCGCGACGCTGGCGCCCACGAAGTAACCACCCGCCGCCCGCGCCAGATAGATCAGCGGACGCGAGGCTGCGCTGCCGGCGGCATAACGCCAGAAGGTGCTGTCGGTCCCCGGCTCCATCGGCGTGTTGCCCCTCACCACCTGCAATGCGCCGTTGCCGATGAGTTGATAACTGAAACTACGTTCCACGCCGTAGCTCGGAAGGATCTCCATGCGCTCGCCGACGCCGTCGACGGCGCTGAAGGAACCGCCGTGGCCGTAGCGAAACCAATACGGAGCATGCGCGCATTTACCGAATCCCGGCTGATACGCGGCACGCTGGGTCGAGGTGCAGGCGCTCGGCAGCGAGTAGGTCGGGAACTGCACGCCATCTCCCAGCAGTTGTCCCCAGGGGTGTTGCAGCGACGCAGCATTCAGATCGAACTCCGACCAGATCGCGTAAGTCGCCGTCTCCTCTTCGAAGTCACCTGCCGACGAATGATGGCTATCGAACCACAGCGAACGCGAAGCCCACAGACTGTAATCGTCGCCGACGACCAAGCGTCGCAGCCTGTGACCGCGCGAGACGCGATGCACCGGTAGCGGTTGGAACAGAGAGAACGGCAGATACCGCAGCACGTTGCGCGTGCCGGCCTCGCCAACCGGAGTGAGCGACAGCTCGCCTTGGCCGTTGATCGCCGCGGTGTAGCGCGGATGGGTGACCAACACCTCTTCCTCGAACAAGGCGAAGCTGCCGTCGCTCTGACGATACAGCAACTGCAAGTCGCTCAACGACACCGCCGGTTCGTTGATCGGCAGCGGCGCGAGCATCGCGGTCAAGTCGGGCAACTGCGTCAGCGAGGTAAACGGTACGTAATCGGCTTGCGAGAACAGATAGGCTTGCGAGGCCGGATAGAAATCCTGGGTCCAGAGGAATTCCGCATAAGCGGCCGGCGCCTCCAGCAATTGCTGGCCGTCCTGATAGCCCTGCGGCAAGGCGACCGCGCCGGACGCGAACGCGTCGAGCAGATAGGCAACCATCATCAGATCGTTGCCGACGATCGAACGGGTCATGGTTTCGAACTCGCTGTCGCTCGCGGCGTCGCGGCCTTCCAATCCCATCCGCACCAACCAGGCCAGCGCGGTGCTGAACGGCGACACCCGCAACGAGGCGCGCTCGGACAGGGTGACCTCGCCATCGCCGCCGGAAACGGCCTGCAACTTGCCGGCGCTGCCGAGCACGGAGCGGTACCGCGCGCGCGTGGAAACCACCTCCACCGTCACCATCTCGGCGTCGTTCAAGGCATTGATCGATGCGGTGTACGTCACACCCTGGACGTTCGCCGGGAACACCCGGCCGCCGACGACCACGGTCGCGGTCACCGGCTCGTTGGCGGAGGCCAGCCCGGCGATCTCGCCGTTGAGACTCAGATCGATCGATACCTGACTTGAACGGTGCCCGCTAGCTGCCGGCAACGGCACGGCACGGGTTTCAGCGACCGACGAAGCACCGATACGCTGCGCCCACTGCGTCACTGCGCCCGGATCGGACACGGCCGTCACGGTGGCGCCCGCACTCAGTACAACGAAAGCGGCCACAAGGCCCTTCCCTGCTTTCATGTTCGAATTCCCCGAAGCCGAAGACCATCGTCCTGGACGGCATCCGCCTCCGTGGCTGCGGCGAACCCGCCCCAGCCGGACCATCTCCTGGCACGCAATCTATCCCAGCAAACGGGGCTAATCCAGATGATTTTATCTCGAGTGGTTTACCGAGATCGCGACAGGTCGACCATGGCACACGCCGCCGCCGGCTCAACGCACGCCGGCGGCACAACAAGCCTCAAGCCACGTCGTACAACGCCATCCACTCCGCCTCGGCCTTTGCAAGCTCGGCGGCGACTTTCTCGCGCTGCTTCGCCAGTTCCGCGGCGTTGTCGCCACCGCCGGCGTACTTGGTCGGGTCGGCGAGGTCCATGTCGAGCGTGTGCAGTTTCGATTCCAGCTCGGCCATGCGCTTTTCGGCTTCGGCCAGCTTGAGCGGGTTGGCCTTGCGCGAGGATTTCGTCGCCGGTGCCGCCGCGCTCGCGGCGGCCGCAGCCGCAGCCGCGGCCTTGGATGCCGCGGCGCCCTTGCCATCGTTGCTGTTGTCGCGGGTGCGCAACCACACCGCGTAGGCATCGAGGTCGCCGTCGAACGGCTGGGCCACGCCGTCGGCCACGCGCCAGAAGGTTTCGCAGACCAGGCCGATCAGATGCCGGTCGTGCGAGACCAGCACAATCGCGCCGGCGAAATCCGACAAGGCCTCGGCCAGCGCTTCGCGCACGTCCAGGTCCAGGTGGTTGGTCGGTTCGTCGAGCAGCAGCACGTTCGGCTTGCGCCAGGCGATCATCGCCAGGGCCAGGCGCGCGCGCTCGCCGCCGGAGAACCCGTCGACCGATTCGAACGCGCGGTCGCCGGGGAAATTCCACTTGCCGAGGAAATCGCGCAGCTGCTGGGTCGGCACGCCGGGCGCGATCTCGGCCAGATGGTCGATCGGACTCACGCCCGCGTGCAGCGATTCGACCGTGTGCTGGGCGAAGTAACCGATGCGCAGGTCCGGATGGCCGCCGCGCTCGCCGGTCAACAATTCCAGCTCGCCGACCAGCGATTTGACCAGGGTCGATTTACCCGCGCCGTTCGGCCCGAGCAAGGCGATGCGATCGCCGGCTTCGAGGATGAAGCTGACATCGTCGAGCACGACGTGGTCGCCGTACCCGCAATCGGCATGGACCAGGCGCAGCAATGCGTGCGGCAGCTTGACCGGGGCCGGGAACTCGATCCGCATCGCGCGTTCCATGCGCACCGCCTCGGTGCCGACCATCTTGGCCAGGCGCTTGACCCGCGACTGCGCCTGCTTGGCCTTGGCCGCGCTGGCGCTGAAGCGGTCGATGAAGCTCTGCAGGTGGGCGCGCTCGGCCTGCTGCTTTTCGTGGGTGATCTGCTGCAGGCGCAGGTGTTCGGCGCGCTGGCGCTCGAACGCGGTGTAGTCGCCGGTGTACAGCTTGGCCTTGCCGTCGTGCAGATGCAGGGTGTGGGTGGTGACCTCGTCGAGGAACTCGCGGTCGTGCGAGATCAGCAGCAAGGTGCCCGGGTATTTCAGCAGCCATTGCTCCAGCCACAGCACCGCGTCGAGGTCCAGGTGGTTGGTCGGTTCGTCGAGCAGCAACAGGTCCGACGGCGTCATCAGCGCGCGCGCCAGGTTCAGCCGCACCCGCCAGCCGCCGGAGAATTCCTTGACCGCGCGTTCGTGGGTGTCGGGCGAGAAGCCCAGGCCGTGCAGCAGCTTGCCGGCGCGCGCGGTGGCGTCGTAGCCGCCGAGCTCTTCGAGCTGATGGTGGGCCTCGGCAACCGCTTCCCAATCCTCGCGCTCGACCGCTTCGCGCTCGGCCACCAGGACCTTGTAGACGGTGGCGTCGCCGGACAGGACGAAGTCCAGCGCCGGGTCGTCCAGGGCCGGGGTTTCCTGGGCCACGCTGGCGATGCGCACGCGGTTGGGCACGTCGATGTCGCCGCGATCGGCCTCGACCTCGCCCTGGATGGCGGCGAACAGCGACGACTTACCAGTGCCGTTACGACCGATCACGCCCACCCGCCAACCGGCGTGCAGGGTCAGGTCTACGTTGGACAGCAGCAGGCGTTCGCCGCGCCGCATGGCGAAATCACGGAAAGAAATCATGCCGATATGGTCGCATGACTGATCGGTATTTGCTCATGAACACAAGTTCGGCCGCGCCCGGGGCGGGCACCGAATAATCGGGACCTCGGCCTCAGACCGCCCCCACGCGTCAACGAGCTCGCCATCCGCGGCAAAGCGCCCCTCGCGCCGGCCGCGGCGGCGGCGTTCGTCCCGACGTCCCCCGATCGACCGCCCGGAGTCACCATGTCCCGTCGTATTTCCCTGCTCAGCACCGCCGTTTCGATCGCCCTCGCCAGCTCGCCCGCCTGGGCCCAGGACGCCGGCGCCCCCGAGGCCGCCGCCTCGAACCCGACCAACCTCGACACCCTGATCGTCACCGGCACCCGCGTCGCCGACCGCACCGTGGCCGAATCGACCGCGCCGATCGACATCATTTCCCCGCAGACCCTGGAGTCGACCGGCACCGTCGAACTGGCCACCGCCCTGTCGCGCGCCCTGCCCTCGCTGAACTTCCCGCGCCCGGCGATCACCGACGCCACCGACGCGGTGCGTCCGGCGCAGTTGCGCGGACTGGCGCCGGACCAGGTGCTGGTGCTGGTCAACGGCAAGCGCCGCCACACCACGTCCTTGATCAACCTCAACGACAGCATCGGCCGCGGCTCCTCGCCGGTCGACCTCAACGCGATCCCGATCGCCGCGATCGAACGGGTCGAAGTGCTGCGCGACGGCGCCTCGGCGCAATACGGCTCCGACGCGATCGCCGGCGTCATCAACATCGTGCTCAAGGGCTCGGGCGAAGGCGGCAGCATCGCCGCGCGCTACGGCCAGTTCAGCGCCGGCGACGGCAAGCAGTATCAACTCTCCGGCGATGCCGGCTTCAAGCTCGGCGAGAACGGCAGCGTGCACCTGTCCGCGCAGGGCGGCCACAGCGACAACACCGATCGCGCGCGGCCCTACCTCGGCACGGTCACGCCGACCAGCAATCCGCCGGGCAAGGTCGTGCATCGCTACGGCGATCCGGAAATCGATCAGGCCGCGGTCGCATTTAACGCCGAGTACAAAGCCGCAGAGGGAGTCGAGTTCTATTCGTTCGGCACCGCCAGCCGCCGCCGCGCGATCTCCAACGGCTATTTCCGCGCGCCCGGCAATCCGAACAACATCCTGTCGGTGTATCCGAACGGCTTCCTGCCGCAGATCGACAACGTCAGCAAGGACCGCGCCCTGGTGCTCGGCCTGCGCGGCCAGACCGCCGGCGGCTGGAACCTCGACCTGAGCTACAACTACGGCCAGAACCAGCTCGATTTCGATGTGCGCAACAGCCTCAACCGCACCCTCGGCGCGAGCTCGCCGCATGATTTCTACATCGGCGCGCTGGAAGTGACCCAGAACGTGCTCAACGCCGATTTCAACAAGGCCTTCGACGTGGGTTGGCTGAAGTACCCGCTCACCTTCGCCTTCGGCGCGGAATGGCGCGGCGAGAAATTCAACCAGAGCGCAGGCGAACTGGCGTCCTACGTCGCCGGCCCCGAACCCGGCGCGCCGGGCGCGCAGGTGTTCCCCGGTTTCACCCCGTCCGACGCCAGCCGCCGCAATCGCAACAGCCATTCGTTCTATGCCGATCTGGAAACCGACGTGACCGACAAGCTGTCGCTCGGCGCGGCGGCGCGTTACGAAAGCTACAGCGACTTCGGCGAAACCACTTCGGGCAAGCTGTCGGCGCGTTACGCCTTCACCGACAAGCTTGCCTTGCGCGGCACTCTGTCGACCGGATTCCGCGCGCCGTCGCTGCAGCAGCAGTTTTACCAGTCGACCCAGACCGTGATCGTGCTCGGCGACCCGACCCCGTTCCAGGTCCGCACCTTCGCCGTCGACGACCCGGCCGCGATCGCGCTCGGCGCCGAGCCGCTCAAGGCCGAGGAATCGACCAACATCGGCTTGGGCCTGGTGCTGCAGCCGATCGAATCGCTGTACATCACCGTCGACGCCTACCAGATCGACATCGACGACCGCATCATCCTGTCGGAAAACCTGCGCGGCCCGGCGGTGGCGAGCTTCCTGGAAGCGCGCGGTTATCCCGGCATCACCGGCGGCCGCTACTTCACCAACGCGGTCGACACCCGCACCCGCGGCATCGACATCGTCGGCAGCTACAAATGGACGCTCGGCAGCGGCGCGCTCGATCTGACCGCCGGCTACAACCACAACAAGACCACCCTGGAGCGCATCGCCGCCAATCCGCCCGAACTCACCGCCGGCGGCCTGAACCTGCAGCGCATCGGCCGGGTCGAGCAAGGCCGCATCACCCAGGGCGCGCCGCGCGACAAGTTCTTCCTCGGCGGCAGCTGGAGCACCGGCCCGTGGCGATTCGACGCGACCGGCACGCGTTACGGCGAATTCCATACCTTCAACGACGACCCCAGCGGCGTGCGCGACCAGACCTACGGCGCGAAGTGGACCATCGACCTGGCCGCGACCTATGCCATCGACGGTTGGGAGTTCACCGTCGGCGGCGACAACGTGCTCAACGAGTATCCGGACGAATCGATCTACGCCAACAGCGAAAGCGGCCAGTTGCCGTACAGCGGCAACTCGCCGTTCGGCTTCAATGGCGCGTTCGCGTATGCGAAGGTCGGGTACAAGTGGTGACCACTCGATGAGGTTACTGGGGGCGGCCGAGACGCCGCCTCCCGTACTTTCCCCTCATCCGCGCGCCACATGTCGCAGACACCGACCCGCCCCGCGCACAGCGGGGCTTTCTTCATGCGCTCGCCAAACTCAGCCGGGAACCCGCCGCAGGAAATCGCGAACAAGCGGCACAGCTTGATCGAAATGGGTTTCGAGCAGCCAATGACCTGCGCCCTCCAGCAAATGCAGTTCGGCCTGCGGCAGGTCGCGAAGATAGGCGCGGGCCGCGGTGGCGGGCATGTAGCCGTCGTTCGGGCCCCACACGATCAAGGTCTTCGGCTTGTGCTCGCGCAAGTAGGCCTGATAGCGCGGGAACCAATCGAGGTTGGCCTCCAGCTTGTCCATCAAGCCGACCATCGCCTCGCGCCGCACAGGCGTGTCCATCAGCGGCCAATGCAACTTCCACAGATCCGGGGTGACCCGCGCGGCGACATCGGCATCGACTTCACCGATGAATTCGTCGCGAAAGCCGTGTTCGCTGACCGCCGCCTGCAATGGCTCGCGATTCTGCGGCGACCGGTCCGCCCAGTAGCGCTTGATGGTCGCGTACTTGGGGCCGAGCGCATCCTCGTAGATGTCGCCGTTCTGGATGATCAACGCCGCGATCCGCTGCGGATGCGCGATCGCATGGCGCAATCCGATCTGCGAACCGTAGTCGTGCAGCCACAGCGCGTAGCGCGTCAGCCCGAGCCGGTCGGCGAACTTCGCCAGAAAATCCGCATAGGCGTCGAAGTCGTAGCCGAATCGCGAGGGATCGGGCGTGCCGCTGTAACCGAATCCGGGGAAATCCGCGGCGATCGTGCGCCAGCGATCGCCCAGGGCCGGCATCAGGTTGCGGTATTGAAAAGAAGAACACGGGTAGCCGTGCGGCAACAGCAGTACCGGTGCATCGGCCGGACCGTGCTCCCGATAAAAAATCTCGACGCCGCCGATTTCAGTCGTCAGATGGCGCATGGCAATTCCTCTCTCGATCGGAAGTTCTGCTTGCACCGATCGATGCTATCGCCCGTGCGTCCACGTTCCGTTAATCAGCGCCAGCCATAAGCGCCGCGGTGAAGTCGACCGAATCGTTGAGTGATCCGTCGATTGACGCCGAACAAGGCAGCGGGCCGATTAGTTAGGCTTTCGTAGGGATGCACTTTCAGCTGCGACGTCTTTCATCCACTCGGCGAGCTGAAAGAAAAGCGTCGGCAGTCGAACCCCCTCCCACCCGACTTCGCGATCTTCGCTTTCGCGCAAATCGCCGACGCGCGCATCATCCGACGCCGCGCGACTGAATCGCTGTTCATGCATTCGTCGCCGTCGGCGCAACTCGTACGGCGCGCGTGAACCATCGCCGACCACGGCGGTCTGAAGCCCGCTGGGCCGGGACGCGGACGCCGTCGACGCATCTTCGCCGACCGACGGCCGAGCGCGGAAAATGTCGCAGAAACAATCATTTGCGACGACTCGCCAAACGAGAAAGGCTTGCATCCAGCCGGCTCAGCACACATTCTTAAAAGGACCAGACCACAGGAGAGCCGATGCACCACACGTCCCTGATCGCGATTCTGGTAGCCGGCTTCGTCCTGGCCTTCATCTTCGGAATGATCGCGCAACGCCTGCGGCTGTCGCCGCTGGTGGGCTACCTCATCGCCGGCATCATCGCCGGCCCCTTCACGCCCGGCTTCGTCGGCGACCAGACCCTTGCGCCGCAATTGGCCGAAATCGGCGTGATCCTGCTGATGTTCGGCGTCGGCCTGCATTTCTCGCTCGGCGATCTGCTCGAAGTCAAAGCCATCGCCTTGCCGGGCGCGATCGTGCAGATCGCGGTGGCGACCGCGCTGGGTTGGGGCATGGCCGAGTTGCTGGGGTGGTCGCATGGCGCGGGACTGGTGTTCGGTCTGGCCTTGTCGGTCGCCAGCACCGTGGTGCTGTTGCGCGCGCTGGAGGAGCGGCGGTTGCTGGAAACCACCAAGGGCCGCATCGCGATCGGCTGGCTGATCGTCGAGGACCTGGCGATGGTGCTCGCGCTGGTGCTGCTGCCGGCGCTGTCGGGCCTGCTCAAGGGCGAGGCCGGCGAAGCCTCGGAAGTGTGGAGCAAGTTGTTCATCACCCTGGCCAAGGTCGGCGCCTTCATCGCCTTCATGCTGATCGTCGGCCGGCGGGTGATTCCGTGGATTCTCGAACGCGTGGCCGGCACCGGTTCGCGCGAGTTGTTCACCCTGTGCGTGCTCGCGATCGCGCTGGGCGTGGCGTTCGGTTCGGCCGAACTGTTCGGCGTGTCGTTCGCGCTCGGCGCGTTCTTCGCCGGGATGATGCTCAACGAATCCGAGTTCAGCCATCAGGCCGCCAACGAAACCCTGCCGCTGCGCGAAGCGTTCGCGGTGCTGTTCTTCGTCTCGGTCGGCATGCTGTTCAACCCGATGATCCTGCTGGAGAAGCCGCTGGAAGTGCTGGCGGTGTTCGGCATCATCGTGATCGGCAAGTCGGTGGCGGCGTACGCGATCGTGCGCGCGTTCGGCAAGCCGAACTCGACCGCGCTGATGATCTCGGTCAGCCTGGCGCAGATCGGCGAGTTCTCCTTCATCCTGGCCCAGCTCGGCATCGACGAAGGCATCCTGTCGAAGGACGGGCAGGACCTGATCCTGGCCGGCGCGTTGCTGTCGATCGTGGTCAACCCGTTGCTGTTCGGCTGGCTCGACCGCAAGCAGGCGCGCGCCGACGCGGCCGAAGCCGATGCGCGCGCCGACGCGGCGGTGCCGCCGGTGCCGGCCGATATCAGCGGTCACGTGATCCTGATCGGCTACGGCCGGGTCGGCAGCGAGCTGGCGCGGTTGCTCACCGATCACCACGTGCCGTTGGTGGTCATCGACGGCGAGGACAGCCTGATCGACAAGGCACGCGCCGCCGGGCATCCGGCGATCCTCGGCAACGCGGTCAACGAGCGGGTGCTGCGCGAAGCGGTGCCCGAGCGCGCGACCACGGTGATGCTGGCGATTCCGCAGGCGCTGGAAGCCGGCGAGATCATCGCCAAGCTGCGCGAACTCAATCCGGCGCTGAGCATCGTCGCGCGCGCGCACAGCGACAACGAGGTCAAGCATCTGCTCCAGCACGGCGCCGACGGCGCGGTGATGGCCGAGCGCGAGCTGGCGCACAGCCTGGCCGAGATGGTGCTGGCCGCGCCGGTGTACCGCGGCGCGCGCAATCTGCCGCCGTCGACGGCGCTGGCGTGAGCCGGCGCCGTCCCGAACCCGACCACGCAATCGGTTAGTCTGAGCCCGCCCTTCTTCAGTACCCAACGACCATGAGCGACATCGATCCGACCAGCAATGAGCCGTCCGGCACCCCGAACACGCCCGACAGCACGCCCGAGAACAACGCGCCGCAACTCAGCGCGGTCGAGGCGCGGGTCATCGGCTGCCTGATCGAAAAGGAAGCGACCACGCCCGACGTGTACCCGCTGACCTTGAACGCCATCGTCACCGCCTGCAATCAGAAGACCTCGCGCGAACCGACCATGCAGCTGGAACCCGGCGAGGTCGCCAACGCCCTGCGCCGGCTGGAGCCGCGCGGCTGGATCAAGTCGCAGCATCATTCGCGCGCGGAACGTTACGCCCACCGCGCCACCACCGCGCTCGACGTGACCCGGCCGCAGACCATCCTGATCGCGCTGCTGATGCTGCGCGGTCCGCAGACCGTCAACGAACTGCTGTCGCGCAGCGAACGCATGGCCAAGTTCGATTCGGTCGGCGACGTGCAGTACGCGCTGGAACGCCTCGCCCAGCATCAACCGCCGCTGGTGCGCCTGCTCGGGCGCCAGCCCGGCCAGCGCGAGGATCGTTACGGGCATCTGCTCAGCGGCGAACCGGTGTGGAACGGCAGTGTGTCGTCGTCCGGCGACGACGCGGGTTCGGGCAGCGGATCGCAATCGGCCCTGACCGAGCGTCTGGCGGCATTGGAAGCGAAGGTCGCGGAGCTGGAGGCGCGGCTGGAAGCGGCCGGGGCTTGAGTTTTTCGCGATAGGCGCGTGATGGCGCGCGCGTATCCCGACGTCTTGCGTGGGCGGAAGCTTCAGCCCTGCAGCGGCAGGTAGATGTCGGTACGCAGCAGCGCTTCGGGCACTTCGTCGGGATCGTCGAGGTATTCGTGATGCAGCGGCGCATCGCGCAAGCGTTCGCCGCTGCCAGGCAACCAGTGCGCCAGCAGCGCATCGGTCAACGCCTCCAGTCCGTCGAAGGCGCCGACATGGCGGACGCGCGCATAGCGGCCGCCGCCCAATCGCATCGTGCCCAGGCCGCTGCCCGCTTCGATCCGGAACGGACGGCCCAGGGCGAGCATGCAATCGAATACGCAGGCTTGCGGCGGCACGTCGCGGCGATCGTCGACCGGCACGCCGTACAGCCCGTTCAACGCGTCCAGCAAACCGTGTTCGGCGGCCCAGCCGAACAGACGGCCATAGCCCTGGTTCTGTTCCGGATAGGCGCCGGTCACGCGCAGCGTCACCACCTGAAACGGATCGACGCTGACCACTTCCACCCGCAACGGCGGCGACGGCTCGACACCCGAATCCGGCGGCAGCGACAGGCGATCGATCTCGCGCCATAGACGTTCGGGTTCGGCGCGCAGTTCGCTCGGCGTGCCGCCGACGCCCTGGCGAAAGGCGCGGGTGAACGCCTGCGGAGTCTGATAACCGACCGCCAACGCGGCGTCGGTGACGCTGCGATCGGCACTGGCGAGCAGGCGCAGGCCTTGCAGCAGGCGCAGACGAGCCACGGTCTGGCCGGTGGTCTCGCCGGTCATCGCGCGGTACACGCGATGGAAATGGAACGGTGAGAACGACGCCGCTTCGGCCAGACGGACGAGCTCGGGCGGGTCTTCGCCGCGCGCGATGGCGTGCTCGATCAGCGCCACGGCGCGTTCGATGCGGCGCTGATGGGCGTCGCGGGTGCCGGCCTTGAGCGCGGGGCCGGCGCGATCGGGCGCGGGTTCGTGGACACGATCGTCGGCACCAGGCGCTGCGCTGTCGACGGCTTCGGAAGCGGCCGGCGCGGCGGCTCGAACGGGATGATCCTTGACGGGAGGCATGCGCTCGTTCCTTACGGGTGGGTGATGGGTCGAGGCTCAGGTTCGCAGACCGCCGACGCGGCGGCGGTTCCTATCTTGCGCTTTCGCGCCCCACCCTCGCCCGCCCAACCCGGCGCTTCAGTACGACAACGCCAGCGCGATCAACACCGCCGCTTCGACGAGTTCGGTCAAGGCGCCGCAGGCATCGCCGGTCATGCCCTGCAGACGGCGCAGGCAGGCCCGGCGCCAGATCGCGAACACCACCGCCGCTACCGCGACCGCCAGGCCGCCGCGCCAACCGGCCAACGCGCAGCCGCCCACCGCGATCGCGAGCGCGAGCCAGCACGCCGTGCGTGGCGCATCCACCAGCGCCTGACCAAGACCGCCGCTGCGCACGTACGGCAGCAACAGGAATGCCAGGGTCAACCCAGTGCGCGCCAGCACCGGCGCCAGCAACAGCGCGGCCCATGCCGGCGCGGGCAGGCTCGCCAACGCGGCGAATTTCAGCAGCAGCGCCAGCACCACCGCGACCACACCGATCGGCCCGCTGCGCGGATCCTTCATGATCTCCAATGTGCGTTCGCGGCTCGCGACCGGATCGGCGCGCATGCCGCCGATCCAGGCATCGGCGCTGTCGGCCAGACCGTCCAGATGCAGGGCGCCGGTCAATGCGACCCACGCCGTCAGCAACAACGCCGCCGACAGCAGCGGCGGGCGCGTCTGCAACGCCCAGGCTAGCGCGCACAGAAAGCCGCCGATCAACAACCCGACCGCGGGATACCAGACGAGCGAGCGCGATTGCGCGCGCGCTTGTTCGAACACCCGCGCCGGCACCGGAATCCGGGTCAGAAAACCGATCGCGGCAAGCAAGGCCTGCATCAGCCGTCGACCGGATCGGCCCGTACCGCATCGTGGCGGGCGTCATCGCTGCGCGGCGCATCGACCGCGTCGCGCGCCGGTTTCGGCGGCCACGGCAAGGCATGCAGCGAGGCGTGCGCGACATCGATATTGAGCAGGTCGGTGTAACGCCGGCCCGCGGCGAGACAGCGCAATAGACGGATCACGCCGCCGTGGGTCACCACCAGCACGCGCCGGCCCGGGTAGGTGCGCAGCAAGTCGCCGACCGCGCCGGTCAGGCGGGTGGCGAAATCGACGAAGCGCTCCGCGCCCGGCGGCGGATGCGCGACCGGATCGGCCCAGAACCGCGCCAGCGCTTCGCCTTCGTCGGCGGCGATGGCATCGACCGTGCGGCCCTGCCATTCGCCGAAATGGTATTCGCGCAACGCCGGTTCCAGCGCCAACGGCAGGCCGCGCGACTGCGCCAGTTCCTGCGCGAACGCCGCGCAGCGCTGCAGCGGCGAGCTGACGATCGCATCCCACTCGCGCCCGAGCACGGCATCGCGCATCTGCCGCCAGCCCAGTTCGAGCAAGGCGTCGTCGAGCTGTCCGCGGTAGCTGCGGTGGCCGGTGTCGCCGTGCCGCAGCAGATCGATATGAGTGGTGGTGGACGAATTCATCGCAGCTCCTTTCCTTGTGCGCGATCGATGGCGATGCGAGGGCTCATCGCGGGAGCCACATCATGCCTGTTGCGCGGCCGGTTCGTGACTGGATCCGGACACGCCGGCCTGGGCGAAGGTCGCCATGCCGTTGTGCAGCGCGCAGGCCAGACGCAGCAACGGCACCGCCATCGCCGCGCCGCTGGCCTCGCCCAAGCGCATGCCCAGATCGAGCAAGGGCCGCGCCCGCAGGGCCTCGAGCACCGCGGCGTGGCCGCGTTCGTGCGAGCGATGCGCGTACAGCAGCCACTCGCCGCAGCCCGGATTGAGCCGTTGCGCGGCCAGCGCGGCGACGCTGGCGATGAAGCCATCGACCAAGATCGGCAAACCGGCCTGGGCCGCGGCCACGTACGCGCCGGTCAATGCGGCGATCTCGAAACCGCCGAGCCGGCGCAGCCGTTCCCAATCGCTTTCGGCCGGCGCATGCAGGGCCAGCGCGCGTTCGATCACCGCGATCTTGTGGGCGATGCCGCCCGCATCCAGGCCGGTGCCGGCGCCGGTCAGATCGGACGGCGAACGCCGCAACAAGGCGCTGGCCAACGCCGCCGCCGAGGTGGTGTTGGCGATGCCCATCTCGCCGCCGATGAACAACTGCGCGCCGGCATCGAGCGCGGCGCGCACGCTGGCGGCGCCGGCGCCGAGCGCGGCGCGCAACTGCGCCTCGCTCATCGCCGGGCCTTCGCAGAAATTGCGCGTGCTCGCGGCGATCACCGCCCGGTGCACACCGGCTACAACGCCGGGATCGTTGACCGTGCCCAGGTCGACCACGTCCAGACTCGCGTCGAGCGCGCGCGCGAGCACCGCGATCGCCGCGCCGCCGCCGGCGAAGTTGCGCAGCATCTCGCCGGTCACCGCCTGCGGAAACGCCGACACGCCCTCGGCCGCGACGCCGTGATCGGCGGCGAACACGCTGATCCAGACCCGGTCGACCGCGGGGCTGAGCGTGTGTTGCAAACCGGCCAGGGTCACCGCGAGGTCTTCGAGCACGCCGAGCGATCCCGGCGGCTTGGTCAACTGCGTCTGACGCGCGCGCGCCTGCGCCTGCAGGTCCGCATCGGGACGTTTGCAAGGCCGCAGCCACCATGCGTCCGCGGCGTGGGTCCGTGGGTTCGATACTGGCTCGTTCACTGCTTGGCTCCCGTGCGATTTGTTGCGTCCCGCGCTCACAGCGCCGGCCCTTTCAATACCAGCGGCAAGCCCGCGGCGACGAACACCACCCGTTCGCACAACGCGCCCAGCGCCTGATGCAGGCGCCCTGCTTCGTCAACATAGCGGCGGGTCAATTCGCCCATCGGCACCACGCCGAGGCCGACTTCGTTGCTGACGAGTAGCACCCAGCCATCCAATCCGGGCAAGGTCGCCAACAACGCATCGCGTTCGCGCTCGAACGCGTTCGCATCCGCATCGCCCAGCAGATTGCTCAACCACAGGGTCAGGCAATCCACCAACACGCAGCGCCCCGGCGCCGCGTGCGCGCGCAAGGTCGCGGCCAACGCGATGGGTTCTTCGATACAGCCCCATTCGATCGGTCGCCGCGCGCGATGATGGGCGATGCGCTCGCCCATCTCGGCATCGCGTGCCTGCGCGGTGGCGATGTAGACCACGTCCGTGTACGGCATGGCCAGGCGTTCGGCCAAGGCGCTCTTGCCCGAGCGCGCGCCGCCGAGAATCAGGTTGTGCATGCGGCCTCCAATCCGAACAGGGCTTCCAGCCGGGCGATATCCAGATGCGCCTGCACCGTGTCGGCGAGGCGATCGATCGCGGCTTCGCGCAGGCCGCGCAGGTCCAGCGGCTGCGCCTGCGCCAAGCCGGCCCAGCGCAACAGCGCCGCCAGGGCCTCGGGTTCGTCGAACAGACCGTGCACATAGCTGCCGAGAATGCGGCCGTCGGCAGAAATCGCGCCGTCGGCGCGGCCGTCGTCGAAACGCAGACACGGCCGCTGCAACGCGGCGCCGGTGCTGACACCGCAGTGGATTTCATAACCGCTGACCGCGGCGTCGTCGAGGTTCAGCCGGCCGCGCACATTGCGCAATTGCTTTTCCGGTTCCAGCACCGTGTCCAGCTCCAGCCAGCCCAGGCCGTCGTCGCTGCCGGGCTCACCTTCGATGCCCAGCGGATCGCTGATGCGCTGGCCGAGCATCTGCAATCCGCCGCAAATGCCGATCACCTTGCCGCCGTAGCGCAGATGGCGCGCGATCGCGGTCGCCCAGCCGTTGCGCCGCAGCCACTGCAGATCGGCGCGGGTCGATTTGGACCCCGGCAGCACGATCAGATCGCACGGCGGCGGGGTTTCGCCTGGGCCCACGAACCAGCAGTCGACCTGTGGATGCGCACGCAGCGCATCGAAGTCGTTGTGGTTGCTGATCCGCGGCAGCGCCGGCACCGCCACCCGCAGGCGCTCGTCGGCCGCGGCGTTCGCAGCGCCCGCGTACTCGCGCGGCAACGCGTCCTCGGCTTCCAGATGCAGGCCGTGTAGGTACGGCAACACCCCGATCACCGGCTTGCCGGTCTCGCGCTCCAGCCAGTCCAGGCCCGGTTGCAGCAAGGCGATATCGCCGCGAAAACGGTTGATGACGAAACCGGCGACGCGCGCGCGCTCGCTGTCCGACAGCAAGGCCAGCGTTCCGACCAGATGCGCGAATACGCCGCCGCGGTCGATGTCGGCGATCAACAGCACCGGGCAGTCGACCGCTTCGGCATAGCCCATGTTGGCGATGTCGTTGGCGCGCAGGTTGATCTCGGCCGGACTGCCCGCGCCTTCGACCACCACCGCGTCGAAACTTTCGATCAAGCGCCGATGCGACTGCAGCACCGCGTCCATCGCGATGCGCTTGTAGTCGTGGTAGCCGCGCGCGTCCATGTTGGCGACCGCGCGGCCGTGCAGGATCACCTGCGCGCCAGTGTCGCTGTTGGGCTTGAGCAGCACCGGATTGAAGTCGGTATGCGGCGCCAGCCCGGCCGCCTGCGCCTGCACCGCCTGGGCGCGGCCGATCTCGCCGCCGTCGGCGGTCACCGCCGAATTGAGCGCCATGTTCTGCGGCTTGAACGGCGCCACCGCGACCCCGCGCCGATGCAGCCAGCGACACAGCGCGGTCACCAGCGCGCTCTTGCCGGCGTCGGAGGTGCAGCCCTGGACCATGAGCACCCGCGCTGTCATGAGGACGCCCTCTCGTGCATGACCTCGGTCAGCGCCATGGCGAGCCGCCGCCATTGCGCTTCATCGCCCGGCAGGCCGAAACGCAGACTGCGCGGCTGTTCGAAATAGCGGGTGAACACCCCGCGACGAGCCAATGCTTCGTGCAACGCCAGCGCCTCATCGTTGCGATGCCATTGGAAGAATGCACAGCCGCCGCTGGCGGGCAGGCCGCGCGCGCTCAGCAACGCGGCCAGTCGCTCACCTTGCGCGAGCAACTGCGCGCGCATCGCCGCCTGCCACTCGCGATCGGCCAGCGCGTGCCGCAGCGCATGTCGGGTCGGGCCAGTGACGGCCCATGGGCCGAGCCGTTCGCGCAGCGCTTGCAGCAAAGCGTCGTTCGCGCAGACAAAACCGGCGCGCGCGCCGGCCAGGCCGAAGAACTTGCCGACCGAGCGCAGCACGATCAATCCTTCGCGCGCGCTGTCGCCGCACAGGCTCAGTTCGGGCGTGGCGTCCATGAACGCTTCGTCGATCAGCAGCCAGCCGCCGCGCGCGGCCAGCCGCGCGTGCAGGTCGAGCAAGGCCGCGCGTTCGAAGCGCTCACCGCCGGGATTGTTGGGATGGATCAGCACAATCACGTCGAAATCGTCGGCCTGCGCGATCAACTGCGCGGCGCCGCGCAGTTCGACCCGATGACCGCAACGCCGCCAGGCCTGCGCATGTTCGGCATAGCCCGGCGCAAGCACGCCGACGGTCGAGGCCGCGCGCAATTCGGGCAACGCCTGGATCGCCGCCTGCGAGCCGGCGACCGGCCACAGCGATTCGGCGCCGTAGTAAGCGCGGGCGACATCGATCAATCCATCGTCGTCTTCGGGCAACCGATGCCAGGCGCGCGCGGGAATCTCGGGCACCGGCCAGGCCACCGGATTGATGCCGGTGGACAGGTCGAGCCAATCCTGCACGGCGATGCCGTACTGCCGTGCCGCGCGCAACAAGCGGCCGCCGTGTTCAAGCATTGCGACGGGTTCCTTGCGAATGTCGCGACGTCTTTCGTGGGCGCGGCTTCGGCCTCGCCGCTGTCCACTGAGCCGCCGCGTTGCGACTGAAAACCGTCGAATCTGAAAGCCCCGACCACAAAAAACCTCGGGATGAACCGATCCGTTCGCTCGACAAGCCCGGTCGCGGCTCAGACATGCGCGTAGGCCCAGCCCGTCCAGACCGCCAGCACGAACAGACCCACCCAGACCGCCACGCCGCGCTTCACCAGACGCAACGCGCCACGAATCGAATCCGCGCTCGGTGCATCGCCCTCGCCCAGCAGCGGCCGTGTTTCCCACACACCGTGATACGGCGCCGCGCCGCCCAGCCGAACCCGCAACGCACCCGCGCCGGCCGCCATCACCGGTCCGGCGTTCGGGCTGTCCCAGTGCCGCGCCTGCATGCGCCAGCAACGCCACGCAGTCGCGGTGTCGCCGAGCGCGGCATAGGTCAGCGCGGTCAAACGCGCGGGTATCAGGTTGAGCACGTCGTCGACCCGCGCCGCCGCCCAGCCGAAACGTTCATAACGCGGCGTGCGATAGCCCCACATCGCGTCCAGGGTGTTGGCGAGCCGGTACAGCACCGCGCCGGCGGGGCCGAGCACGGCGAACCAGAACAACGCGGCGAACACCGCGTCGCTGCCGTTTTCCAGCACCGATTCGGTCGCCGCCGCGGCGACGCGTTCGCCATCGAGCGCATCGACATCGCGGCTGACGATGCGTCCGACCGCCGCGCGCGCGCCGGCCAGATCGTCCGCCTGCAACGCCGCCGCCACCGGCGCGGCGTGTTCGTCCAGGCTGCGCAGGCCGATCGCCAGATACAACGCGAACGCGGCGTACGCGGCGCCCAGCCAGAACGAATACGCGAACAGGTTGCGCTGCAGCCACCACGCGGCCGCGCTCAACGGCACCACCGCGAGCAGCCAGGCCATGATCCCGCGAGCGCGGCTGTCGGCATGCAAGGCGCTTTCGAGCGCGCGCGCGAGGCGGCCAAAACCGATCAACGGATGCAGCCGCCGCGGCTCGCCGAGCCAGGCGTCCAGCAACACGCCGCACAGCATCGTGGCCGACAGCGACGCGGCGTTCATGGCAGAAACAAGCGCGCGGCGGCCTGCGGGTTCGACGGAAAATAGAAGTGGACGAAGCTCGCGCTCAGACGCTGGTCGCGATAAAGCGCTTCACGGCTCGGCCCGCCGTTGGGGTTGGTCGATTGCGCGATCGCCGCGGCCTCGATCTGCGCCTGGGCGTAATGGAAGGTATGCCCGCGCAGCACGCCTTCGCGCAGTTCCACCGATTGCAGGCCCAGCGCGACCATCCGCGGCTGGATCTGCGCATGGCCGCGCAACAGGCCGGCCATTGCGCCGGAATTGCCTTCGCGATCGCTCAACGAATCGAGCGCATACAACAGACCGCCGCACTCGGCGAGGATCGGCTTGCCCGCATCGCGATGCGCGTGCAGCGCCTCGCGCAAGGCCGTATTGGCCGACAGCGCCGGCAGATGCAGTTCAGGATAACCGCCCGGCAACCACACCGCATCGCAGTCGGGCAGGCTGTCGCCGGCGATCGGCGAAAACGCGATGCACTCGGCGCCCGCGTCGATCAGCAGCTGCAGATTGGCCGGGTACACGAAACAGAACGCGGCATCGCGGGCGATCGCGATGCGCCGGCCTTGCAGCAGCGGCGGCACTTGCACGGGCTCGCTCGCGGCGAACTCCACCGGCGGCGGCAATTCGGCATCGGCGTGCGCGGCCCAGGCATCGGCAAGCGCATCCAGACGCTCATCGAGGTCGCCCAGTTCGCCCGCCGCGACCAGACCCAGATGGCGCTCGGGCAAGGCCAGCGCCGGATCGCGCGGCAACGCGCCGAGCCAGCGCAGATCATCCGGCAGACTCTCACGCAGCAATTGCGCGTGATACGCGCTGCCGATGCGGTTGGCGGCGACGCCATACACCTTCAGGCCCTCGCGATAACGCGCCAGACCGGTGGCGAGCGCGCCGAAGGTCTGCGCCATCGCCGATCCGTCGATCACCGCGAGCACCGGCACGCCCAGGGCCTGGGCCAGATCGGCGCTCGACGGATTGCCGTCGAACAAGCCCATCACCCCTTCGATCAGGATCAGATCGGCCTCGCCCGCCGCCGCATGCAGACGCGCGCGCACGTCGGCTTCGCCGCACATCCACAGATCGAGCTGCTGCACGCAGTGACCGCTGGCGCGTTCGAGCACCATCGGATCGAGAAAGTCCGGCCCGGTCTTGAACACCCGCACGCGTCGTCCTTGCCGCGAATGCCAGCGCGCGATCGCCGCGGTGACGCTGGTCTTGCCTTGGCCGGAGGCGGGAGCAGACACGAGCAGGGTCGGGCAACGGGCGTTGCCGCCCGCGGGATTGGGGATTCGAGATTGGGGATTAGCAGAAGCAACGGCAGATGCCGACGCATCCGCTTTTTCGAATCCCGAATCCCCAATCCCTAATCCCGGCTTCACAACTCAATCCCCTTCTGCGCCTTGATCCCCGCCTTGAACGCATGCTTGACCACGCGCATGTCGGTCACGGTATCGGCCGCTTCGATCAGCGCATCGGGCGCGCCGCGTCCGGTGATGACCACGTGCTGTTGCGGCGGACGCGCCGCGGCCGCGGCGAGCACGTCGTCCAGGGCGATGTAGCGATGCGCCAGGGCGATGTTCAATTCGTCGAGCAGGACGAAGTCGTAACCCGGATCGGCCAGCATGCGCGCGGCGATCGCCCAGGCCGCCTGCGCGGCGCGGATGTCGCGCTCCTTGTCCTGGGTTTCCCAGGTGAAGCCCTCGCCCATCACGTGATAGTCCAGTTCCTCGAAACGGCGGAAGAACGCTTCCTCGCCGGTCGAGAAACTGCCCTTGATGAACTGCACCACGCCGCACTGGAAGCCATGGCCCAGCGAGCGCGCGAGCATGCCGAACCCGGACGAACTCTTGCCCTTGCCGTTGCCGGTGTTGACCACCAGCACGCCGCGCTCGATGGTCGCGCGCGCGATCTTGCGGTCGATCAGTTCCTTCTTGCGTTGCATGCGCTCGCGATGGCGTTCGTCGCTGCTCGCGGCAAAACCGGCGCGATCCTTGCCGTCTTCACTGCCGGCGCTCATGCCGCCGCTCCGCTGCGCTGGCGGACATGGGCGAAACGGACCACCGCATAGGCGAGGAAACCGGCGCCGACGTAACCGGCCAGGGTGCCGAGCGTGCGCGGGTAATACTGCGGAATCCGGTCGATGAACCCGACCAGCGAGGCATCGGGATAACGGCCCGACAGGAAATAGAAGCCGCCCTTCGAGATCAGATACGCCACCACCGAAGTCGCCAGCAACACCAGCACCAGCCGCGGCACGGTGCTCCAGTGATCGCGATGCAGCCGAGCGTAATAGCGACCGCCCAGCCACAACGTGCCGTAGGCGAGGGCCAGCGCCCAGTACGCCGGCGACAGGCACCAGTCAGTGACCCGGCCCAGCGCCAGGCTGGCCAGATCCAGCAGCGACGACAGCACGAACAAGGCCGGGAAGATCCAGCCCGGCCGCAGCAGCGCGCCGGCCAGGAAGAACACCGCCCACGACGCGCTCGGCAAGGCATCGACCGTGGCGAAGTGCTGGCCGCGCGTGCAGATCATCAGCACCGCCAGGGCAAGGCCGGCGCCGGCCTGGGCCATGCGCGAACGCAGCGGCAGTCCAGTGAAAACAACGGGATCGATCGTCGACATATCAGGCTCCGTGAAGATCGGGTTCGAACAACGACGCCGCCAACGACGCCGCCAACGACGGCACGAACGCGGCCGGGACGATCAAGCCCCGGCCAGCGGACGCGCGTCGCGGGGCCGCGCGTAACGCGCGATCAGCGCATGCGCTAGGAAACCCGCGGCGATATAGCCCAGCGTGGTACGCACGAACAGCGGGCCCCACTTCCACACCCGCTCGATGTACTCGGCGAAATGCGGCTGCGGATAACGTCCACCCCACCAATAAAACGCGCCGTTGGAAATCAGGAACGACACGCTGGCCGCCAGCAAGGCCACGCCGAGCCCGCCGAGCAAGGCGCGCGGCCGCGCCGCCATGTGCGGCGCGTACATCCGGCCCGCGTACCACAGCGCCGCGTACGCGAGCAGCAGGAACGCATACGACGGCGTCACGCAGTAGTGCTGGAAGAAGCTCAGGCCGCGGCCGGTGATCGCGATGTAGTCGATCGCCACCGCCGCCAGCAGATAGCCGACGAACGCCGCATGCCGGCGCAGATACAGACCGCCGAGAAAGAACACCGCCATCGAGGCATCGGGCAGATGCAGCGCATCGCCGAAATGATGGAAGCGGGTGGCGAGCATCAGCGTCAGCAGGGCCGCGAACAGGCCGTATTGCGCGGGTCGGGACGGAAGGTTCATCGGCGGCTCTCTCGTTGCGAACCGGCCGCGCGGGCGGCCGGCGGGATGCTGATCCGTCAGCGGGAGGGGCGGTAACGCAGACTCAACAGATAGTTGCGACCGGGTTGATTGTAGAAGGCGGCGGTTTCATAACGGCGATCGAAGACGTTGTTGGCCGACAGTTGCAGGCTCCAGGCCGTGTCGATGGCATAGCCCAGGCGCAGATCGGTCAGAGCGTAGCCGGCCAGGCGGCGGGTATTGGCCAGTTCGTCGTAGCGCTCGCCGGCGGCGTAGACGCTGGCGCCGAGCGACCAGGACGATGCGCCATCGATGTCGAAACGGCGATCGGCATCGACCCGCGCGCTCTGCCGCGCGCGCCGCGGCAGATAGTTGTCGCGATAGGCGTTGGGGCTGTCGTTGCGCGGGTCCAGCCAGGTCGCGCTGGCGCGCAGGTCCCACTGCGCCAGACGGGTATCGAGCACCGCTTCCAGGCCGCGGATGCGCGCGCGGTCGACATTGCCCGGCGCACCGATCGAGGCGTCGTAGGCGATCAGATCGTCGACCCGGGTCTGGAACGCGTTGAGCGACCACACGTGCTGGCGCTGCGCGCCGTGAGTGCCGCGCAGGCCGACTTCGACGCTGCGCGAAGTTTCCGGTTGCACCTGCGGGTTGCCAAAGCCGGGGTAATACAGCTCGTTGAAGGTCGGCGCCTTGAACGCGGTGCCGTAGCTCGCGGTCAGCCGCAGCGATTCGCTCAGGTCCCAGCCCCACAGCGCGCTGCCGGTGGTTTGCCCGCCGAACTGGCTGTCGTCGTCGCGGCGCAGGCTGGCCTGCACGGCGTGCGCGCCGAAGCTCTGCTGCCACTGCGCGAAGGCGCCGCGCAGGATGCGGCGGTCGCGCGCGTAGGCGGTGTTGCTTTCCACTTCGTCGCGCTGCCAATCGAAGCCGGCGCTCAACAGGCCCGCGCCGATGCCGAAATCGCCCTGCACCGAGCCCAGCTGGCGACGGGTATCGAAGGTGCTCGAATACTTGCCGTTCCTGTAGGTGTCGCTCAGGTCGGCGCTGCGCCCGGCGTTGGCGGTCAGGGTCACCCGCTCGCTGGGTTTGTAGCGCAGCTTGGCGCCGGCCACTTGCTGGACGTTGTCGGCCTCGTTGTTCTGGCTGCCGTCGTAGCGGTTGTTGCCTTCGGCGCGGAACAGGCGCGCTTCGCCGTCCCAGTGATTGTTGAAGCGATAGCCGCCCTGCATGGTCAGTGAGCTGTTGCGATAACCGTCGCGGTCGGGCGAGTTGGTGAAGCAGCCCGCGCCGCCCGGCGAAGGCTTGCCGCGGCAGGCGTTGATGCCGTCGGTCTGTTCGTGCGCGGCGTTGATGGAATACCAGCCGCGCTCACCCTTGCCGGCCACGCCGGCGCTCGCGCGACGGGTCGCGTTGCTGCCGATCGACACGCCGAAACTCGGCGCGAACGGGCCTTGCGGGCGACGGGTGAAGATCTGGATGACGCCGCCGATCGCCTCGGAGCCGTACAGGCTGGAGAACGGCCCGCGCACGATTTCGATACGCTCGATCTGCTCGACCGGAATGTCCTGCAGCGAAGCGCCGCCGCTGGTCGCCGAGCCGATCTTGATGCCGTCGATCAGCACCAGCACGTGATCGGATTCGGTGCCGCGCAGGAACAGCGAGGTCGATTTGCCGGCGCCGCCGTTGTTGGCCAGCGAAGCGCCCGGGGTGCCGCGCAATAGATCAGGCAGCGAGGACGGTTGGCGCCTGTCGATCTCATCGCGATCGATCACGGTCACCGCCGCCAGGGTTGCGTCCTGGGTCTGCGCGGTGCGGGTGGCGGTCACTATCACCTGATCCAGGTCGACCGCGGCGGGCGCGGCGAACGCGGGCAGCGCGCAGAGGCTCAAGGCAAGGCTGACGCCGACGGTCGCGGCATGGCTGACGCCGACGGTCGCAGCATGGCTGACGCCATGCGCACGCAAGGTGGACGCCGGCGACGGCACACCTCGCAGGCAGGAAAAGGAACGGGTACGCAAAGTCACTGGCAGGTCTCCACGGCCGCGCCTCACCCGCGCGGTCCAGACAGGGTCGTGACATGCGGGGGATGCAACGCGGGCACGCGCGGAGGCACGACGCCCGAGACCGGCCCACCGCCTGTCGGTTCGCGCTCCGGGCCGGTCTCCGGGCTTGCGAGCGAAGCGCGGCCGGCGCGGTCGTTGTTGGACCGAGCGATGCCGCCTCTTCCGTAACGCGCCTTCCCGTGTCGAGACACAGTGGCCGATTGCGCTACGTCTACTCGCCTACCGTTGCGGGGGCAGCTCCGGCTTGAGCGCGCTGACGAACGACAGCGACGCGACCGGATTCCCGTTTCAATCGCCGAACCGTGTCGGCGATCACCTTGAGCGCGGGCATCTTAGCAGCGGCGTCCCACACAAACGCCACGGTATGGGCGTCGCCGTGTTCATTTAGGAAGTTATGGGCACATTTCGGACGCGTCTGATTCATCCACTTCCGACCGTTGCGCAGGATAGGCACATTCTTCGTAAACCGAGCCACGCCATGAGCGCAGCCCATGTCCGTCTGAGCCCCGCGCCGATCGTCCGCAGTCTGGTGATCGGTGCGCAGTCGAACATCGGCCGTGCGGTGTCGGCACGTTTGTCGCGCCGCCGCGGTGAGCTGATGCTCGCCTGCGGCGATCTGGCGGGCCTGGAAGCCACCGCGCAAGACCTGCGGCCGCTGGCCAAGTCGGGCATCGAGACCCATCAGGCCCTGCTCGAAGACACCGACAGCCTGCGCCGCCTGTTCGACCACGCCGGCCAGATCGACCATCTCGTCATCACCGCCAACGCGCCCTCGCCGGGCCTGCGCCTGGCCGAGCTGGACCTGGACGAGGTGCGGCTGGCGTTCGAACGCAAGCTGTGGGGTTCGATCCAGGCGGTGCAGCTGGCCCTGCCCTATCTGAGCCGCAACGGCAGCGTGACCCTGACCACCGGCATCGTCGCGCGCAAGGCCACCCCGGGCGCGCTCGGCCGCACCCTGATCAACGCCGCGCTGGAAGCCAGCGTCAAGGTGCTGGCGCGCGAACTGGCGCCGCTGCGGGTCAACGCGGTCAGCCCCGGGTTGACCGACAGCGACGGCTACAACGGCCTGGAGCCGATGGCGCGCATGGCGATGCTGGCGCGGGTCGGCGACCGGCTGCCGGTCGGCCGGGTCGGCAGCGCCGACGAAATCGCCTCGGCCTACCTGTTCGCGATCGACAACGCCTTCGTCACCGGCACGGTGATCGACGTCGACGGCGGCGCGCTGATCAGCTGAGCGTCGCGGCCGCGCGCCGCGCTTCTTCTTCCGGACGCCGGGTTCGCGTTTGTTGCGGCCCGGCGTTTTTTATTGGGCCGGGATTTGGGATTTGGGATTTGGGATTTGGGATTGGCAAAAGCGGGGGACGCGGGATCGGACTGCTGCGTACTTACATGCCGTCATTCCTGCGAACGCAGGAATCCAGTGACTTTGACGAGACAACGGAGACGACGTCGCGTCCTGGACCTACGTTCAAGTCACTGGATTCCCGCGTTCGCGGGAATGACGAGCAAAAGCGAATCCGCGGACGTCGTGGCGCAACTGCAACGACGCCCTTTGCCCCAAGACGCAGTAATCGACCTGATCGCGCCGCAACCGCCCTTGCTCTCCCGCTTCCCGCTTCCCGCTTCCCGCTTCCCGCTTCCCGCTTCCCGAATCCCGAATCCCGAATCCAAGACGCCTAGCACCTTTTGACTACTTGCGTTAGCCAGATCCTGGCCGCTTTATTGACCGACTTGTTAGAACCGTGTTAAACCCAATGACATCGCTGTCATCCCCCTGCAAGGAGTCGTCATGCCCGTCCGCCGCACCCCAGCCGGTCCGCGCCATCCCCTGGCCCTCGGCCTGCTGCTCGCCCTGTCCGCGTCCGCCGCCCAGGCCCAGGACCCCGCTGCGCGCAGCGATCCCAAGACCCTCGATCAGGTCATCGTCACCGGCACCCGCGTGTCCGACCGCACCGTGGCCGAGTCCACCGCGCCGATCGACATCATCACCCCCGAAACCCTGGAAGCCACCGGCACGGTCGAACTGGCCAGCGCCCTCGCCCGCGCCCTGCCCTCGCTGAACTTCCCGCGCCCGGCGATCACCGACGGCACCGACGCGGTACGTCCGGCGCAGTTGCGCGGCCTCGCGCCCGATCAGGTGCTGGTGCTGGTCAACGGCAAGCGCCGCCACACCACCGCGCTGATCAATCTCAACGGCAGCCAGGGCCGCGGCTCCTCGCCGGTCGATCTCAACGCGATCCCGATCGCCTCGATCGAACGCGTGGAAGTGCTGCGCGACGGCGCCTCGGCCCAGTACGGCTCCGACGCGATCGCCGGCGTGGTCAATATCGTGCTCAAGGGCAGCGATTCGGGCGGCAGCATCGCCGCGCGCTACGGCCAGTACAGCGCCGGCGACGGCGAGCAGTACCAGTTGTCCGGCGACGCCGGTTTCAAACTCGGCGAAAACGGCAAGCTGCATCTGGCCGCGCAAGGCGGCCATCAGGACCAGACCAACCGCGCGCGTCCGTTCCAGGGCGTGGTCGAACAGCGTTACGGCGATCCCGAAATCGATCAGGGCGCGATCTCGTACAACGGCGAATACAGTCCGACCGATTACCTGACCTTCTATTCGTTCGGCAGTTACAGCAAGCGCGACGTGCTCTCCAACGGTTACTTCCGCTTCGCCGGCGATCCGCGCAACATCCCGTCGATCTATCCCAACGGTTTCCTGCCGCAGATCCACAACATCAGCAAGGACCGCGCCGCGGTGGTGGGCCTGCGCAGCGAAACCGCCGGCGGCACCCAGATCGACCTGAGCTACAACTACGGCCACAACGGCCTGACCTTCGACATCGAGAACACCCTCAACCGCAGCCTCGGCCCGACCTCGCCGACCAACTTCTACGCCGGCGCGCTCGAAGTCACCCAGCACGTGCTCAACCTGGACTTCACCAAGTCGGTCGACTTCGGCTGGCAATACCCGGTGACCTTCGCCTGGGGCGCGGAGTGGCGCGGCGAAGAATTCTCCGAACGCGCCGGCGAGCCGCTGTCGTACGCCAACGGCGGCGTGCCGGCGTCCAACGGCCAGATCATTCCCGGCGCGCAGGTGTTCTCCGGTTTCCGCGCCAGCGATGCCGGCAACTTCGACCGTCACAGCTATTCGGCGTACATCGACGCCGAAACCGACTTCACCGACAAGTTCTCCGCCGGCGTGGCCGCGCGTTTCGAAAGCTACAGCGACTTCGGCGATACCACCTCGGGCAAGTTGTCGGCGCGCTACGCTTTCACCGATAAGGTCGCGTTGCGCGCCACCGCCTCGACCGGTTTCCGCGCGCCGTCGCTGCAGCAGCAGTTCTTCCAGTCGATCGCGACCAATTTCATCAGCGGCGTGCCGTTCGAGATCGGCACCTTCCGGGTCGACAATCCGGCCGCGGTCGCGTTGGGCTCGGAAGCGCTCAAGGCCGAGGAATCGACCAACTACAGCCTCGGCCTGGTGCTGCAACCGGCTGACGGCCTGTACATCACCGTCGACGCGTACAAGATCGAAGTCGAGGACCGCATCCTGCTGTCGGAAAACCTGACCAGCACCGCGGTGCGCAATTATCTGCAGGCCAACGGCTATCCGGGCATCGGCGGCGGGCGTTATTTCACCAATGCGGTGGATACCGATACGCAAGGTATCGATGTGGTGGCGACGCAGGCGTGGGATCTGAGTTCGGGCAAGTTCAACCTCACCCTTGGCTACAACTACTCCAAGACCGAGATCGACAAGATCGCGCCGAACCCGGCGCGACTGGCCGCGATCGACCCCAATGCAGTGCGCATCGGCCGCACCGAGATCGGCCGCATCACCAAGGGCGCGCCGAAGGACAAGTTCTTCCTTGCCGGCGATTGGAAGACCGGCAACTGGGGCTTCAACGCCACCGCGACCCGCTACGGAGAATTCACCGAACTGCACGCGAGCGACCCGCTGCAGGACCAGACCTTCGGCGCCAGCTGGACCCTCGACCTGGCCGCGAGCTATCGCTTGAACAACTGGGAGTTCACCCTCGGCGGCGACAACGTCCTCAACGAGTACCCGGACGAATCCAAGCTGGTGCGCGGCACCCGCAACTACCTGCCGTACAACACCGCCTCGCCGTATGGCTTCAACGGCGCATTCGGTTATTTCAAGATCGGCTACAAGTGGTGAGTCCGCGACCGCAGGTTCTCGCGTAAGCAAACGGCCCGGCGACCCCGGGCCGTTTCTTGTTTACACCGGCACATTCCGCGGCGGCGCGGATCGGCTATACACGAGGACTGTCGCGGCGCCCGTCGCGCACGTCCGGTTCCGATCCGCAGGCCAAGCCACGAGGTCTCCATGCGCCCGACCGCTCCGCTGTTGCTGTCGCTCGTTCCGTTGTTGCTGTCCCTGAGCATTTCCAATGCAATCGCCGCGCCCGCCGGCAAGCAACAACAGACCGTGCTGATGCAGGGCAAGCCGGCCGGCGGACAGACCGTCGACACTGCCGCCGACGGCGGCACCCGGGTCGAATACCAGTTCAAGGATCGCGGCCGCGGCGATCACACCAAGACCCGCTGGCGCCTGGACGCGGCTGGCCTGCCGATCGAGTTCGATGCCGAAGGCCACAACTATCTGCAGGTGCCGGTGCATGAGCGTTTCAGCCTGCGCGGCGGCAAGGCGACCTGGAAGAACGACAGTGAGAACGGCGAGAAAGCCCTGAGCGCGCCGGCGTTCTATCTGCCGCTTAACGCGCCGCCGGAAATGCAGGGCGTGCTCGCGCGCGCCTTGCTCAAGGCGCCCGATCACACCTTGGCGCTGCTGCCGGCCGGCGAGGCGCGGCTGGAAGCTGCCGGCACCTTCGATGTAACCACCCAGAACGGCGCTTCGACGTTGTCGCTGTATCGGATCAGCGGCCTGGATTACACGCCCGGCTCGGTATGGCTGGACGCGCAGGGCAACACGGCCGCCTTGATCATGGCCTCCGGTTGGGTCTCGGTGATCGCGCCGGAGTATCTGCATGCCTTGCCGAAACTGATCGAATTCCAGGAACGCGCCGCGGCGCAGTGGTCGCTCAAGCTCGCGCGCGAACTCGCGCACACGCCCAAGGGCCCGCTGCTGATCCGCAACGCGCGCCTGTACGACCCGCGCGACCTGACGGTGACGCCGAACACCAGCGTGCTGATCGAGAACGAACGCATCGTGCGGGTCACCGCCGACAGCGCGATCAAGGCCCCGGCCGACGTCGAAGTGTTCGACGCCGGCAACCGTTTCCTGATGCCGGGTCTGTGGGACGTGCACAAGCACTACTCCGACGCCGACGGCGCGCTCGACATCGCCAACGGCATCACCAGCGCGCGCGACGTGGCCAACAACACCGACACATTTCTGGAGAAGGTCAAGCGCTTCGATGCCGGCACCGAGATCGGCCCGCGCGTGCTGTATGCCGGATTCATCGACGGCCCCGGCCCCTACGCCGGCCCGACCAAGATGCTGGTCGCCACGCCGGAAGAGGCGATCAAGGCGGTGGACTGGTACGCCGACCACGGCTACATGCAGATCAAAAGCTACTCCTCGCTGAAACCCGAGCTGGTGCCGGTGATCGCCGATCGCGCCCACGCGCGCGGCTTGCGTTACAGCGGCCACGTGCCGGCGTATATGTCGGCGCGGCAATTCATCGAAGGCGGCGCCGACGAATTGCAGCACCTGTTGTTCGTCGAACTCAACTTCATGTATCCGCGCGTGCAGGAAACCCACACCATGAAGCGGCTGACCGAAGTCGCCGCGCACGCCGCCGAGTTCCCTCCGGAAAAACCCGAGGTGCGCGAATTCATCGAGTTCCTCAAGCGCCACCACACCGTGCTCGATCCGACCATGGGCATTGGAGAGGATCTGTTCGCGGGCAATCCGGCCGACAAAATCCCGCCCGGCTTGAAGACGGTGGCCTCGCGCCTGCCGCCGCAGGCGCAGCGCAACCTCAGCTGGGGTGCGTTGAAGGCGCCCAAGGGCGAGGAACACGCCTACGCGCAATCGTTCCCGGCGATGATGCGACTGCTCAAGGCGCTGTACGACGCCGGCGTGACCATCCTGCCCGGCACCGATGCACTGGCCGGTTACATGCTGCATTCGGAACTGGCGATCTATTCGCGCGCGGGCATTCCCAACGCCGAGGTGTTGCGCATGGCGACCCTGACCCCGTCGCAGGTGCTCGGCGTCGATAAGGACCGCGGCGTGATCGCCCCGGGCAAGCTCGCCGACCTGGTATTGATCGACGGCGACCCGATCCGCGACATGGAGGACATCCGCAAGGTCGACGCGGTGTTCAAGGGCGGCAAGCGCTTCGATCCGGCGCAGATCGAAAAGGCGTTGGGGATTCAGCCGCGTAAGGCCGCGGTTGGCGGGAAGTAGCGCCGGCGTGTGGGTTTCGCGGTCGCGGCTTACGCCGCTCCTACAGGGGGGCATGCGGGGACGGCGCGAACTGTTACTGCGTCGATGCCGCCATGCAAAAAAAACGGCCCGCAAGCGCGGGCCGTTTTTGTATCAATCGATCGCGACCGGATCAGCCCTTGCGGAACACCAGATGCCCCGCTTCGGCCTCGACCTGGATCGTATCGCCGCTGACGAATTCGCCGGACAATATCTTCTGCGCCAGCGGATTCTCCAACTGCTGCTGCACCGCACGCTTGAGCGGACGCGCGCCGTAGACCGGGTCGAAACCGACGTTGCCGATCAGGTTCAAGCCCGCCTCCGACAGCGCCAGCCTCAGGCCGCGCTCGGCCAGGCGCTTCTCCAGGCCGTGCAGTTGGATCTTGGCGATCTCGCGGATCTGGCTCTTGTCGAGCGGATGGAACACCACGATGTCGTCGAGACGGTTGATGAACTCCGGACGGAAGTGGGCCTGCACCACGCCCATCACCGCGGCCTTCATCTGGGTGTAGCTCTCGGGCGTATCGTCCGAATTCAACTCCTGGATCATTTGCGAACCGAGGTTCGAAGTCATCACGATCACGGTGTTGCGGAAATCCACCGTGCGGCCCTGGCCGTCGGTCAAACGCCCATCGTCGAGCACCTGCAACAGGATGTTGAACACGTCCGGATGCGCCTTCTCGACTTCATCGAGCAGGATCACGCTGTACGGACGGCGACGCACCGCCTCGGTCAGATAACCGCCTTCCTCGTAACCGACATAACCCGGAGGCGCGCCGACCAGACGGCTGACCGCGTGCTTCTCCATGAACTCGCTCATGTCGATGCGGATCATCGCGTCGGCCGAGTCGAACAGGAACTCGGCCAGCGCCTTGCACAGTTCGGTCTTGCCCACGCCGGTCGGACCCAGGAACAGGAACGAACCGCTCGGGCGATTGGGATCGGACAGGCCCGCGCGCGAGCGCCGCACCGCGTCGGACACCACCCGCACCGCCTCGTCCTGGCCGACCACGCGCGCGTGCAGCGCCTGCTCCATCTTCAGCAGCTTGTCGCGCTCGCCTTCGAGCATCTTCGACACCGGGATGCCGGTCCAGCGCGCGACCACCTCGGCGATTTCCTCGGCGGTGACCTTGTCCTGCAGCAGCTTGAAGCCCTTGGTCTCGACTTCCTGCGCGGCCTTGAGCTGCTTCTCCAACTCAGGCAGGCGTCCGTACTGGATCTCGCTCATACGGCCGAAATCCTGGGTGCGCTGCGCGGCTTCCAGGTCGAGCTTGGCCTGCTCGATCTGTTCCTTGATCTTGGTCGCGCCCTGCAAGGTGGCCTTCTCGGCCTTCCAGATTTCCTCCAGGTCGTTGAACTCGCGCTCCAGCGTGGCGATCTCGGCTTCCAGATCGGCCAGGCGCTGCTTGGATTCGGCGTCTTTCTCCTTCTTCAGCGCCTCGCGCTGAATCTTGAGCTGGATCAGCCGGCGTTCCTTGCGATCGAGTTCTTCGGGCTTGGAGTCGATCTCCATGCGGATGCGCGAGGCCGCTTCGTCCATCAGGTCGATGGCCTTGTCGGGCAGCTGTCGATCGGCGATGTAGCGATGCGACAAGGTCGCCGCGGCGACGATCGCCGGGTCGGTGATCTCCACGCCGTGATGCACCGCGTAGCGCTCCTTGAGGCCGCGCAGGATCGCGATGGTGTCTTCCACCGTCGGCTCGCCGACGAACACTTTCTGGAAGCGACGCTCGAGCGCGGCGTCTTTTTCCACGTACTTGCGGTATTCGTCCAGCGTGGTCGCGCCGATGCAATGCAGTTCGCCGCGCGCGAGCGCCGGCTTGAGCATGTTGCCGGCATCCATCGCGCCCTCGGCCTTGCCGGCGCCGACCATGGTGTGCAGTTCGTCGATGAACAAGATCACCTGACCTTCGTTCTTGGACAGGTCGCTGAGCACGGCTTTCAAGCGCTCCTCGAACTCGCCGCGGAACTTGGCGCCGGCGATCAGCGCGCCCATGTCGAGCGAGAGCACGCGCTTGCCGCGCAGGCCCTCGGGCACTTCGTTGTTGATGATGCGCTGCGCCAGGCCTTCGACGATCGCGGTCTTGCCCACGCCGGGTTCGCCGATCAGCACCGGGTTGTTCTTGGTCCGGCGTTGCAGCACCTGGATGGTGCGGCGGATTTCTTCGTCGCGGCCGACCACCGGGTCGAGCTTGCCCGACTCGGCGCGCGCGGTCAGGTCGATGCAGTATTTTTCCAGCGCCTGCCGCTGTTCCTCGGCGTTTTCCGATTGCACGCTCTCGCCTCCGCGCAGTTTGTCGATGGCCGGTTCGAGCTTGGCCTTGGTGGCGCCGGCGGCCTTGAGCGCGCGGCCGGCGTCGCCGCCGTCGTCGAGCGCGGCGAGCAGGAACAACTCGCTGGCAATGAAGGCATCGCCGCGTTGCTGGGCGAGCTTGTCGGTGACGTTGAGCAGGCGTGCCAGATCGTTGCCGACCGAGATGTTGCCGGCCTGGCCCGAGACCTTGGGCAGCTTTTCCAGCGCTTCGCCCAGGCGCTCGCGCAGCAACGGCACGTTGACCCCGGCCTGGCTGAGCAAGGGCTTGGTGCTGCCGCCGCTCTGGTCGAGCAAGGCGGTCAGCAGGTGGGCCGGTTCGATGACGCTGTGGTCGCGCCCGACCGCCAGCGATTGCGCGTCCGACAGGGCCTGTTGGAAGCGCGAGGTGAGCTTGTCCATCCGCATGGAGGGTTCTCCGAAAAGGTGTAGCGGCCGGCGGTCGCGAGTGTCCCGCGACGGCTGCGAATGACCTGTTAATGCGGGCTGTGGCGGGTGTTTCAAGACTTGGCGAGACTGCGGGCGGGGCTGGCTTCAGCCGTCGTGGTCCGGGCGGCGACGGCCCCGCCGGTGGCGACGGACCTCGTCCGCGACCACGAGGGAACCGCCTGGAGGGCCGAGCACTCGACGACTGAAATTCGTCGCGAACGCGCGCGTCAGCCCGAATCAGCGTGACAGGTTTCCACGTTATTTACTCCGTCCAGACATATTCGATAGGGACACGATTATTTTGTTATCCGCTGATTAACAACCCGCTTCGAACCCCGTGTTTTGCTGAATTCGCACAGGCCGGAAGCTCGTGCAAAACAGCTCATTCCAGGCACAAAAACGGGGGTTTCAATGTTTAATTCACTCATCCGCGACGCCGCGGAGCGATTCAACCTGGGCGACAAGGCCGAGCGCTTTATCGGCCTGTTGCTGGGCATGATCTTCGATCCGGCTCAGGGCGGATTTTCCGGCCTGCGCTCGCGTTTCACCCAGGCCGGCCTGGGCGATCTGTTTCGCTCGTGGATCGGCGCGCATGTCGTCGACAACGTGCTGCAACCCGACCAGTTCAGCGCCGCGATCGGCGACGAAGCCCTGGGCTCGATGGCCGCCAAGCTCGGCGTGCCCAAGGTCTCGATCAGTCTGGCCGGCGCCACCCTGTTGCCGAAGCTGATCGGCCTGCTGACCCGCGACGGCGAGCCGTCGGTGGCGCCCGCCGAAGCCTTGGCGCTGATCAACGGCACGCCGGCCCCGCGCGCGCATCACGTCGCGCCGACCAGCGCGCGCAAGGCCGACAGCCGCCCGGGCTGGCTGCTGTGGCTGATCCCGCTGCTGCTGTTGCTCGGCGGATTTGTGCTGATGCGCAGTTGCGGCAAGGACGAGGCCGTCGCGCCGACGCCGCCCCCGGCGGCGACCGCGCCGAGCGAGCCGGCCGCGCCGGTCGCGCAGGCCAACGCGCGCTTGGATCTGAGCAACGTCGACGGCAAGGTCACGGTCAACGGCCAGGTCGCCAGCGACGCCGACAAGCTCAAGCTGTGGGACGCACTCAAGGCCGCGTTCGGCGAAGCCAATCTCAGCGGCGACATCCGCGTCGACCCCGCCACGCTGCCGGCCGGCTGGATGGACAAGCTGATCGGCTTGCTACCGCAGCTCAAGGCCAGGGGCCTGAAGTTCGGTTTCGACGGCGACACGCTCAGCATCGACACCTCCGGCCTGCCCGAGGATCAGCGCATCGCGGTCAGCGAGCAGTTGCGCAAGGCGTTCGGCGGCTTCCAGATCAGCGGCCTGTGGGATCGCGCCGCCGCCGCGCTGAGCGGGTTGAAGGCCGGTTTCAGCGGCGACGACCTGGTCGGCGCGCTCAACCTGATGAACGTCTACTTCGACAGCGGCTCGGCCACCATCACCCGCGACAGCCTGGAAACGCTCGACCACGCGGCCAAGGCGATCAAGGCCGCGCCGGCCGATGTGCGCATCGAGGTCGGCGGGCACACCGACAACACCGGCGACGCCGCGGCCAACCTGACCCTGAGCCAGCAACGCGCCGACGCGGTGATCGCCAAACTCGCCGAACTCGGCGTCGCCCGCGAGGGCCTGGTCGGCAAGGGCTACGGCCAGGATCAGCCGATCGCCGACAACACCAGCGAGGAGGGCAAGGCCAAGAACCGGCGCATGCATTTCACTGTGTTGAAGTGAGTCGGCCGATGCGGCCTTGAGGCCGCCAGCCGATTCGTCTATTCCGACGCGACAAACAGACAAGCCGGCTTGCGCCGGCTTGTCTGTTCAACGGTCAGTCTTTTTCGACGCGGGTTTGTTCGACGCCAGTGCGCGAACCTCAGACCCGACTGGTCGGCTGCAGAATCTCGACCCAATACCCGTCCGGGTCCTTGATGAAGGCGATGTCCTTCATGCGGCCGTCGGTGAGTTTCTTCTGGAACGCGACGCCGAGTTGTTCGAAGCGCGCGCAGGCGGCTTCGACGTCGGGCACCGATACGCAGATGTGGCCGAAGCCGCGCGGTTCGCTGTTGCCGTGGTGGTAGGCGAAATCGGCATCGTCTTCGGTGCCGTGGTTATGGGTCAGTTCGAGTACGCCGCGCTGGCTCAGCAGCCACTGCCCGCGCGCGGGTTCTTCAGCGGGAATCTGCGCGGGATCGTTCACCAGCACCAGAAAGTACAGGCTGAATTTCGCCTCGGCGAAATCGCGCTTGCGCACCAGGGTGAAGCCGAGCACGCGGGTGTAGAAATCCAGCGAGGCCTTCGGGTCCTTGATCCGCAGCATGGTGTGGTTGAACACGAAGTCGCGGGTCGCGGCTTCGGGTTGCGCGGTTACGCCGGGTACGGCGTCGAGTTCGGATTGCAGGGACATGGCGTGGGCCGGTTTGAAAGGGGAATCAACGATCTGTGGCCGAAAGGCGGCCGTCTCAAGCCTGCGCCGACGGCGCGACCGGTTCGCGCTGCAACGACAGCAGGATCAGCAACACCGCCAAACCGACGTAGGCGCCGATGAACTGCCAGGCGATCACCCGCTGCAGGCCTTCCAGCGCCCACGGCAGATACACGCCGCCGCGCGGGTCGACCGAATGGATGATGCCGAACAGGCTCAGGCCCGCGCCCGCGAGCAGGAACGCCGCGCCGCGGCGCAAACGGCCGTCGACCATCGCCGCGACCGCCGAGGTCCAGATCATCGAGGTCATGATGAAGCCGTTGCCGAGGGTCACGATCACCGCCAGTTCCGGCAGGCCGTGGCCGTCGAGCGCGCTCATCAGCTGGGCGTGGTGCTGCGGCGCGATCCAGCCGGGGTTGCCGGTCTTGATCGCGAGCATGTAGGCCACCGACGGCAGGAAACCGAACACCATCGCGGTGGCGTGCTTGCTCGGCGTGGCCTGGAACGCCTGGGTGGTGATGTCGAGCGCGACGTAGACGATGATCGGCGCGAGCACCGCCAGCGGCAGCCACTGCACCAGCCCCGAGACGATGCCGAGCATGCCGCCCAGGCCGATGAACAAACCGGTCAACAAGGTGTAACCACTGCGCGCGCCCATGTGCTTGTACGCGGGCTGGCCGATGTAGGGCGTGGTCTGGGCGACACCGCCGACGAAACCGGCGACCAAGGTCGAGAACGCCTCGGCCAGCAAAATATCGCGGGTGCGATAATCGTCGCCGGCCGCGCGCGCGCTTTCGCTGACGTTGATGCCGCCGACCACCATCAGCAGGCCGAACGGCAGCAACAGCGGCAGGTACGGCACGGTGTACGGCAAGCCGTCGAGGAAACCCAGGGTCGGCAGCGGCAGCACGAAGTGCAACGCTTGCGCGGTCGGGAAGCTGAAACCCGGCGCGCCCAGACCGATCGCGCCGAAACCGTAGAACAAGGCGGTGCCGAACACGAACGCGACGAACACGCCCGGCAACTTGATCGGCAACCGTCCTTTCGCGATCAGCACGTACAACAGCAGTCCGAGGGTCATGAACCCGACCATCGGCGAGCGCAGGGTTTCGATCAGCGGCAGAAAGCCCATCAGCACCAGCGCCACGCCGGCGATCGAGCCGAGCAGGCCGGCGCGCGGAATCAGCCGGGTCACGGTGTCGCCGGCGAACGAAAGCACGAACTTGAGCAGGCCCATCACGATCAGCGAGGCCATGCCGAGTTGCCAGGTCGCGGTCGCCGCGGCCTGTTCGTCCATGCCGGCCTGCTTGAAACCGACGAAGGCCGGGCCGAGCACCAGCAGGGCCATGCCGATGCTGGTCGGCGCGTCCAGGCCCAGCGGCATCGCGGTGACGTCGTCGCGGCCGGTCTTCGCGGCCAGGCGTCGCGCCATCACCGTGTAGATCAGATTACCGACCAGCACGCCGAACGCGGTGCCGGGGAACATCCGCGTATAGATCACCTCGGCCGGGAAACCGAAGATGCCGATCAACGCGGCCGAGATGAAGCCGAGGATCGACAGGTTGTCGACGACCAGGCCGAAGAAGCCGTTGAGGTCGCCGGGGACGAACCACGAGCGCGGAGTAGTCTTGGTATCGACGTTCACCGTCCGCGTCCCCCGTTACGAATCATGCAATCGACGCTCACCAGCCGCGCCCCCCTTCCATCGTCACGCTCGCATTCGAAGCGCTCCGAAGAAACGAGCAAACCGGCGGCAACGCAGCCGCGACGCAGGGGGTTAAATGCTGAAGCGAACGAGTCGATGACACTCATGGACGGTACTCGGATGCGCGATGCGGGAATGGACGCGTCCTTGCCGGTGTACCCGCGGTCCGTTCGCGGGGGGGTGATGCGGATCGCGGTGCGGGAGGCGATGCGCGGTCGCGGCTGGATGATCGGTTGCAGCGAGGTTCGCGGTGATCGTGTTGTCGCGGTCGCGGCTTGCGCCGCTCCTACAGGGGGAAACGAAATCTTCGATCAGGCCCTGTAGGAGCGGCGCGAGCCGCGACCGCGACACCACGACTCACCACGCAACCCACATCCACGCCGCGCACGAACCCATCTTACCCAAGCGATTCCCCTGAAAATCCAGGTATTTCGCCCTGCCCGACCACGCCCGCAGCATAGAACGTCGCGCGACCGTCGCGCATCCTGCTCACGGAAACACAGCGGCGCAAAATCCGCGCAAGTCGGCGCCGGACCGGGTCAGACCACCCCCGACTCAGTCGCCGATCGCCAACCAACCGCGGTAATGCACCAGCAAGCCGATCCCGGGCAGCGCCGCGCGCACGTCGAACCGGTAGCGCCCATCGCGTTCGAATTCGTGCGCGTGCATGCCGTCGAACCACGACAACGGCAACGCCACGCCCAGCGCGCGCACGCTGCGCAGGCGCCAGATCACGCCGTCGTCGACGAGTTCCAGCGCGAACGCGAACGCCATCGGACCGAGCCGTTCGTGGATCAGGCCGTCGCGCTCGCGCAGGCGCGAACGCATGGCGCCGTGGCCGAAGCGGCGTACCCAGGTTTCGCCGTGGCGGTCGGCGTCGATCTCGACTTCGATCGCGCCGGCATGCGCGGGCGGCAGGCCGGCGATCCAGCCGCACAGCCGCGACAATCGGCCCGCGCCGCGCGAGGCCTCGGCCTCGCCGGCATAGCGCCGCACGCCGGCGCGGGCATGCAGCGCGCGCAGACTCGGCGGCAAGCGCTCGAAATCGGCGCCGAGGATGCGCTGGTACAAGCTGGGCGCATCGACGCCGGAGGTCTGGCCCGATACCGAACGCGCGCCTGCGACGTCGCTCATTCGCGCGGTCGCTCAGCTACCGCTGCTGCCGATGTAATCGTCGTCGAATCCGCGCAAGTCCTTGGGCACCACGTACTCGCGACCGTCGTAACGCAGGCGCACGCTCGATTTTTCGGTGCCGCTGTCGACTTCGTCGCAATCCTCGCCCTTGGCGACACTGCGGCTGGTGCTCGCCACGGTGTTGAGCAACAGCCCGGCGTAGCCGTTATCACGCTTGGCGTCGACCGAGATCGTGCGCCGGGTGTCGGTGAACTCGCCGGCGCAGCGGGTATCCCACTCGCCCTGGTTGCGCATCATCACCAGATTGCGCAACACGGGCCGCAGACCCGAGCCGTCGATGACGTACAAACGCAGGGTCTCGTCACCGTAAGGATTGGCCCGCGAGCTGCCGCTGCGGTGGATGCGCAGGCCGAACGCGGTGGTCTTGTCGTCGAGACGATAGCGCGCGGTATCGAACGCGAACGAGGAGACCCGGATCGCATCGGAGGACAACAGGCCGTCCTGACGATGGCGCTGCACGATGCGATCGCGCGCGCTGTCGGCGACCACCAGATCGAGGTCGGCCTCGTCAACAGCCTGATCGGCGTCGATAGCGTGCTGCAACTTCACCGCCAGCAAGGTCTTGTCCGGCGAGGCCGGCCAGACCTTGCACACCACCTCATCGGGATTGATCCAGCGCGTGGGCGTGCCGCTCAGGCGCAGCAGTTCGCTACCGTCGCTGGTTTCGCTGGTGGCGTCGGGATACGCGGCCTCCAGCAACGCTGGAATGCGCGTCTGGCAATCTTCAGCCGCGATCGCGGCCGTAGAGAACAGCCAGGTGCAGATCAACAACGCGGACAGCGCCGTCCGATGGGCTGGGTTTCGCATCAGGTCATCCATATGAGAGTCGCCATGCGGCCGGTACGACGGTCGCGGCGGTGGGAATAGAAGCGGTCGGGTTCGCCGATCGTGCACAGACCGCCGCCATGCACATGATCGGCGGCCAGGCCGGCCTGCGCCAGCCGCCTGCGCGCGAGCGCATACAGATCGACCCGCCAATGCCCTGGGCGGGTAGCGACGAAGGCCGCGTCGGCCTCGGCATCGCGACCCACGAACGCATCGCGCACCTCCGCGCCGATTTCGTAGTTCCGCGGCCCGGCCGCAGGCCCGAGCCAGGCATGCACGCGCGCAGGCGCGGTGCGCATCGCCGCGACCGTGGCTTCGAGCACGCCGTCGGCGAGCCCGCGCCAGCCCGCATGCGCGGCGCCGACTTCGCTGCCGTCGTCCGCGGCGAACAGCACCGGCAGGCAGTCGGCGGTGAGGATCGCGAGCACGCTGCCACGGGTCGAGGTCACCGACGCGTCGGCTTCGGGCTCCTCGGCGAGGGTGGTCGCGCTCGTGCGCGACGCATCGAAGCGCAACACGCCCGCGCCATGCACCTGATGCAGCCAATGCGGCGGCGACGGCAACTGCGCGAGTTCGATCAATAGCTCGCGATTGCGCGCGACCGCGAGCGGATCGTCGCGATCGCTGCCGTAACGCGTGCCGAGGTTGAATCGGTCGAACGGCGGCTGCGACACGCCGGCGCCGCCGCGCACGGTGGTGAAACCGCGCACCGTGGCCGGCGGCCAGGCCGCGGCGATCCACGGCGCGTCGGCGTCGCCTGCGCTCACCGCCCCGCCTCGACCGCCGCGCGGGTGTCGGCGCGCAGTTCGGCGACCAGTTGCTGCAGGTCGGCCGGGACCGGCGCGGTGCAGCGGATCGGCTCGCCGCTGGCGGGATGCTTGAATTCCAGGGTTTCGGCGTGCAGGGCCTGGCGCTTGAAGCCGCGCAAGGTCTCGATCAGGCCCTCGGTCGCGCCCTTGGGCAGCTTGAGCGGGCCGCCGTACAGCGGGTCGCCGACGATCGGATGCTTGAGGTGCTGCATGTGCACGCGGATCTGGTGGGTGCGGCCGGTTTCCAGGCGGCACTCCAGCAAGGTGTGGGCGCGGAACCGTTCGCGCAGCCGGTAGTGGGTGACCGCGTCCTTGCCGTCCTCGCGCACGCCCATGCGCAGGCGGTCGCGCGGGTGGCGGTCGATCGCGGCGTTGGCGGTGCCGCCGGACACCAGCGCGCCGACCACCACCGCCAGGTACTGGCGATGCACGTCGCGCGCCGACAGCTGTTCGACCAGCGAGGTATGCGCCGGCAAGGTCCGCGCCACCACCATCGCGCCGGAGGTGTCCTTGTCGAGGCGATGGACGATGCCGGCGCGCGGCAGCGCCGACAGGCCGGGGTCGTGGTGCAGCAGCGCATTGACCAGGGTGCCGGCCGGATTGCCGGCGCCGGGGTGCACGACCAGACCGGCCGGCTTGTCCAGCACGATCACCTCGCTGTCCTCGTACAGGATGTCCAGGGCGATGGCTTCGGCGACCGCGTGGGTCTGGGTGTCGAGCACGATGTTCAGTTCGACCGCCTCGCCGCCCTGGACCGGATCGCGCGGGCGCACCTCCTGGCCGTTCAGGCGGGCGTCGCCGGATTTGATCCAGGCCGCCAGCCGCGAGCGCGAATAGTCGGGGAACAGCTCGGCGAGCACCGCATCGAAACGGCGCCCGGCGGCGCTGTCGGGAACGGTGGCGGTCAGGGTCTGGCGGGGTGCGGTCATCGGGTCGGGTCGATTCGGTCTTCGGCGTGAGCCGGGCCTGGGGCCTGGGGGAGCGGGATCGCGGCGGCCGGTCGCTGACATGGCGGCCGGCACAAGGAAGTACGGGATCGGTTAAGGGGGCCGACCCGCGGACTGCTATTATCGGCTCTTCGTGCCTCCGGCGCCCGTTGATGCCTGCCATGACCGTACGTTCCGCCCCGTCCAGCCGTTTCGTTCGCCTGTTTTGCCTGCTGCTGATCGCCGCCGTCGCCACTACCGGCTGCAAAAGCGTCGGCAAGATGTTCAAGAAGGACAAGGATGCGGACGAAGGCCAGCCGGTCGAGGCCATCTACGAGAAGGCCCACAAGGCCATGACCAACGGCAACTGGTCCTCGGCCGAGACCAGCTTCAAGCGCCTGGTGGCGCAGTACCCGTACGGCCCGTACACCGAGCAGTCGCTGATCGAGACGGCCTACGCGCAGTACAAGTCGGGCAAGCACGACGACGCGGTCAGCAGCATCGACCGTTTCATCCGCACCTACCCGACCCACCGCAACATCGCCTATCTGTACTACCTGCGCGGGTTGGTGAACTCCAGCCGCGACACGGTGTTCCTGCAGAAGGTCTGGCGCCTGGACGTCAGCCGCCGCGACCTGGCCACGCCGATGCAGGCGTACAACGATTTCCTGATCGTGGTCGAGCGCTACCCGAACAGCCGCTACGCCGAGGACGCGCGCAAGCGCATGCTGGTGCTGCGCGACACCTTCGCCCGCCACGAGCTCGATGCCTCGCTGTATTACCTGCGCCGCACCGCCGACGTGGCCGCCGCCGACCGCGCCAAGTACCTGCTCGAGACCTATCCGCAGAGCCGCTACCAGAACGACGCGGTCGCGGTGCTGCTCAAGGCCTACGAAGGCCTAGGCAACGCCACCCTGGCCGCCGACGCCAAGCGCGTGCTGCAGCAGAACGACCCCAGCCACCCGGCGCTGTCGGGCGACGATTGGCCGGACTACCCGAGCAACCTGCGCAAGCTCAACCCGTTCGCGGGCGAGAAGTCGGCGGTGGACAACCGCGACAAGGACGAAGCCAAGCGCAAGCAGCAGTAAGCGCGCGGTTCGAATCGCAGAATAAAAAACGCCGCCTTCGGGCGGCGTTTTTTATTGCTGTGGGTCGCTACGCGAATCCGGCCGCCGCCTGTAGGAGCGGCGTGAGCCGCGACCGCGACATCACTGTTACGACGCAAGCGCGATGCCGCGGTCGCGGCTCACGCCGCTCCTACACAAAGGCTCGGATCAGAACGTCAGGCCGAATAGCCGTTGGTGATCGGATACCGCCGCTCGCGCCCGAACGCGCGATGCGACACCTTCGGCCCCGGGGCGGCCTGATGCCGCTTCCATTCGCTGATCCGCACCAACCGCAGCACCCGGTCCACCGTCGCCGGATCGAAACCCGCGGCGACGATTTCATCGCGCGACTGCTCCTGATCGACATGGCGCAACAAGATCGCGTCGAGCACGTCGTACGGCGGCAGCGAATCCTGGTCCTTCTGGTTGTCGCGCAATTCCGCCGACGGCGGCCGCTCGATCACCGCCCACGGGATGATCGGCGCGCCGGCAATCGCGTTGCGCCAGCGCGCGAGCGCGAACACCTCGGTCTTGTACAAGTCCTTGATCGGCGCGTAACCGCCGCACATGTCGCCGTAGATGGTGGCGTAGCCGACCGCGTACTCGCTTTTGTTGCCGGTGGTCAGCAGCAGGCCGCCGAACTTGTTGCTCATCGCCATCAGCAACGCGCCGCGGGTGCGCGACTGCAGGTTTTCCTCGGTCACGTCGACCGCCTTGCCGGCGAAGGTTTCGGCCAGGGTATCCAGATAGCCCTGGAACGGCTTTTCGATCGGCAGCGCGATCAGACGCACGCCCTGGGTCGCGCATTGCTCGGCGGCGAGGTCGTTGGACAGGTCGGCGGTGTAGCGCGACGGCATGCGCACCGCGACCACGTTGTCCGGGCCGAGCGCATCGACCGCGACGGCCATAACCAGGGACGAATCGATGCCGCCCGACAACCCCAGCCAGACTTTTTCGAAACCGTTCTTGCGGCAGTAATCGCGGGTGCCGCGCACGATGGCGCGCCACGCCAGCGCATCGCGCCCCTCGTCCGCTTCGCTCGGCCACGAGACCGGGGTGAAGCTGCGGGTTTCATCAAAGTAGTCGGCGACCAGCCAGTGATCCTCGAATGCGATCGCCGCCGGATGCACGGTGCCGTCGCCGTCGGCGAGCACCGAGGCGCCGTCGAACACCAGCGCGTCCTGGCCGCCGACGACGTTGAGGTACGCCAGCGCCACACCGGTCTCCTGCACCCGCGTTTCCAGCAACGCGTCGCGCTGGGCGTGCTTGTCGCGCTCGAACGGCGAGGCATTAGGCACCAGCACCAGGCGCGCGCCGGCGTTCGCGGTCGCGGCCAGCGGTTCGGCGAACCACAGGTCTTCGCAGATCACCACGCCGACACTGACGCTTTCGTCGGACCCGCGGCCCTTGACCTCGAACACGCAGGCCTCGCCGTCGGGGTCGACGTCGAAGTAGCGGCGCTCGTCGAACACCGCGTAGTTCGGCAGTTCGCGCTTGCGGTAGGTGGTTTCGACCCGGCCGTCGCGCAACACGCTGGCGGCGTTGTAGACCACCGCGCCGGCCGCCTGCGGCCAGCCGACCACGGCGACAATGCCGCGCGCGCTCGAGGCGATGCGCAGCAGCGCGGCTTCGCAATCGGCGAGAAAACTCGGCCGCAGCAGCAGGTCTTCCGGCGGATAGCCGCTGACCGCCAGTTCGGGAAACAGCACCACGTCGGCGCCGTGCTCGTCGCGCGCCTGCACGATCATCGCCGCGATCCGCTCGGCGTTTTTTTCCACCGCGCCGACGGGGAAGTCGAACTGGGCCAGGGCGATGCGCAAGGTGTTGGGCATGGGAGCTTCAGTAGGTAAGTCAGTCCAGGCTGACGATATTGCGGGCCAGGGCGGCGTGGATCTGTTCCAGCACCGCGTCGGTCCGCATCAGGACGTCATTGTTCCAGAATCTGAGGACGCGGTAGCCGCGGGATCGCAGATACAAGGTCCGCCGCTCGTCGGCGTGGAGATTGGAATGCTGGCCACCGTCGGCTTCGACGATCAGACCGCGCTCGATGCAGGCAAAGTCGGCAACGTAGGGTCCGATGGGGTGTTGGCGGCGGAACTTGCAACCCATCAGAGTTCGGTTTCGCAGGTGGAACCATAGTCTGTGCTCGGCATCGGTCATGCTGCGGCGCAGGCGGCGGGCGAAGCTGGATTTCTGGCCTGAACGCATCCTTGCGCTCCCTGGGTTGATTGGAATTGCAGTTTCTTCGTAGCAACTTTGCCGAGGCGTAGGGAAAGCGGCCCTGACCCCAACCCCTCTCCCGCGAGCGGGAGAGGGGCTTTATCCCGGCCAGGGGTAGGAATCTGCACTGTTGGCGGCAATGCCTCTGCGGTGCGCATACGAAACCACGAAAAACGACGCATCGAGCCCCTCTCCCGCTCGCGGGAGAGGGGTTGGGGTGAGGGCCGCCAGTCCTCGCCTCCCCAAACGCAGAAAGGCCGCCCGAAGGCGGCCTTTCCGACAAACCATGTCGCTCCGACTTACTTCGCCAACCGCTTCGCAATAGCCGCGCCCAGATCGCCCGGCGACTTCACCGTGGTGACGCCGGCCTTCTCCATCGCCGCAAACTTGCCCTCGGCCGTGCCCTGACCGCCCGAGGCGATCGCGCCGGCGTGGCCCATGCGCTTGCCCTTCGGCGCCGAGGCGCCGGCGATGAAGCCGACCACCGGCTTGGTGACGTACTGGCTGATGAACTCGGCCGCTTCTTCCTCGGCCGAACCGCCGATCTCGCCGACCATGATGATGCCTTCGGTCTGCGGGTCGTCCTGGAACCACTTCAGCGCGTCGATGAAGTTGGTGCCGTTGATCGGGTCGCCGCCGATGCCGATGCAGGTCGACTGGCCCAGGCCCACGTCGGTGGTCTGCTTGACCGCTTCATAGGTCAGCGTGCCCGAACGCGAGACGATGCCGATCTTGCCCGGCATGTGGATGTGGCCCGGCATGATGCCGATCTTGCACTCGCCGGGGGTGATCACGCCGGGGCAGTTCGGACCGACCAGGACCACGTCCTCGTAGCCGTTGAGAGTGTTCTTGACCCGCAGCATGTCCAGCACCGGGATGCCTTCGGTGATGCACACGATGACCTTGATGCCGGCGTCGGCCGCTTCCAGGATCGCGTCGGCCGCGAACGGCGGCGGCACGTAGATCACCGACGCGTCGGCGCCGGTTTCCTCGACCGCGTCGCGCACGGTGTTGAACACCGGCAGGCCGAGGTGCTGGGTGCCGCCCTTGCCCGGGGTCACGCCGCCGACGACCTTGGTGCCGTACTCGAGCATCTGTTCGGCGTGGAAGGAGCCCTGCGAGCCGGTGAAGCCCTGGACGATGACTTTGGTGTTCTTGTTGATCAATACGGACATGTCATTAACCCCTTACTTGCCAGCGACGGCAGCAACCGCCTTCTTGGCGCCGTCGTTGATGTTGTCGGCCGGGGTGATGGCCAGACCCGAATTCTTCAGCAGTTCCTTGCCGGCTTCCACGTTGGTGCCTTCCAGACGCACGATCACCGGCACCTTGACGTCGACTTCCTTGACCGCGGCGATGATGCCCTCGGCGATCATGTCGCAGCGGACGATGCCGCCGAAGATGTTGACGAAGATCGCCTTGACCTTGTCCGAGCTGAGGATCAGCTTGAACGCCTCGGTCACGCGCTCCTTGGTGGCGCCGCCGCCGACGTCGAGGAAGTTGGCCGGCGAGCCGCCTTCCAGCTGGATGACGTCCATGGTCGCCATCGCCAGACCGGCGCCGTTGACCATGCAGCCGATGTTGCCGTCCATGGTGACGTAGTTGAGGTCGTACTGGCTGGCCAGCACCTCGGTCTCGTCTTCCTGGCGGATGTCGCGCATCGCGGCCAGATCGGCGTGGCGGAAGGTGGCGTTGTCGTCGCTGTTGACTTTGCCGTCGAGGACCGCGAGGTCGCCGTTGGTGAGGATGGCGAGCGGGTTGAGCTCGACCAGCGCCAGGTCCTTCTCGTTGAACAGCTTGTACAGGCCCAGCATGATCTTGGTCAGCTGGCCGGCCTGCTTGGCGTTGAGGCCCAGGTCGAAGGCGAGCTCGCGGCACTGGTAGGCCTGCAGACCCTGCACGTAGTTGACGTGGATGGTCTTGATCGCGTCCGGAGTTTCCTCGGCGACCTTCTCGATCTCGACGCCGCCTTCGGCCGACGCGATGAAGGTGACCGACTTGGTCGAACGGTCGACCAGCACCGACAGGTACAGTTCCTTGGCGATGTCGGTGCCTTCGGAGATCAGCACCGTGTCGATCGGCAGAGCGACGCCGGCCGACTGGTAGGTCTCCATCTTGGTGCCGAGCATGGCCTTGGCGTACTGCTTCACTTCATCGAAGTTCTTCGCCAGCTTGACGCCGCCGGCCTTGCCGCGGCCACCGGCGTGGATCTGGGCCTTGACCACCCAAAGATCGCCGGGAATGGCCTTGGCGGCCGCGACGGCTTCGTCGGGAGTGCGCGCAACGCGCCCGGCCGGCACTGCGATGCCGTAGTCGGCAAACAGCTGCTTTGCCTGATATTCGTGAAAATTCATGCGTCACCGAGGGGAGTGAAAGACGTCCCGCGCGTGCGACCGGCCCGGAGCCGGCAGACGTGCGAGGGGGCCGCATTGTCGCCGATCGCGGCGAGCCGAGCAAAACCCGGCCTGCGGAGGAGCCCGCGAAGCTTGCGCCGGGGCCATTACAGGCCGATCGCAGGCCGGTTACCGCCGATCAGGGCTGGCCGGAGGCCCGTTCGAGCAAAGCCGGCGGACGATCGACACCCACCCCGGCGGCCGTCGGTCGGCACGCGGCACCGGTCCGCACCGGCCAGCCGCCCTATACTGATCGATACTCCGCCCGCGCAGGGAAACCCGCTTGCCGTCAGGTCTCGCCCCCGTCAGTCCGGCCGAAGCCGACCTCGCGCTGCGCCGCGAACTTTATTTCTTCACCCTGTACCGGTTGCTGGAAGCCGCCCTGCTGGTGCTGTTCCTGTTCGGACCGGTCGAGAATCTGATCGGCTCACCGCGCCACGACCTGTTCGCGCGCTCGCTGTCGCTGTCGTATCTGTTCATCGCGACCTTGCTGTTCCTGTTCGGCCGGCGCGGCGAACTGCGCGGCCAGGCCCTGGCCGGGATCGCCTGCGACCTGTTCTTCGGCATTCTGGCGATTCACGCCCTGCCCGGCGCTGGCACCGGCATCGCCTTGATGCTGATGTTCAATGTCGGCGCCGCGGCCTTGCTGCTGCGCGCGCGCTATGGCATCGGCGCGGCGGTACTGGCCTGCGTCGGGCTGATCGGCGAATGGACCTGGAACGAGCTCGGCGGCGAAACCACCGGTCGCACCATCGCCGAACCGATCATGTTCGCGGTCGGCTATCTGTCGATCGCGCTGCTGACCAACATGCTCGGCCGGCAGATGCGCGAGAGCCAGGATTTGGCCGAACGTCGCGGCGCCGAAGCGGCGAACTACGCCGAAATCAACGAACTGATCATCCGCCGCATGCGCACCGGCGTGCTGCTGGTCGACGGCGAAGGCCGCCTGCGCCTGGCCAACGAGGCGGCGATGCTGCTGCTCGGCGACAGCGGCGAATACGACGGCTCGCGCCATGGCCATCGCATTCTCGCCATCGCCTCGCCCGAACTCGCGCGCCGACTGAGCCGCTGGCGGGTCGAGGGCCGGCCTGATGAGAGCCCGCTGCAACTCGCGCCGGACCTGCCCGAGGTGGTGCCGCGCTTCACCCGCCTGCTGGCCGGCAGCGATCAGACCCTGATCTTTCTCGACGACACTTCATTAGTTTCGCGCCGCGCCGAATCAATCACCCTGGCCGCGCTCGGCCGCTTCTCGGCCAGCCTGGCGCACGAGATCCGCAACCCACTGGCGGCGATCAACTACGCCGTGCAGTTGCTGGAAGAGTCGCGCGACATCGCCATCTCAGACCGTCGCCTGCTCGAGATCGTGCGCCAGCAGGGCTCGCGCATGAACGGCATCGTCGAGAACGTGCTCGGCATGGCGCGACGCGAGCCGGCCAAGCCCGAACACCTGGAACTGATGGGCTTCGTGCGCCAGTTCCTCGACGAGTACCGGGTCAGTCATCCGCTCGAACAAGACACCTTGCGCGCGACCGGGCCGGAAGCCCGGGTCGCGGCGATGGTGGATCCGCGCCAGTTGCATCAGGCCTTGACCGTACTGGTCCACAACGCGCTGACCTACGGCCGCATCCCCGGCGAACCGGCGCGGGTGACCGTGCACGTGTATTTCGATGAAGTGGGATTGCCGGCGATAGACGTGCTCGACCGCGGCCCGGGCATCCCCGACTCGGTCGCCGAGCGCCTGTTTCGCCCGTTCTTCACCACCTCAAGCCATGGCACCGGCCTTGGCCTGTATATCGCTCGCGAGCTGTGCCGCGCCAATCAGGCCTCGCTGGATTACGTGTCCGTGCCCGGCGGCGGCGGCTGTTTCCGCATCCGCCTTGCCGGCGCCAGCGCGTTGTCGCCGGCATGAATCGTCGTCTCGCAAGCAGAATCTGTGCCACGAGCGTCTTGGCCGCGACCATACCGTTAAGCTATCGTGGGCGATGGAGGGCGCAATGGCTGAAACACGTAGTGCATTGGTAGTCGACGACGAGCGCGATATTCGCGAGCTGCTCGTCATGACCTTGGGCCGGATGGGCCTGCGTTGCGACACCGCGTCGGGCCTCGGCGAGGCTCGCAGCCAGCTGCTGCGCAACAGTTACGACTTGTGCCTGACCGACATGCGTCTGCCCGACGGCTCGGGCATGGACCTGATCGCCGAGATCAGCCAGAAGTATCCGAACACGCCGGTGGCGATGATCACCGCCTTCGGCAACGTCGAAGCCGCGGTCGACGCACTCAAGGCCGGCGCCTTCGATTTCGTCGCCAAGCCCGTCGACCTGGCGGTGCTGCGCGATCTGGTGCGGCACGCGCTCGAACTCAACGACACCCGCCGCAGCGCCAGCGAAGCGGTCGGTTCGCGCCTGTACGGCGAGTCGCCGGCGATGATCAAGTTGCGCCAGACCATCGGAAAGGTCGCGCGCAGCCAGGCGCCGGTGTACATCGCCGGCGAGTCCGGCGTCGGCAAGGAACTGGTCGCGCGCACCATTCACTCCGAAGGCGGCCGCGCCGACGGCCCGTTCGTGCCGGTCAACTGCGGCGCGATCCCGGCCGAGCTGATGGAAAGCGAATTCTTCGGCCATAAGAAAGGCAGCTTCACCGGCGCCCACGCCGACAAGCCCGGCCTGTTCCAGGCCGCCGACGGCGGCACCTTGTTCCTCGACGAAGTCGCCGAGCTGCCGCTGCCGATGCAGGTCAAACTGCTGCGCGCGATCCAGGAAAAGTCGATCCGCCCGGTCGGCGCGCAAGCCGAACTGGTGGTCGACGTGCGCATCCTCTCGGCGACCCACAAGGACCTCGCCGCGCTGGTCGCCGACGGCCGCTTCCGCCAGGACCTTTATTACCGCATCAACGTCATCGAGCTGCGCGTGCCGCCGATGCGCGAACGGCTCGACGACCTGCCCGGCCTGGCCTCGAAGATCCTGCACCGGCTCGCCGGCAACCAGGGCCGGCCGGTGCCGCGCCTGGGCGAGGACGCGCTCGAAGCGCTGCGCGCCTACGGCTTCCCGGGCAACGTGCGCGAACTGGAAAACATCCTCGAACGCGCCCTGGCCCTGGCCGAAGGCGAAGTCCTCAACGCCAGCGACCTGCGCCTGCCGCGCCTGTCGACCCAGCCGCCACCGCTGCCGGCCCACGCGGTCCAGCCCGGCAACCCGGCGCCGCAACCCGGCGCCGTCGACCCGCGCACCCTCAACCCCCGCGACACCGCGACCAGCGCCCTGCCCTCGTACATCGAGGAAATCGAGCGCGCCGCGATCCAGCAGGCGCTGCAGGAAAACCGTTACAACAAGACCCGCACCGCCGCGGCCCTGGGCATCACCTTCCGCGCGCTACGCTACAAGCTCAAGAAGCTTGGGATCGATTGAGCTCGCGGGTGGCTTGATCGAAACAGCACGCCGACGAAAAACGCCAGCTCACCGAGAGCTGGCGTTTTTCGTTGGGCCGGGTGCAAAGGACATGAGTCGCATCCAAGTAGTCGTCAGCGGTTTTGGCGACGTCCGCGCCCAGACCGACGACTACTCTCACGAGCACCCGGCAACCACGCTACAGGACTGGTGCGAACCGCACCGGCTGACCCCTGAGCACCCCCGCCCCCTCCCGCAATAGCCTCGACGCGGCGTTCGTAACCGCCTCACTTTCAGCACATGTCCGCGATTACCGCTGGCCGCGCCGACTATCTCCTCGCTTGCCCAGATCATCCAGGGCGCGCCATTGATGGCGGCAACTTCCCTCACCGCAGCCACGCCGATGCGCCTTGCCACTGCAGGTCATTACACAAGTATTTTTTGTGCCTTATAAATAATAAAAATTAATACACAGGCACACTGAACCTCCTGAACATTCCGCAACCCAGTGGCATTAAAACAAGCACACATATTAATCATTTATTTCGTGTAAAAAATAATCATAAATACCACATCACATTATCTTGGCACGGGTCATGCGTGACCCCGGGAGCCAGAAGCACATCAGCCTGCTGAATATTCGGCAGCAGTGCCTAGAGGCACGAGAAATAATCCACTCTCCTAGGGGCTCACCATGAACAAGCAAAAAGGCTTCACCCTGATCGAACTGATGATCGTCATCGCGATCCTCGGCATTTTGATCGCCATCGCCCTGCCGGCGTACCAGGACTACTCCATCCGCACCAAGAACGCCGAGTGCCTGAACGTCGCCGCCGCCGCCAAGCTTGCCGTGGGTGAAACCGCCCAGGATCGAGGCAGCCTGGGAGCCGTCAACAGCGACGATGACGCCGGTTACGGCTTCACGGCCAGCAAATATTGCGCGAGCGTCGCCGTCGGCGCGAAAGGCCTGATCACCACTGAAGCACGGGACACCGGTGCCGATGTCGAAGCCAAGTTCCAGCTTGAGCCGAAACTCGAGGACGGCCGTGTCGACTGGGTTTGCACCGAGACCGCCGGCGCCAAGAAGTCGCAGATCCCGGGCGAATGCCGCGGCTGATGAATGCAGGATTCCAGGTCGGGATTCCATTGAGCCCGAGAACCTGAAGCAACACGTTCGAACAGTTTGACCGAAAACGCCGGCTCGCAAGAGCTGGCGTTTTCTTTTGCAGCCGGCTCGTTAGCAGTCGGGCCCACAAACGCGCCGCCGATGCGCTTCCGGACCGCCGGCAGAATGCCGGTGTCAATGCGACCCGAACGGCTCGCGTATCTCAACAGCCAGCATTGCGCGTTCGCCGAACCGCATGACAGGGCGCGCGCCGCCATACGCGGCGGACGCTTCAGCCCCAGACCTGGCCATGCACGCCTCGATCGAGCGGCCTGCAGGCTTCCGAATATCCTGTCAGAGCGGCGCACTGAGCCGCCGACGACCTCATCACGCAGCAGACCGGCCTCGCGTCCATTCCGGGATCGCCAGGCACGAGTGCGAGGCCGCCCGCCTTCCTTTGCGCTATTGCCCAATGCGCATACGTCGACCCGCCGCATTACAGACCCAATGACGCCGCGGCTAGTCGACAGCCACCGTGCGCATCCAGACGCTCGGCCGGGTAAACGTCGCGAGAACTGCTCGCGGGCGTTTATTGATATCCGTCACGCTTTCAGACCCATCCCATCCAACATGACATTTTTGGTCACCCACCCGCCCCATGGACTGCCGCTAAGCGTCACTCCGCCATTGCTCCCAAGCCCTTGATGCGTGACTGCATTGGCAATTTCACTCCACGGCCTGCACGCCCCAGAGTTGGCACAACTTGTGCGTACTACATACATGCACGTGCAGCATGCACGGCATGCCGAAGGATCGAATAACCGAGCCTGTTGGCACGTGAAGCAACTCCATCACCACTCCTAGGGGATACACCATGAAGAAGCAGCAAGGCTTTACCCTCATCGAACTGATGATCGTCATCGCGATCCTCGGCATCCTGATCGCCATCGCTCTGCCGGCGTACCAGGACTACACGATCCGTACCAAGAACGCTGAGTGCATCAACGTCTCCGCCGGCGCCAAGCTCGCCGTTTCGGAAACCGCTCAGGATCGCGGCACCCTGACCGCCGTCAACAGCGATGCCGACGCCGGCTACAGCTTCGACGAATCGTCCTACTGCCAGGACGTCGAGATCGGCGCGAACGGCGTGATCACCGCGACCACCCAGAACACCGGTGCGGCCACCGCGTCCGTGTTTACCCTGACCCCGACCTCGGCCGCTGGCCGCCTGGAATGGGAATGCCGCGGCACCGGCAAGGCTTCGCAGATCCCGGCCGAATGCCGTCCGTAAGTTGAGCTGATAGTCGCCATCATTCGGCTCGGGTGCGTTTATCGCACCCGGCCCGAATCATGCAGACCACAGTGCTGTACCAGAAACCCCGGCATGCCGGGGTTTCTCTTAAAACAGGCTCCTCGCAAACACAGTCGCCCGCAAACCGGATCACCCCCCTGACGGTCCGCCTCCTAGGCTTGTAGTTCGAGCAATGATTTCAAAGGGGTATCCGCATGAAACGCCAATCGGGCTTCACATTGATCGAGCTGATGATCGTGATCGCGATCATCGGCATTCTTATCAGCATCGCTTTGCCGGCCTACCTGGACTATGTCGCCCGGGCCAAGAACAGCGAGTGCCTCAACGTGGCCGCTTCGGCCAAACTGTCGGTATCGGAAACCGCCCAGGATCGGGGGTCGCTCAGCTTGGTCAATGCGACCAACACCGGCTACAGCTTCGCCGCTTCGTCCTATTGCGCCGATATCGATATCGGAGCGCGCGGCGTGATCACCGCAACCACCTCGACGCCAAATTCTTCGGTCGTGTTCACTTTGCGTCCGACCTCGACCGCCGGCTCCCTCGAATGGGATTGCAGCGTTCCGGGCGGGACTGATCTGACCCTGGTGCCGGCAGAGTGCAGGTAGGCATAGCGTCCGCCTCCGGATTAGCGAAGACCATCACACAGCGTCCAAGCAGCCGTCTGCAAAACCGAAGAGCCCCGTATAGTTCCCGTCAATTGCTTTAAGGACAGGCTCTTCATGTCGGCTCGTATTGCCTTGCTCGCTGCACTCGCATTGACCGTGCTCGTCTACTGGACGGGGCTCTCGGGCCCCTTCATGTTTGACGATGCTCCGAATCTGAACCCTGTTCAATCCTGGCTGACGGGCGATATAACCTGGCAGACGGTGATGTTCGGGAATCAGTCCGGGGTGTTAGGGCGGCCACTATCGATGGCGAGCTTCCTGCTCAGCGCGGAGCTCGGTGGCCATACGCCCTATGCCTACAAGCTTGGCAACCTGATTGTCCACTTGCTTTGCGGCCTGGTGGGCTGGCAAGTGATGCGCCGCCTGCTGGCCCAGGACGATCGGCTCAAGGATCGGGCCGATCTGCTGGCAACTGTCGTGACGGCGATTTGGCTGCTGCATCCGATCCATGTGAGCACCGTGCTGTATTCGGTGCAGCGCATGGCTCAACTCAGCTCTTTTTTCGTGCTTGTCTCGCTGTGGGTCTATCTGCTCGCTCGTGAGCAGTTGGCGCAAGAACGTACCGGCAGAGCACTATTCGGCCTGTTTGCGCTGTTTCCCCTCTCGGTGCTGGCCGGGCTTCTCAGCAAAGAAAATGCAGCGGTCGCCCCAGCATTGTGCCTGGTGATAGAACTGGCGTATTTCCTGGGCGCCACGGAACACAAACGCATCCGCCAAGTGTTCTTCGGCGTCTTCCTGCTGTTGCCAGGCGTGTTGGGCATGGTCGGCATGATGCTGCGTCCAGATCGCTTTTTCAGCGGCTACAGCGAGCGCGATTTCACCTTGGTCGAGCGCTTGTTGTCGCAATCGCGCGCGCTGATGGACTACATCGGAACCATGCTGATTCCGCGTACGCCACTGATGGGGCTGTACACGGACGACTTCGTCCCATCACGCGGCTTGTTTGATCCAGCGACCACCTCGCTCAGCATCCTGGCGTTGCTGCTGATCAGCGCCGCTGCGGTAATGCTGCGCAAGCGGGCTCCCAGTTTCTTCGCCGGCTGGTTCTTCTTTCTGGTCGCCCACCTAATGGAGTCGAGCATCTTCCCGCTCGAACTCTACTTCGAACATCGCAACTACCTGCCCGGATTCGGCCTGATCCTTGCATTGGTCGGCCTGGTCGCGCTGGCACCCAAAGAGCTGCCAGTCAATGTATTCACGCCGAGGCAGCTGGGCCTGCTGGTCGCTGGTGGATTCATCGCTTCCCTGGCATTCGCCACCGGCGGTCGCGCCAACGTTTGGCAGGCCGAAGGCCGGATTCTCGAACAGAGTCTCAAGCACCACCCCGACTCGCGGCGCGCGCAACTGGCCCGGGCGAACATCTCCCAGCGTCAAGGCAATATCACCGGAGCCTATGATGCATTCGCCGACCTGCTGTCGAGTAAAAACCGCCGCAGTCGCATGGTTGGGCGCCTGAGCTGGCTCACGCTCGACTGCATCCAGGGCATGGACGTACCTAAGGCCGACCTGCAACGCGTCATCCATGAGGCAAGCCCGAGCTTGAGTCCGGTCGAAGTCTCTCCCTTGCGCTTGCTGGCCCGAGTCAGCAAGGACAGGGGCGGCTGCGGCCAGCTTACTGACTCGGAGATCGCCGACGGTCTGACTGCGTTGATCGACAAAGCTAGTCTCCAGTCGGACAAGTCGCGTTCGAAATGGCTGACGCGATTTCTTGCGGCGGAAGTGCTGCTGCGCAATGGCCGTATAGAAGAGGCGCAAAAGCAAGCCGAACTGGCCTGGAACGCCAGCGGAAATCTGCCGGTGGGCGCCCTGCTGTCGCGGATCTACGCCGTTCGCAAGATGCGCTTGGAAGCGGAGCAACTCGTTGCGATCTTGAATGAGCGCATGGGGCCGTACGACAAAGTCGGCCAAGGTGAGCTTGAGAAGACCCGCGCCCTACTCAATCAGCCCTGAGCCTTACTAGGGCGCAGGCTCCCGACTGGCCGATTGAGAATACAATGACGATGCAAGCCAAACACTTGATGATCGCAAGTCTGGTCATCACGGTCATCGTGTACTGGGCTGGTCTCGACGGCCCATTCCTGCTGGATGATCTGGCCAACCTGGGCCCTGTACAGCAATGGGCGCATGGTCGTGTGTCCTGGCACGAAGCCGTGTTCGGCAACTATTCCGGAGCGCTCGGCCGACCCGTTTCGATGGCCAGTTTTCTGCTCACCTCCGGCCCGCTCGGCAACGACCCGTTCACATTCAAACTTGGAAACCTGCTGACGCACCTGGCCTGTGGCTGGCTCGTGTGGCAGGTGATGCGACGTGTGCTTGCCCTCGATTCTCGCCTGTCCGCGCACGCGGACGTGGTCGCGGTCGCAATCGCGTCTGTGTGGCTGTTGCACCCATTGCACGCCAGCACGGTTTTATACGCGGTGCAGCGCATGGCACAGCTCAGCACCTTGTTCACGTTGGGCCCGATCCTGGTTTACCTGGACGCTCGGCAACAACTGTCGTCCGGCGATGTAAAAGCCGCGACGATTAAACTGTTTTTCTGGTTCCCTGCGCTACTCGTGGCCGGACTGCTGAGCAAGGAAAACGCGGCCGTCACCCCGGCCTTATGCGCGGTATTCGAGCTGGCCTATCATCGCCGAGATGACCGAAGCAGGCGCATTCTCACCGCGTTCTACGCACTGTTTCTCGCGATTCCCGCGCTTCTGGTCGCAGCGACCTTTATCTTTTTCCCCGAGCGCCCGCTCGGCGGTTACGCGGTCCTGGACTTCGGCCCGGGGCAACGACTGCTGACTCAATCGCGCGTAGTCATGGACTACCTCGGCCAGTTACTGCTGCCGCGCACCGCCGAGATGAGCCTGTACACCGACGATTTCAGGGCTTCGACCGGTCTGTTTTCCCCGCATACCACCGTCGTCAGCATCGCAGCCCTGGCTGCTATCACCGGCGCCGCGATAGCGTTGCGCAAGCGCTGGCCGAGCCTGGTCGCTGGCTGGCTGTTTTTCCTGCTTTCGCACTGCATCGAGTCCACAATTCTGCCGCTGGAGCTTTACTACGAGCATCGCAACTATCTGCCGTCGATCGGATTGTTTCTCGCCGTATTCAGCGCGGTTGCGATCGCGGCCCGGAGCGAGGCGCGGATGGCGCGCCGAATCATTGTCGCCGCGGCGGTCGCTCTGACACTGACCTCGGGATGGCTCACATGGGGACGGGCTGCGGTGTGGAGGGACAAGGATGCGATCGTCGACCTGGCCCTGAAACATCACCCCGATTCGCTGCGCGCCAGCCAGACCAAGGCCATGCGCGAACTCAACGCCGGCATGACAGACGACAGTATTGCGATACTTAGCCATATCGCCTCGGGAGACCGTCCTCGCCACCGTTTTCAAGCCAAGATCGACTTGGCCACGGTGAATTGCGTCTCCTCCCGCGGCGTGCCAATCGACTACTTCGAGAAAACATTGGCCGATGCGCAAGCCAAGATCACCGTCGGCGAACTCCAGGCATTCAACGTCTTGTTCCAGTCCAATCGCAACGGTGGCTGTGCGCCACTGACCGATGCGGCCATCGCTGCATCCATGGAGCGCCAACTGCGAATAGCCATGTCGCAACCCGAAACCGCTCTGCCGAAGCAACAGTTCCGCTTCCTCACCGCGATCGTTCATAACCGAGCGAAACAATGGGATGCGGCGATCCATCAGGCGACGATCGCCTGGCAATCGGGAAAGACGGCGGACGTTGGCATATTCCTGTCCAAGGCGTACGCCAAGAGCGGCGATCTTTCCGCAGCCACGAAGACGCTGGATGAGGTGCAGCGAAACCTGCGCGCAAGCGATGTATCTGCGCGCAGGCAGGCCGATCAGGCTCGCAAACTCATCGACCAGATGCGCACGCCGGCTGGCGATCCGTAAAGCCGCAGTGCACCTTGCGGAAAACCCCGCCATAGGTCGTCGCCCGGCACTCGCAGGACAATTTCACTACGAAAGATTCTGTCGCCAAGCATCGAGCACACGTTCGCCGCTGAGCCAATTTAGATAGTAGGCTCGTCCGTCTTCCGCCAAACGATGGCGACGCTCCCGATCCGTGGCCAGTGCAGTCAGTGCATCGACCAATGCAGCTTCGTCAGTCGGCTCGACAAGCACGACGGGCGGCATCGGCGCATTGGCCGGCAACGACATCGCAGTCTGGCTGATGATCGCTCGACCCGCGGCCATATACATATAGAGCTTGAACGGGAGCACCCGGGCCGCCTTGCCCGCGCCGCCGAATACGCCCAGGCAAATGTCAGAACCTTCAATCTCGCTTGCGATGGCCTGAAGTGGGTGCCACTCGCGCACCCAACTCACGTGGCGAGCATCATGGTGAGCTACGAACTCTTCCAGCAAAGAGCCTAGCTGCCCATCGCCGATAAAGCGAAAGTGAAACCGGTCACGCCGCGATGGATCGTCCAGCAATTGCCGCGTCGCGGCGAGGATGACGGAAACGCCGTGCAATGGAATCAGAGTGCCCACGAACAACACGCGCACGACATCGTCACCGTTCGCCGCTGGGCGCGATGGCACCACCAGAAAGACGTCTTCATCAATGGCCAGAGGCAACGAACGCACACGCTCGGGGTCGAGTCCAAAGTCGTCAATCAGGCAGGCTCGATTAGCCTGCGTGTCGACAAGAACCAGCGTGGCGGCGCGCAAGGCCCGCGCTTCAATGCGCTTGACCCAGCGCGATGCAAGCGAACGCTCCAGGGCACGGCTACGATCTCTGAACATCGTGTCCCATACCGAGATATAGGCATCGACGATGCAATGCGGCCGTATCGAGGCAGGCATCCATGATGCCAGCCACATGAAGAAAAGACTCGGGTACGGAACATATACCGGGTCTTTCCGGCTACGCGTGGCGCCGATCACGCGAATCAGGCTGAGCAGATTGCCCAAACCCAACTTGACCAAAGCAAGCATCTTCTTACGCGTGGGCAGCGTGCGCAACGTCCACAGATGCAGATCGGGCGGAAGCGGCTTTCCCAGATCACAAACAGCGACCTGGCCATCGTCGCTCAACAATTTCAGCGTTTGATCGGCATTCGGATAGCCCGACCCGGAAGCACGCAAGCCCGCGACGATTAGCCGTTCAATTCTCATATGCCGCGCGTGCTCGCCGTAAACACCAGTGACCGAAGATCGAAGCCAGAACTTCGGACGCGAGGATCAAAGCCCTGGCCGCCACCACACCGGCCAATACCGTCTCGGCGTTTTCGCCACCAGATAACGCAGCCGTAACCGACTCACGAATACCTACCCCACCAGGAACCAATATCGCCAGCACGCCAGCGACCGTCCCGGCGAACAATGCCTGGACGAAGCGAACAGGCTCTGCCGGATCGACCAGAACCAAGTAAGCGCCGCAATACGGCAGCATTGCGGCCGCATAGCCTGCCAACGATGCAAGCAAAGCCCCCGCCTTCACCGCTGCATACTTGCGCAGCACAATGACAGCGCCGACCGCCATCACGATGACCAAGCTGAGCAAGAGCCAACCCGGCATCGCCGCGTCACTTCGGCATGCGAACGCCAACAAGGCGATCGCGACGCAAAGTCCCAGCGAAACTACTTGCTCCAGCAGGCCGACGACTACGGTCGCGCGCGAAGACACGCCGTAACTCGACAGTACAAATCCACGGCCCAGTACATGGCCGATACCGACTGGAACGTACTTCGCCAGCAAGGTCGCCAACCACGCGCCATACAAGGCAAGGCCGCCAGCCGCGATGCCGAAGGCGCGGTTCGCGAATACGAACGCTGTTGCATTGATGGCCAGCGTCAACGCGAACAACAGCAGCGCAAACACCACCCTCTCGATGGAAAGAGCGCCCAAGGCAGAGGCGAAGCGGTCGCTTTGCACTCCCAGGTAGTGAATTGCACAAGCCAGGACCAACAAGGCCAGCACATAACCCGCCACCAACCGCCACCATGTTTTTCGGTCAGGCGCCACGTTCGTCGACAGTCCGCGTCCACCGGTGCAGATACTGGAAGGTGACAAAGCCGCGCATGGGCCAGAAATCCATGAGCTTGGCCAGCACAAGGGTCCACGCCTTGGACTCGATCAGTCGGACGTTGCGCCGCTCGCAACTCGGTTTCAATCCAGCCTCGGCGCCCAGCCGCAGGATGTCGCGTCGCGCGAAAAATCGCAGATGGGTGCGATCGTGGATGCCGCGATCGCGCGCCGGCCAAGTTCCAAGCAAACCCAATGCAATGAACGTGGAAAGGTGCCGTACGTTGGGGATGCTGGTGATCAAGCAGCCGCCGGGCGACAACCGTCCAACCAGGGCCTGCAACACCGGCAACGGTTCGGCCAAGTGCTCAAGCACATCGGCGCAGATGATCACGTCGAAAGGCGCCTGGGCCGCGAGAGCACCAAGGACGGAATCGTCGTCGACCCGGCCAACGATGATTTCGTCGACTTGCTTTGCCGCGTGGGCTGCGAGTTCCTGGGACGGCTCAAGGCCGATTACATGCGCCTCGGGGCAACGTTCTCGGATCAGCGTCGCGGTCATGCCCGCGCCGCATCCCACGTCCAGCACGCGCCGCGCCTCGGCGGGAAGCAGTCGAACGACATCGGGGCGCGCGCCGGAATAGCCCCTGAAACGGTCACGCAGTCCGCCGTTGCCCGCGCCTAGCGCCATTCCGGCTTCTCGTCCGGATCAATCCCGGCATCCCGCCCATGCAGGTAGGTCAAGCCGGTGATCTGCTCGGATACCAGACCGATCAGAAACACGATCACCGCCGCGCTGAGCATCAATGCGCTCATATTGGTGAATCGCCCCTCGGTCGCGAACGTCCACGCGTAATGCCCAAACCCCAGCAACGCAAAGCCGACCGCGGTCGGCGCGAACAGCTTGAGCGGCGAATACAACGTGGCGATCTTGAAGATGATCAACAAAAAACGCACACCGTCGCGCAGGGGACGGATATGGCTGTTGGTACCGACCCGGCGAGAGACCTCGATCGGCACGTAGGTCACCGGATAGGCGCTGCGAAAGAACGCCATCGTGCTGGTCGTGGGGTAGCTGAAACCGTTCGGCAACAGATGCAGGAACTCGCGGAACTTGGATGCGCGCACGGCGCGGAAGCCCGAGGTCAGGTCCTGGACCTTGTGCCCGGTCATCCAGCTGGCCAGCCGGTTATAGAGCGCATTGGCCGCGCCGCGGCCGACGCTGGCCTGACCGCCCGCGTTGCGGGCGCCCACGGCCATGTCGTAGCCATGGTCGAGCCGTTCCAGCAGCAGGGAAATATGGGCCGGGTCGTGCTGGCCATCGGCATCCATGAACACGATGACCTCGCCCGAGGCCGCTCGCGCACCGCGCTTGATCGCCGCGCCATTGCCCATCGAGTACGGCGACGAGAGCACGCGGGCGCCCAGTTCGGCCGCGATCGCAGCGGTGTCGTCGGTCGAGCCGTCGTCGACCACGATGACCTCGGCCGACGGAAATGCCTGACGCAATGCCGGCAATGTGCGCCGGAGCCCCTCCGACTCGTTCTTGGCCGGTAAAACAATTGATACGTGCATGCCACCTCCCCGGGAGCGCAGAATAGCCTGTCCTCAACGCAGTCGACACCGCCCATCCGCGGAATAGCGACAGCGGTCAGCTCGCCAAGAGCTGAGATTGAGGTAAAGTCAGGGTGGGGAAAACTGAGGGATGTAATGTCCACTGTCGCGACCGCCAACTTGGTGGGAATCACCGGCATTGCCCGGCGTTTGGTCATGGATGGGGCTCTGGACGAGGTCAAGGCGCGCGAAGCCATGGCCGCCGCCAGCGCCGAACGCAAGCCGCTGGCCTCCTATCTGGCCGAACACCGCCTGGCCACCTCGGCCCAGCTTGCCGCCGCCAACTCGATCGAGTTCGGCGTGCCGCTGTTCGACCCGAGCACCATGGACCCGGGCCAGGCCCCGATCCGCGCCATCAGCGAAGAGTTGATCCGCAAGCACAACGCCTTGCCGCTGTTCAAGCGCGGCAACAAGCTGTTCATCGGCCTGGCCGATCCGACCAACACCAAGGCCCTGGACGAGATCAAGTTCCAGACCAATGCCGCGGTCGAGGCGATCCTGGTCGATGAGGAACTGATCCGCCGCACCTTGGACCGCTGGCTGGAGACCTCCGACGCGCTCGGCGACGCGGTCGGCGACGGCGAGGGCCTGGACAACCTGGAGATCGGCAAGGACGACGACCTCAGCGCCACCAGCGACACCGGTATCGACGCCAAGGGCGACGACACCCCGGTGGTCAAGTTCATCAACAAGGTGCTGGTCGACGCGATCCGTCGCGGCGCGTCCGACATCCATTTCGAACCCTACGAAACCGACTACCGGGTGCGCCTGCGCATCGACGGCCTGCTCAAGCAGGTCGCCAAGGTGCCCAACAAGCTGCACCCGCGCATCGCCGCGCGCCTGAAGGTCATGGCGCAGCTCGACATCGCCGAGAAGCGGGTGCCGCAGGACGGGCGCATCAAGCTCAACCTGTCCAAGACCAAGCAGATCGACTTCCGCATGAGCACCTTGCCGACCCTGTTCGGCGAGAAGATCGTGCTGCGTATCCTCGACGGCAGCGCGGCCCGGCTCGGCATCGAGAAGCTCGGTTACGAGGACTATCAGAAGGAATTGTTCGTCAACGCGGTGGTCAAGCCTTACGGCATGGTGCTGGTCACCGGCCCGACCGGCTCGGGCAAGACCGTGTCGCTGTACACCGCGCTGAACATCCTCAACGACGAACAACGCAACATCTCCACGGTCGAGGACCCGGTCGAAATCCGCGTGCCGGGCATCAATCAGGTGCAGATGAACGTCAAGCGCGGCATGACGTTCGCCGCCGCACTGCGCAGCTTCCTGCGCCAGGATCCGGACGTGATCATGGTCGGCGAAATCCGCGACCTCGAGACCGCCGAGATCGCGATCAAGGCCGCCCAGACCGGCCACATGGTGCTGTCGACCCTGCACACCAACGACGCGCCGCAGACCATCGCCCGCCTGATGAACATGGGCGTGGCGCCGTACAACATCACCTCGTCGGTCACCCTGGTGATCGCACAGCGCCTCGCCCGCCGTCTGCACGACTGCAAGCGCGAAGTGCATCTGCCCGAACACGCGCTGCTCGCCGAGGGGTTCACCCACGAGGAGATCGCGTCGGGATTCAAGTTGTACGAGCCGGTCGGATGTCCGGACTGCACCGAAGGCTACAAGGGACGTACCGGCATCTATCAGGTCATGCCCATGACCGACGAAATCCAGGCCATCGTGCTCGAAGGCGGCAATGCGATGCAGATCGCCGCCGCCGCGATCCGATCGGGCGTGCCCGATCTGCGTCGCTCCGCGCTGATCAAGGTGATGAACGGCGTCACCGGCCTGGCCGAAATCAACCGCGTAACCAAGGACTAACCCATGTCCGCGACTCGATCCGCCACCAAAACCCCCGCCTCGGTACGCCGCGCCAATCCCCTGGACGTCTTCGTCTGGCAAGGCACCGACAAGCGCGGCATCACCATGAAGGGCGAGCAGGCGGCCAAGAACGCCAACATGCTGCGCGCCGAACTGCGTCGCCAGGGCATTACCCCGACCGTGGTCAAGCCCAAGGGCAAGCCGCTGTTCGGCGCCGCCGGCAAGCGGATCACCCCCGGTGAAATCGCCATCTTCAGCCGTCAGATCGCGACGATGATGAAGTCGGGCGTGCCGATCGTGACCTCGCTGGAGATCATCGGCGAAGGGCACAAGAACCCGCGCATGAAGAAGCTGCTGAATACTGTTCGCGCCGACCTGGAAAGCGGCTCGTCCCTGCACGAGGCCATGTCCAAGCACCCGGTCCAGTTCGACGAGCTCTACCGCAACCTGGTCAAGGCCGGCGAATCGGCCGGCGTGCTCGAGACCGTGCTCGACACGGTCGCGAACTACAAGGAAAACATCGAAACCCTCAAGGGCAAGATCAAGAAGGCGCTGTTCTACCCGGCCACGGTCGTGGCCGTGGCGATCCTGGTCAGCGCCATCCTGCTGATCTTCGTGGTCCCGCAGTTCCAGGCCACCTTCAAGAGCTTCGGCGCCGACCTGCCGGCCTTCACCTTGATGGTGATCGGCATGAGCGACTTCATGATCAAGTGGTGGTGGGCGGTGCTGGCGCTGGTGATCGGCGCGGTGGTCGCCTTCATCATGGCCAAGAACCGCTCGCCGGCCTTCGCCCACTTCCTCGACCGGGCCATGCTCAAGATTCCGGTCGTCGGGCAGATCCTGCACAACGCCGCGATCGCCCGTTTCGCCCGCACCCTGGCGGTGACCTTCCGCGCCGGCGTGCCGCTGGTCGAAGCGCTCGATACCGTCGCCGGCGCGACCGGCAACGTGGTCTACGAAAAGGCGGTCTACCGCATCCGCGACGACGTCTCGGTCGGCTATCAGGTCAACATGGCGATGAAGCAGGTCAATCTGTTCCCGCACATGGTGGTGCAGATGACCGCGATCGGCGAAGAGGCCGGCGCGCTCGACACCATGCTGGTCAAGGTCGCCGAGTTCTACGAACAGGAAGTCAACAACGCGGTCGACGCGCTGTCGAGCCTGCTGGAGCCGTTGATCATGGTCATCCTCGGCGTCATCGTCGGCGGCATGGTCATCGCCATGTATCTGCCGATCTTCAAACTTGCTGCGACCATCTGATCGGCGAAGTATTCTCATCCAATGGCATTTCTAGATCAGAACCCCGGCCTCGGGTATCCGCTCGCGGCCGGTCTCGGCTTGTTGCTCGGCAGCTTCTACAACGTGGTGATCCTGCGTCTGCCCAAGCGGCTGGAGTGGGAGTGGAAGAAGGACGCGCGCGACGCGCTTGATCTGCCGGAGATCTACGATCCGCCACCGCCAGGGATCGCGGTCGAACGCTCGCACTGCCCGCACTGCAAGCACCAGTTGTCCTGGTACGAGAACATCCCGGTATTCAGCTATCTGGTGCTGGGCGGCAAGTGCCGCCACTGCAAGGCGCCGATCTCGATCCAATACCCTGCGGTCGAACTGCTGACCATGCTGCTGATGGTCGCCTGCGTGGCCCGCTTCGGCTTCGGCTGGCAGGGGTTCGGCGCGATGGTGTTCACCAGCTTCCTGATCATCCTGTCGGGCATCGACCTGCGCACGCAGCTGTTGCCGGACAGCCTGACCCTGCCACTGATGTGGCTGGGCATCATCGCCGCCAGCGACAACCTGTATTTCCAGGTCAAACCGGCGGTGCTCGGCGCGATCGCCGGGTACATGAGCCTGTGGCTGGTCAACTGGATCTACAAGCAGTACCAAGTGGTCGTGCGACGGGTCAAGGACCCGCAGGAAGGCATGGGCCAGGGCGACTTCAAGTTGCTCGCGGCGATCGGCGCCTGGGTCGGGCTCAAGGGCGTGCTGCCGGCGATCCTGATGTCGTCCCTGGTCGGCGCGGTGATCGGTTCGATCTGGCTGGCGGTGAAAGGCCGCGACATGGGCATCCCGATTCCATTCGGACCGTATCTCGCCATCGCCGGCTGGATCGTGTTTTTCTGGGGCGAATCCCTGCTTCAGGCTTACCTGCGGTTTTCCGGGCTCGGCTGAGCCATGGCGGGATTCTGCGTCGGCGTCACCGGCGGTGTCGCCTCGGGCAAGAGCGAGGTCACCCGTCGTTTCGAAACGCTCGGCATTGTCGTCGCCGATGCCGATCTGGCCGCGCGCGCCGCGGTCGCCGGCGGCAGCGAGGGCCTGGCCCAGGTGGTCGCGGCGTTCGGCAGCGACATCCTGGACCCGCAAGGCGCGCTCGATCGCGCCGCAATGCGCCGGATCGTGTTCGCCGACCCGGCCGCGCGCAAACGTCTGGAAGCCATCGTCCATCCACTGGTGCGCGCCATGCTGCGCGAGCAATGCGCGGCCGCGGCCGGCGCGTATGCGATCGCGGCGATCCCGCTGCTGGCCGAGGGCGGCGGACGCGAGGCTTATCCGTGGCTGGATCGCTGTCTGGTGGTCGACGTGCCGGTGGCGGTGCAGCAGGCACGGGTTATGCGTCGCGACGGCATCGATGCCGAGCTGGCCCAGCGCATGATCGACGCACAGGCCACGCGCGAGGCGCGGCTGGCGATCGCCGACGATGTGATCGTCAACGACGGGGCGCTAGAGGCGCTGCAGGCTCAAGTCGAGGCGCTGGATCGGCGCTATCGCGCATTGGCGGCAAGTCCGCGGGCCTAGGATGCGAGTGGATCGGGCCGGTACCAACAAGGCCTCAAGACGCTCCGGCAAGAACTTCACGACGCAGCCTTCGGCGCTTTGACGATCCAGCAAAACCGTCTTGAAGCCCGATGCGCTCCGATCCCGGATCGCGCCCTACCCGGCCCGACTCAGGCGTTCGCCCACAGACTCCGGATCGCCGCGATACCCTGCGCTCCGTGCCGGCGAGCCTCGCCCAGATCCTCAGGCCCCAATCCGCCGATCGCATAGATCGGCAGCGAAACCGACTCGCGCAATGCCGCGAAGGCCTCCCAGCCGATCCCCAGCACGCTCGGGTGGCTCGGCGTGGGCTTGATCGAACCGACCACGACGAAATCGCAGCCCAGTTGCTGCGCCGCGCGCAACTCGTCGGCATCGTGGCAGGACGCGGCCAGCGGCAGTTCCGCGGCGACGGGACGTTCGCGCAAATCGCGCAGTTGCGCGGCGCGCAGATGCAGGCCGACACCCAGGCGCTGGGCCAACGCGATATCGCCGTTGATCAGCACCTCGGCCTTCGCAGCACGGCAACGCTTGACCGCCGCGGCCGCCAGACCCTGCCAGCGATCTTCGACCATACCCGGCGCGCGCAGCTGCACGCGCCGCACACCGGCGGCCAGCGAACGCGACAGCGCCGCCAGCCACGCATCGTCGCTGTCGCCGGGCTCGGGCGTGACCAGGTAGTGCTCGGGCTGCCCCAATGCCGCTACCACCGGCCGATCGGCCGGCGGCATCGCATAGCTGGCGAGCTTGTGCGACGGCACCCAGGCCAGAGCCTGGCCTTCGAGGCCGCGCGCGCTGCCGCGCCAGGCGCGGATCTCGCGCACGTCCAGAATCAGTCGCTTGTCGGAATAGGCCTGCGGCACGCAGATGATCTGCGCGCCCACCTCGGCCTCGATGCCGAGTTCTTCATGCAGCTCGCGCGACAACGCCGCCTGCGGCGTCTCGCCGGGCTCGCACTTGCCGCCGGGAAACTCCCACAGCCCGGCCAGATCGCGCCCTTCGGTGCGGCGCGCGAGCAGGATGCGCCCGCGCGCGTCGCGGATCACGCCCGCGACGACATGCACTACCCGGGATTTGGGACTCGCGATTCGGGATTCGGTGGCCGCGGCCGCGTTATCCGTCGGGACCGACTCGGCTTTCGCCTTGCCATTCCCGACTCCCGATTCCCGACTCCCGGTTTCCTCAGCCCAACTGCCCATGGCAATGCTTGTACTTCTTGCCGCTGCCGCACGGGCAGGCGTCGTTGCGGCCGACATTGGCGAAGGCTTCCTCGGACACTTCCGCGGCTTCCTCGTCGGCGCCGAAACCGCCGGCGCTCGCATGCTGGAACTGCATCTGCTGCAACTGCGCCTCGGCCTGGGCGCGTTCCTGGGCTTCCAGCGCGGCGACTTCCTCTTCGCTCTGGATGCGCACGCGCGCCAGCAGGGTCACCACCTCGCGCTTGACCTTGTCGAGCATCTCCGAGAACAACTCGAAGGCTTCCTTCTTGTATTCCTGCTTGGGCTGCTTTTGCGCATAACCGCGCAGGTGGATGCCCTGGCGCAGGTAGTCCATGCGCGCCAGATGCTCCTTCCAGTTCTGGTCGAGCACGTTGAGCATGATGTGCTTTTCGAGCATGCGCATGGTTTCGCTGCCGAGCTGGACCTCGCGCGCGGCGAAATGCTCGGCGACGGCGTCCTGGACCTTGGCGGCGATCGACTCGGCGTCGAGCTCCTCGGCCTTGCTCGCCATCTCGACCAGCGGCACCTGCACGTTGAACTCCTGAGCGATGGTCGCCTCCAGGCCCGGCAGGTCCCACTGCTCGTCGACCGAATTGGCCGGCACGTGGCGCTGGACCATGTCGGCGACCACGTCGGCGCGGATGCCCTCGACGTTCTCGTTGACGCTTTCGGCTTCCAGCAATTCGTCGCGCTGGCCGTAGATCACCTTGCGCTGATCGTTGTTGACGTCGTCGAAATCGAGCAGGTTCTTGCGGATGTCGAAGTTATGCGCCTCGACCTTGCGCTGCGCGTTGGCGATCTGCTTGGTCACCAGCGGGCTTTCGATGATGTCGTCTTCCTTCAGGCCCATGCGCGCCATCACTCGCTGCACCCAGTCGGCCGCGAAGATGCGCATCAGGTTGTCTTCGAGCGACAGATAGAAGCGCGAGGAGCCCGGGTCGCCCTGACGGCCGGCACGACCGCGCAGCTGATTGTCGATGCGGCGCGATTCGTGGCGCTCGGTGCCGACGATGTGCAGACCGCCGGACGCCTTGACCGCGTCGTGACGTTCCTGCCATGCCGCCTTCAGGCGCTGGTGGGTGACTTCGTCGACCGGCTCGCCGTTGTTCTGCGCGGCCAGTTCGGCCAGTTCGCTTTCCAGCGAACCGCCGAGCACGATGTCGGTGCCGCGGCCGGCCATGTTGGTGGCGATGGTGATCGCGCCCGGACGACCGGCCTGGGCGATGATGTTCGCCTCGCGCTCGTGCTGCTTGGCGTTGAGCACTTCGTGCGCGACGCCGGCCTCGGTGAGCTGCTGGCTGAGCATCTCCGACACTTCGATCGAGGTCGTGCCGACCAGCACCGGCTGCCCGCGTTCGTGCGCGGCCTTGATCTCGCCGAGCACCGCGCGGTACTTGCCCGGGCGGTTGAGGAACACCTGGTCGGAGTGATCCTTGCGCTGCATCGGCCGGTTGGTCGGGATCACGATCACTTCCAGGCCATAGATGCTCTGGAATTCGTAGGCTTCGGTATCGGCCGTGCCGGTCATGCCGGACAGCTTCTTGTACATGCGGAACAGGTTCTGGAAGGTGATCGAGGCCAGCGTCTGGTTCTCGCGCTGGACCGGCACGCCTTCCTTCGCTTCGACCGCCTGATGCAGGCCGTCGGACCAGCGGCGACCCTGCAGGGTGCGGCCGGTGAATTCGTCGACGATCACCACTTCGCCGTCGCGCACGATGTAATCGACATCGCGCTGATAGATCGCATGCGCGCGCAGCGCCGCGTTGAGGTGATGGACCACCGAGATGTTGTGGCCGGCGTACAGCGAATCGTCGTCTTCCGACAGGATGCCGGCCTTGCGCAGCAGTTCCTCGGCGTGTTCCTGGCCGGCTTCCGACAGATAGACCTGCTTGCCCTTCTCGTCGACCCAGTAATCGCCGTCGCCGTCTTCCTTTTCCTGGCGGGTCAGCGAGGGAACGATGCGGTTGACCTTGATGTACAGCTCCGGCGACTCGTCGGCCGGGCCGGAAATGATCAGCGGGGTGCGCGCTTCGTCGATCAGGATCGAGTCGACTTCGTCGACGATCGCGTAATGCAGACCGCGCTGGAAGCGGTCGTCCTTCGACAGCGCCATGTTGTCGCGCAGGTAGTCGAAGCCGAATTCGTTGTTGGTGCCGTAGGTGATGTCGCTGGCATAGGCGGCATGCTTGTCGCTGTGCTGCATGCCCGGATAGACCACGCCGACGCTCAGGCCCAGCCAGTTGTACAGCTTGCCCATCCACGCCGAGTCGCGACGCGCCAGGTAGTCGTTGACCGTGACCACGTGGACGCCCTTGGATTCGAGCGCGTTGAGATACACCGGCAGCGTACCGACCAGGGTCTTGCCTTCGCCGGTGCGCATCTCGGCGATCTTGCCCAGGTGCAGGACCATGCCGCCGATCAGCTGCACGTCGTAGTGACGCATGCCGAGCACGCGCTTGGACGCTTCGCGGCAGACCGCGAACGCCTCCGGCAGCAGCTTGTCGAGCGACTCGCCGTCGGCGATGCGCTGCTGGAACTCCGGGGTCTTGGCCTGCAGCTGCGCGTCGGAGAGTTTTTCCATCTCCGGCTCGAGCGCATTGATCTTGACGACGGATCGTTGCAGTTGACGCAGCAGGCGATCGTTGCGGCTGCCGAAAACGCGGGTAAGCAAGCTGTTGAGCATGAACGGGTCCGTGTAAAGCGAACGGGGATTGCACAGGCGGGACGCTTAAGAGCGCGTCTGCGCCGGCAAGTTCCCAGGGAATCCAGACAACCGGCTCGATCCGTTCGCTTCGGTGTCCCCAAACGAAATCAGCAAAACGAAATCAGGGGCGCCGTGCGCCCCCGATCGGATCGAGCCTGGTCTTTGGCCACACGCATTCTAGCGTGGGGGGCGTGCTGAACGGTATCAAGGGGGATGTGCGCCGATCGAATGTGGGACTTTGCCCGATTCCACAGTTTGGGGCTTGGGGTATCCGGACGGCGGGGCGTTGAGGTCGCTTGCTTGGCGGCTTACGGCTAGGGCAGCCGGCTGCTGATCAGCTTGGGATCGTGGCCGTGACGCGCTGCTGGCGGCGGTCGTTCTAGCCCGCTGCTGCGTTTGCCGCGTTTGGGTGCGTCAGGTCGCCGGCTGGCCGCGAGATTGGGAGTGTGCGCCCGGCCCGCCGCGGTGCGGCGGTCGTTCTAGCCCGCTGCGGCTTTTTCCGGCGTTTGGGTGCGTCGGGTCGCCGGCTGGCCGGCGAAATTGGGAGTGTGCTTCCGGCCCGCCGCAGTGCGGCGGTCGTTCAACGGGCTGCGAGCCAGTGGCTCGCAAGCAAGCCCGCTTCACCCAGCCCGCCGCAGTGCGGCGGTCGTTCTAGCCCGCTGCTGCTTTTACGGCGTTTGGGTGCGTCGGGTCGCCGGCTGGCCGGCGAGCTTGGAACTGCGACCCCGGCCCGCCGCGGTGCGGCGGTCGTTCAACGGGGCGCGAGCCAGTGGCTCGCGAGCGCCCCGTTTCACCCCTTAAGCGGCGACTGCTGATTGAGGAACTTGACCGGATTGACCACGCGGCCGCTTTCCCAGACTTCGAAATGCACGTGGGCGCCAGTGGAACGGCCGCTGGAGCCGGCCTTGGCGATCTCCTGGCCCGCGCGCGCCAGTTCGCCGACCTTCATCAGCAGGCGCGAGTTGTGCGCGTAGCGGGTCACGTAGCCGTTGCCGTGATCGATCTCGACCACGTTGCCGTAGCCCGAGCGCACGCCCGAGTAGCTGACCACGCCGTCGGCCACGGCCAGCACCGGGTCGCCGACGTCGGCTTCGAAATCGATGCCCTTGTGGAAGGCGGCGCCGCCGTTGAACGGATCGGCGCGGCCGCCGAAGCCGGAGGTGATGTAGCTGTTGGCGATCGGAGCGCGCGAAGGCACCGCGTTCATATCGATCTGGCGGTTGAACAGCAGCGACTCGAGCACCGAGAGCTGTTCGCCGGAGGCCTTGAACTGGCTGGCGAGCTTGTCCATGCCGGCGTTGAGCTCGGGCTTGGCCATGTCGCGGACCGGGCCCGCGCCACCGACGCCGACCGGCTTGTCGAAATCGAATTCGCCGTCCTGCAGCTGGCCGATGCGGGTCAGGCGTTCGCCGAGCGCGTTGAGGCGGTTGGCCTCGGCCTGCAGTTCGCCCATGCGCGCGGCCAGGGCGTTGATCTCGCGTTGCGCGTCGAGCTTGGTGGCGGCGATCTGCGCGTGCTGCTGGGCCAGTTCGGCGCGTAGCATGCGGTTGTCGGCGAGGCCGGCGCCGGCACCGACCGCGACGCCGGTGCCGAGCAGCAGCGCCATGGCGAGGGCGGGACGGCGGGCGCCGATCCGGCCGGCCTGCTGGAACAGATGGTCCAGCCTGGCGCGCGTGTTGTTTACGATGGATTGATAGGTCATGTGTCCGATGTCTGATTACAAGCCCAAGCCGAAGTCGCCGCCGCGGAAGTCCTCGACGCCGCGCATCGCCATGGATGCCTTGCTCGAAGATCCCGCTGGCAACAACCCGATCCGCCGAGCGCTGTGGCTGGAAGGATTGGACCGTCGGTTACGCCCCTACCTGCCGCCTTCGCTCGCCGCGCATGCGCGGCTGGCCAACTTCGAACGCGGCAGGCTCGTGTTTGTCGTCGATGCTCCGGTGTGGCGGGCCAAGTTGCGGCTCGCGGCTCCGGAACTGCTCGACGCAGCCCGATCCATCGGACTGGACGCGGCCGAATTCGTCGTCAAGACGACGATCCCGAACCCGGTGGCAGCACCGGTACGGAAGGCCAAACCCATGTCGGCCGCGACGCTCATGTCGCTGCAGGCCGCGCTGGCATCGCTGAAGAAACCCGATCCGTCGGGGTCCAGCGATGCCGGCTGACACTCGGTAGGGCCGCATGGTGGGATGCGTACCGACGGGGGTCCGAGTGTCGGGGTCGGGGCATCCTACTGGCCCAACCCGGGGGTTTTGTTAAGCCTTCACTAGCTTTCCGGAAAAGTTTCGTTAGAAATTAGTTAAGTCGTCACGTACCGTTCACGAGTGTGATCGAGTTAACGTTCCTGACTTTCCCGGGCAGGCGTCACAGGCCGCTGGGGGTGCGCGTTCAGGTTGGGCGGACGCGGGGCGGCCTGGAGAAACGAGTGCAGAGGAGTGAGGAACGAGTAGAGCCGCGTGGCTCTTACTCACTCCTCACTCCTCTGCACTCTTTTCTTGCTCAGGCGAGCGCCGGCTCGCCGTAAGCCACAGGCACCGGCTCGGAGCCGCTGTAGCTGACCAGTTCCCAGGCCGAACGCTCGGCCAGCAGGGCGCGCACCAACTTGTTATTGAGCGCGTGGCCGGACTTGTAGCCCTCGTAGGCGCCGATGATGGCGTGGCCGGCCAGGTACAGGTCGCCGACCGCATCGAGGATCTTGTGACGGACGAATTCGTCGGCGTAACGCAGGCCGTCGTCGTTGAGCACGCGAAATTCGTCGAGCACGATCGCGTTGTCCATCGAGCCGCCCAGGCCGAGGTTGCGTTCGCGCATGTATTCCAGATCGCGCATGAAACCGAAGGTGCGGGCGCGGCTGACTTCGCGGATGTAGTTCTCGGTGGAGAACCGCACTTCAGCGCGCGACTGCGAGGCCGGGATCGCCGGATGGTCGAAGACCACGGTGAAGCCCAGGCGGAAGCCGTCGAAGGGCTCGAAACGCGCGACCTTGTCGCCTTCGCGCACTTCCACCGGATGCTTGATACGGATGAACCGCTTCGGCGCGTCCTGCTCGGCGATGCCGGCGGACTGCAGCAGGAATACGAACGGACCGGCCGAGCCGTCCATGATCGGCACTTCCGGCGCGGACAGCTCGACGATGCAGTTGTCGATGCCCAGGCCGGCCATGGCCGAGAGCAGATGCTCGACCGTCATGACCTTGCCGACGCCGTAGGTCAGACCGGTGCACAAAGTGGTTTCGGTGACCAGGTCGGCGCGCGCGGGCATCTCGACCACGGGGTCGAGGTCGGTGCGGCGAAACACGATGCCGGTGTCCACCGGGGCCGGGCGCAGGGTGAGGAACACCTTGTCGCCGCTGTGCAGGCCCACGCCGGTGGCGCGGATCACGTTCTTGAGGGTGCGCTGACGCAGCATGGTCGTGGGGACTTCTTCCGCGAGTGTTCTGGTTCTGCTGGCTGGCCGACCGACGGCCGAAACCGGTCCGGACGGACGGATAGCTAATGGGGACGGGCACGAAACCGCGCAAGATTAGCACGGGGGTAGCTGAACCTGAACGAAAAGGACACAGCGTCCCGCCGTTGTCAACAGCGCTCGTCAAACTGACCGGTCGGCCCGCCTTTACGGGTCGGGCCGACCGGCCCAAGGCCCCGCGCTTACGCCGGGGCAAGATGCCTCGGGCCGGGGACGAGTCCGGCCCTTGGTGCTTTACAGCAGAAACGAGTTCAGAGGAGTGAGGAGTGAGTAGGAGCGAGGCTTCTACTCGTTTCTCACTCTTCCCTACTCGTTCCTGATTTTCAGTCCGCCTGGCGGCGCAGGAACGCCGGGATATCCAGGTAGCTGTTGTCGCTGCCGAAATCGGCCACGGCCGGGCCGGTCGGTTCCTGGCGCGAGCTGCCGCGCAGGCTGCCGCCGAAGCTCGGCATCGGCGCATGGCCGACGTCGTCCATCGCGCCGAACTCGGGCTGACCGGTGGTCGCGTTGCGCACCAGCTGGATCGGCGCGCGCTGCGATTCGCGCTCGTAACCCGAACCGCGCACCGACTGCTTGGTGGCGACACGGTTGAGGCCGGTGGCGACCACGGTGACGCGGACTTCGTCCTGCATGTCCGGATCGAGCACGGTGCCGATGACCACGGTCGCGTCTTCGGAAGCGAAGCCTTCGATGGTGCGGCCCACTTCGTCGAACTCGGCCATGGTGAAGTCCGGGCCGGCGGTGATGTTGACCAGGATGCCGTTGGCGCCGGCCAGGTTGACGTCGTCGAGCAGCGGGTTCTGGATCGCCGACTCGGCCGCGGCCTGCGCGCGATCGTCGCCGCGTGCCGCGCCGGTGCCCATCATCGCCAGGCCCATCTCGCTCATGACCGTGCGCACGTCGGCGAAGTCGACGTTGATCAAACCCGGACGCACGATCAGATCGGCGATGCCCTGCACCGCGCCGAGCAACACGTCGTTAGCGGCGCGGAAGGCCTGGATCATGGTCGCGTTGCGGCCGAGCACGGTGATCAGCTTCTCGTTGGGGATCGTGATCAGCGAATCGCAGTGGTGCGACAGCTCCTCGATGCCCTTGAGCGCGACCTGCATGCGGCGGCGGCCTTCGAACGGGAACGGCTTGGTCACGACCGCGACGGTCAGGATGCCCATCTCTTTCGCGAGTTGCGCGACGACCGGCGCCGCGCCGGTGCCGGTGCCGCCGCCCATGCCGGCGGTGATGAACACCATGTCGGCGCCGGTCAGCGCGTCCATGATGCGTTCGCGATCTTCTAGCGCCGCCTGACGGCCGACTTCCGGATTCGCGCCGGCGCCCAGGCCCTTGGTGACGTTGCTGCCGAGCTGCAGCTGCAGCTTGGCGCCGCAGTTCTTGATCGCCTGCGCGTCGGTATTGGCGGTGATGAATTCCACGCCATCGACATTACCGCTGACCATGTGCGCCACGGCGTTGCCGCCGCCGCCGCCCACGCCAACGACCTTGATGACCGCGTTCGGGGCCATTTTTTCAACCAATTCGAAATGTGCCATGTTCTCGTCCTCTTATAAGTGCCGGGATTTGGGATTCGGGATTTGGGATTCGGAAAAGCGCTCCGTCCCTGTCTCGATACCCTCGTCTTCGACGTTTTTGGTTTTAAGTTGCTATGTGTTGCCGTTGCCGCTGCCACAACCTGCCAGTGCTGTTGCTAACGCTCTTGCTGTTGCTCTTGCTGTTACTAATCTCGAATCCCAAATCCCGAATCCCGGCCGTCAGAATTCGCCGCGATACCAGTTCTTGATCTTGTTGAAGAAGCTGCCGGCGCGGCCGGTGGAGATCACCGGGCGACGCGGGTTTTCGATCTGGCTGCCCATCAGCAACAGACCCACGCCGGTGGCGTGAACCGGGTTGCCGACCACTTCGCCCAGGCCGGTGACGTGCTGCGGGATGCCCACGCGCACCGGCATCTGCAGCATTTCCTCGGCCAGTTCGACCACGCCTTCCATCTTGGCCGCGCCTCCGGTCAGGACCATGCCGGCGCGAACGTGATGTTCGAAGCCCGAACGGCGCAGTTCGGCCTGGATCATTTCGAAGATTTCTTCGTAACGCGCCTGCACCGCCTGCGCCAGCGAGTGACGCGGCATGCGCCGCGGCGGGCGATCGCCGACGCTCGGCACCTGGATCGATTCCTCGGCGGTCGCCATCTGCGCCAGCGCGCAGGCGTAACGCACCTTGATCTGTTCGGCTTCCGGCGTGGGCGTGCGCAGCATGTGGGCGATGTCTTCGGTGACCTTGTCGCCGGCGATCGGCAACGACGCGCTGTGCGCGATCGCGCCCTGCACGAACACCGAGATGTCGGTGGTGCCCGCGCCGATATCGACCAGCACCACGCCCAGCTCGCGTTCGTCGTTGGTCAACACGGCGTTGCTGGAGGCCAGCACGCCGAGGATCAGATCGTCGACCTGCAACCCGCAGCGCTGCACGCACTTGCTGATGTTGGCCGCGGCCGATTGCGCGCACACCACCAGATGCGCATGCACCTCCAGGCGCACGCCGGTCATGCCGACCGGATTGCGGATGCCTTCCTGCGAATCGTCGAGCACGTAGTCGCGCGGGATCGCGTGCAGGATCTTCTGGTCGGCCGGGATCGCCACCGCCTTGGCCGCGTCCAGCACCCGGTCGAGATCGCCGTAGGTGACCTCGCCGTCGCGGATCGGGGCGATGCCCTGCGAGTTGCGGCACTGGATGTGATTGCCGGAAATCGAGGCGTAGACCGAGCGGATTTCGCAGCCGGCCATCAGCTCGGCTTCCTCGATCGCGCGCTGGATCGACTGCACGGTCGACTCGATGTCGACGACCACGCCGCGCTTGAGCCCGCGCGATTCGTGCGAGCCGATGCCGATGACTTCGATGGGGTTGCCAGGCGAATACTCGCCCACCAGCGCCACCACCTTGGAGGTGCCGATGTCGAGGCCAACGATCAGCGACTTGTCGCCTTTGCGGTTCATGACTGTCCTTGCTGCTGTTTCGGTGCGGCCGCGGGCGCCTGTACGGGCGCCCACGACAGCGAAAAACCATTGGTGTAACGAAGGTCGGCGCGCGCCAGCACCTGCACCCGCTGCGCCATCAACTGCGGCAGCAGCTTGACGAAGCGGCTCAGGCGCGCGCGCGCCTCGTTGCGGCCGACCACGATCTGCGCGCCGTTGGCCAGGCCGAGGGTCCAGCTGCCGCGCTGGTCGACTTCGACCTGACGCACGTCCAGTCCCACCGGCGCGAACAACTCGCGCGATTCGTTGTAAAGCGCCACCACGTCCTTGATCCGGCTTTCCGGCCCGGCGAACTGCGGCAGGTTGGCCGGCACCTGGATGTTGGCGGTCGGAAACAGACGTCCCTGCTCCGACAACAAACGATCCTGGCCCCAGCGCGCGAACGGCTTGTGCTCGATCACGGTCACTTCCAGCACATCGGGCCAGCGCTTGCGCACTTCGGCGTGACCGACCCACGGCAGCTTGGCGACCGCGACCTGCGCCGACGCCAGATCGACCGCGAAGAAGCCGCGCTGCGCATACGGCAGCAAGGTCTTGCGCAACGCCGTCGCATCCACCCGCTCGAACTCGCCGGTCACGCGCAGGCGCTTGAGCGGCCACTGGTTCGCGCCGATCCAGCCGTTGAGCACGGCGACGACCGGCAGCGCGACCAGGGCCAGCGCAAGCAACCATCCGACGAGGCGGAGCATGGCGTTCACGCCGTCGCACCTCCTACCGCGGCCGTATCGGTCGCGGACGGCATGACCACGGTTGCTTCGAGCACGCGCCAGCACAGTTCGTCGTATTCGATCCCGATCTGGCGCGCGGCCTTGGGCACCAGCGAATGGCTGGTCATGCCCGGCGCAGTGTTGACCTCGATCAGATACAACTGGCCGCTGTCGCGGTCGCGCATCACGTCGACCCGGCCCCAACCCTTGCAGCCGGCGGCGACGAAGGCTTCCATCGCCATGCGGCGGATTTCGGCTTCGTCGACGCCTTCCAGGCCGGGACACAGATATTGAGTGTCATCGGCGATGTACTTGGCGTGATAGTCGTACCACTCGCCCTTCGGCACGATCCGGATCGACGGCAGCGCGCTGTAGCCGTCGCCGTTGATCAGCACCGCGACGGTGAGTTCGTCGCCGATCACCATCTGCTCCATCAGCATTTCGCCGGGATAGCGCGCGGCCAGTTCGACCGCTTCGTCGATGTCCGCGTCCTTGAGCACGCGCGACACGCCGACGCTGGAGCCTTCGCTGGACGGCTTGATGATCACCGGCAGGCCGATCGCCTGGGCCGCGGCATGCACGTCGTCGCCCTTGGCGATGCGGCGATAGCGCGGAGTCGGCAGGCCGGCCGCCATCCACACCTGCTTGGTGCGGATCTTGTCCATCGCCAGGGCCGAGCCGAGCACGTCCGAGCCGGTGTAGGGAACGCCGAGCGCTTCCAGCACGCCCTGCAGCACGCCGTCTTCGCCGCCGCCCTTGTTGCCGTGCAGGATGTTGAACACGCGATCGACACTGCCCGCGCGAATGGCTTCGATCAGCGCCGGAATGCCGTCGACCGCGAACGCGTCGACGCCGCGCGAACGCAACGCTTCGAGCACGCCGCGACCGGAATCCAGCGACACCTCGCGCTCGGCGCTGGTGCCGCCCATCAGCACGGCGACGCGGCCGAACACGGCCGGATCGGTGACGCGGAGCGGGGCAAACTGCAGACTCACTTCGATTCTCCCTGGAAACCCTGGCTGGCGAGCTGCTGCGCCGCCGCGCCGATATCGCCGGCGCCCATCAGCAACAGCAGATCGCCGTCGTTCAATACGTCCGGCAACACGCCGGCGAGATCGCCCGCGCCGCCGACCACCACCGGGTCGATGCGGCCGCGCGCGCGGATCGCGCGCGCCAGCGACTTGGCGTCGGCGCCGGCGATCGGCGCTTCGCCGGCCGGATACACCTCGGTCAGCACCAGCGCATCCACCGACGACAGCACCGCGGCGAAATCGTCGAACAGATCGCGCGTGCGGCTGTAGCGATGCGGCTGGAACGCGACCACCAACCGCTTGTCCGGCCAACCGCCGCGCGCCGCGGCGAACACCGCCTCGAGCTCTTTCGGGTGATGGCCGTAGTCGTCGACCAGTTGCACGGTCGCGCCCTTGTCGGTCTGCAGCTGCGCCAGCAGATTGAAGCGACGGCCGATGCCTTCGAATTTTTCCAGCGCGCGCGCGATCGCGTCGGGCTGCACGCCGAGTTGCCAGGCGACCGCGCACGCCGCCAACGCGTTCTGCACGTTGTGCCGGCCCGGCAGCGCCAAGGTCACCGCGGTGCGGGTCGCATCGGGCAGGCACAGGGTGAAATGCATCGCGCCGCCGCTCTGGCTGACGTCTTCGGCGCGCACGTCGGCGGTTTCGTCGAAGCCGTAGGTCATCACATGGCGCGGGGTTTCCGCGGCGAGCTTGGCGACGTTGGGGTCGTCGATGCACAGCACCGCCAAGCCGTAGAACGGCAGCCGGTGCAGGAATTCCTCGAACGCGGCCTGGACCTTGGCGAAATCGCCGCCGTAGTTTTCCAGGTGATCGGCGTCGATGTTGGTGACGATGGCGATCTGCGGATTCAGGCGCAGGAAGCTGCCGTCGCTCTCGTCGGCCTCGGCCACCAGCCACTGGCCGCCGCCGAGCCCGGCGTTCGCGCCGGCCGCCAGCAGCTTGCCGCCGATCACAAAGGTCGGATCGATGCCGCCTTCGGCCAGCACGCTCGCGGCCAGCGAGGTCGTCGTGGTCTTGCCGTGGGTGCCGGCCACCGCGATCCCGCGGCGGAAACGCATCAGCTCGGCCAGCATTTCCGCGCGCGGCACCACCGGGATGCGCTGCGCGCGCGCTTCCATCAATTCGGGGTTGTCGCGCTTGATCGCGCTCGACACTACCACGCAGTCGGCGCCGAGCACGTTCGACGCGGCGTGGCCGCGATGCACGTTGGCGCCCATCGCGGTCAAGCGACGGGTGACGGCGTTGTCGGCCGTATCCGAACCCGACACCTGATAGCCGAGCGTGCACATCACTTCGGCGATGCCGCTCATGCCGGTGCCGCCGATGCCGACGAAATGCACGCGCGGAAACGCCTTGGCCAGATCGCCGGTGTGCTGCAGTCGGCGGCGGAGTGCGGTGCTCATGCTTGACGTCCGGGATTCGGGATTGGGGATTGGGGATTGGAAAAATCAAAAAGCGACTGCGGCACTACGGACTTCCGGAATTTCGATGAAGACACGGCAGCAACCAGCGAATCGACTGGGCGTTGACCGAACTCGCCGTTGCGAATCCCGAATCCCCAATCCCGAATCCCGGCCTTCATCGCGCTACCTCCAACACAATCTGCGCGACCCGATCGGCCGCGTCGGGTTTTGCAATGCTTCGCGCCGCTTCGGCCATCTGCAGCAGCACGCCGCGTTCGGCGAGGATCTCGATGGTCGCCGACAGGCGCGCGCCGAGGTCGTCGCCGGCCTGCGGCAGCAATTGCGCGGCGCCGCGATCGACCAGGAAACGCGCGTTCTTGGTCTGGTGGTCGTCGACCGCCTGCGGGAACGGCACCAGCACGCTGCCGACGCCGGCCGCGCACAGTTCGGCGAGCGTCAGTGCGCCGGAGCGGCATACGACCAAGTCGGCCCAGGCATAGGCGGCGGCCATGTCGGCGATGAACGGTTCGACCGAGGCGATCACGTCGGCGTTCGCATACGCCTGTTCGGCGTCGGCGCGCAGCTTCTCGCCGCTTTGATGCCGCACTTCGCAGGGCACGCGGCCGCGCAGGCCGGCGATCGCGGCCGGCACGGCCTGATTCAGGGCGCGCGCGCCCTGGCTGCCGCCGAGCACCAGCAAGCGCAACGGACCGCCACGTTCGGCGAAACGCTGCGCGGGCGGCGCGACCGCGGCGATCTCGGCGCGCACCGGGTTGCCGACCACTTCTTCCTGGCCACCGGCGAAGGTGTCCGGAAAGCCGGTCAGCACGCGGCGCGCGAAACGCGATAGCACGCGGTTGGTCATGCCCGGGGCGCGATTTTGTTCGTGCACGATCAGCGGCACACCGGCCAGTCGCGCGGCCAGGCCGCCGGGACCGGCCGCGTAGCCGCCGAAGCTGATCACCGCGCGCGGCTGACGCGCGCGCAGCACGCGCTGCGCGGCGCGCACCGACGCGGCCAGCCGGAACGGCGCGCGCAACAGCGTCGCCAAGCCCTTGCCGCGCACGCCGCTGATCGCGATGGTGTCGATCTCGATGCCGTGCTGCGGCACCAGCCGCGTTTCCATGCCGCCGTCGGCGCCGAGCCACGACACCGGCACGTTGCGGGACAGCAGGGCCTTGGCCACCGCCAGCCCCGGGAAGATATGCCCGCCGGTGCCGCCGGCGAGAATCATCACCGGCCGATCATTCGTACGAAGCTCGCTCATGCGGACCTCCCGAACGACGGCTCGACGCGTTCGCGCAGACGGCTGGTGCCGCGCGCGGCGTCGCTGTTGCGAGCAACGCCGGCAGCCGCGGGCGTCGGCGTCGCGGTCGAAGGCGCGCCGCTCGCGGCCGGCGCGCCGGCCTGCGCCGCTTCACCGCGCAGACGCGCGACCTGGCGCTGAGCGCGATCGAGTTCGTAGGACACGCGCAGCAACACCGCCAGCGCCGCGCAGCTCATCAGCACGCTGGAGCCGCCGGAGGAAATCATCGGCAGGGTCAGGCCCTTGGTCGGCAACAGGCCCAGGTTGACCCCGATCGAAACGAAACTCTGCAGCCCCATCCACAAGGCGATGCCGAACGCGACGTAGCCCGAGAAGTGGCGACGCATCTCCACGCACTTCAGTCCGATCCACAGCGCGCGCCCGGTCAGCAGCGCGTACATGCCGACCACCGCGCACACGCCGGCGAAACCGAATTCCTCGGCGATCACCGCCATGATGAAGTCGGTATGCGCCTCGGGCAGGTACGACAGCTTCTGCACCGACGCGCCCAGCCCGACCCCGGTCCATTCGCCGCGACCGACCGCCATCAAGGCATTGGTCAGCTGGTAACCGGTGCCGAACGGATCGCTCCACGGATTCATGAATGACGTCAGGCGGATCACGCGGTACGGCTCGGCGATGGCGATCACCGCCAGGATCGGCAGGCCGATCAGCACGGGTCCGAACATGCGCGGCATGTTGACGCCGCCGAGCACCAGCATGCCGGCGGTGATCGCCAGCAGCAGCGACGACGAACCGAAGTCGGGCTGCATCAGCAACAGTCCGACCAGCACGGTCGCCACGCCGATCGGCTTGAGCATCGCGCCCCAGGTCGCCGAGATGTCTTCGCTGAAACGCTTGAGGTAGCTCGCCAGCCAGACGATGTAGAGCAGCTTGACCGCCTCGACCGCCTGAAAACCGACCGGGCCGAGATTGATCCAGCGCTTGGCGCCGTTGACCTGCTTGCCGATCACCGGCACGAACACCAGCAACAGCAGCACGATGCAGACCAGCAGCAGCCACTGGTTGTGCTGTTCGATGGTCTTGAGCTCGGTGCGCATCAGCCAGAACGCCATGCCCAGGCCGACGCCGAGGAAGATCAGGTGGCGGGTCAGGAAGTAGAACGCGTCGACCTCGTGGGTCGCGGCGACCCCGAGCGAGGCCGAGCCGACCATGACCACGCCGGTGCAGGCCAAGGCAATGGACACGAACAACAACCACGGGTCGTAGCGACCGTGGATGGCGTCGAGTCGGGTTGCCTGGCGCGCGGAGTTTTCCATCAACGGACCTTGAGAGTGGCCAGACCGACCAGCACGAGGACGACCGAGATGATCCAGAAACGCACGATCACGCGCGGCTCGGGCCAGCCCTTGAGTTCGAAGTGGTGATGAATCGGCGCCATGCGGAACACGCGCTTGCCGGTGAGCTTGAACGAGGCGACCTGGATCATCACCGACAGGGTTTCGATCACGAACACGCCGCCCATGATCACCAGCACCAGTTCCTGGCGCACGATCACCGCGATGGTGCCGAGCACCGCGCCCAGCGCCAGCGCGCCGATGTCGCCCATGAACACCATCGCCGGATAGGTGTTGAACCACAAAAAGCCCAGGCCCGCGCCGGCGATCGCCGCGCAGATGATCACCAGCTCGCCCGCGCCCGGCACCTGCGGAATCTGCAGGTACTTGGAGAATTCGGCATGGCCCGAGGCGTAGGCGAACACGCCCAGCGCGCAGGCGACCAGCACGGTCGGCATGATCGCCAACCCGTCGAGACCATCGGTCAAATTGACCGCGTTGGAGAAGCCGACGATCCAGAAGTACGCGACCACGATCAGGCCGGCGCCGAGCGGAATCGCGATCGCCTTGATCAGCGGCACGTAGAACGTCGTGCTCGCGACCACCGCCGGATCGGCGGTGAAGTACAGGAAGGCGCCCGCGGCCAGACCGAAGATCGACTGCAGCAGATACTTCCAGCGCGACTTCAGGCCGTTGGGATCGCGGCGCACGATCTTGATCCAGTCGTCGTACCAGCCGATCGCGCCGAAGCACAGCATCACCCCGAGCACCAGCCACACATACCTGTTGCGCAGGTCGCCCCACAGCAGCACCGAGGCCAGCACCGTCATCAGGATCAGCGCGCCGCCCATGGTCGGCGTGCCGGCCTTGGAGAAATGCGTCTGCGGGCCGTCCTGACGGATCGGCTGGCCGCCCTTGTACTGGGCGAGCTTGCGGATCACCGCCGGGCCCCACCACAACGACAGGGCGAGCGCGGTCAACGCGCTGAGGATGCCGCGAAAGGTCAGATAGCCGAACAGCCCGAACAGGCTCTGCAACTGCTCCAGCCAACGAGTGAGTTCAAGCAGCATGCGTGGTCCCCTTCCCCTGTGCGGGCTTATGCGCGGACAGCAACGCCGTCACGATCTTGTCCATCGCACTGCTGTGCGAACCTTTCACCAACACCCGCACGCCTTCGCGCAACTGCTCGCTGAGCGCGCGCGCGAGCGCGTCGTGGCTGTCGAACACCTGTGCGCCGTCGCCGAAAGCCTGGGCCGCGGCGGCCGGCAGTTCGCCGAGCGCGAACAAGCGACGCAGGCCGGCGGCCTTGGCGCGGCGGCCAATGTCGGCGTGCATGGCGACTTCTTCATGGCCGATCTCGCGCATCGCGCCGAGGACCAGCCAGCTTTCCGAGGTTTTGTCCGCGCCGCCCATCTCGGCCAGGGTGTCGATCGCCGCGGCGGTCGAACCGGGATTGGCGTTGTAGCTGTCGTCGATCAGCACCGCGCCGTTGTCGAGGCGATGGGTGATCAGCCGGCCGTCGACCGGCAACGCGGCGTTGAGGCCGGCGGCGATCGCGGCGAGCGACACGTCGGCGCCGAGCGCCAGCGCCGCGGCGGCCAGCGCATTGCGCACGTTGTGGCGGCCGCTGAGCTTCAGCGCGACTTGTGCCTCGCCCTGCGGCGTCACCAGCACGAAGCTGGAACCCTCCGCGCCGACGCGCACGTCCTTCGCGGTCACGTCCGCGCTGGCGTCGATGCCGTAGCGGATGATCCGCCGGCCCGAGGCGCGATTGTCGAAGTACGGCGCGAACGCATCGTCGGCATTGATCACCGCCACGCCGTACGACGGCAGCGCGTCGTAGATCGCGCCCTTGGTGTCGGCGATGCCGAGCAGGCTGCCCATGCGCTCCAGATGCGCGGCGGCGATGTTGTTGACGACCGCGACCTGCGGACGCGCGACGCGCACCAGGTAATCGATGTCGCCGGGCTTGCCCGCGCCCATTTCGTAGATCGCGAACAACGCGTCTTCCGGCGCATCGAGCACCGCCAGCGGCAGGCCGATTTCGTTGTTGCGGTTGCCCGGGGTCGAATAGGTCCGGCCCGGCGCGGCCTGCTCCAGGATCGCGGTGGTCAGCGCCTTGACGCTGGTCTTGCCGTTGCTGCCGGTGATCGCGATCACCCGGGTGTCGCGGGTCGACTGCACGGTGGTGGCCAGATCCGCCAGCGCGCGCTCGGTATTGGCGACGATGACCTGCGGCATGGCCGTGTCGATCTCGCGCGAGACCAGCGCGCCGGCCACGCTGGTGCCGAGCAGCTTGGCGACATGATCGTGGCCATCGAAGCGTTCGCCCTTGAGCGCGACGAACAGCGCCGCGCCGCTTTCCGGCAGCGCGCGGCTGTCGGTGCTCAGCAGGTCGATCGCGGCGTCCTCGCCGTGCAGGCGGCCGCCGGTCATGCGCGCGATTTCGGACAGCATCAGACGCCTCATGAGCGCGCCTCCAGTGCCGCCTGCGCGATCAGGGTGTCGTCGAACGCATGGCGCACGCCGTGGATTTCCTGGTAAGGCTCGTGGCCCTTGCCGGCCACCAGCACGATGTCGTCGGGACCGGCTTCGCCGATCGCATGTTCGATCGCGGCGCGGCGGTCGCGCAGCACCACCGCGCGCTGCGGCGCGCGCAGGCCTTCGAGAATGTCGGCGACGATGACGTCGCCGTCTTCAAAGCGCGGGTTGTCGTCGGTGACGATCACCAGATCGGCGCCGTGTTCGGCGATCGCCGCCATCTGCGGACGCTTGCCGCGATCGCGATCGCCGCCGCAGCCGAACACGCAGATCAGCCGCGCGTTGGCATGCGCGCGCAGCGAGGCCAGCGCCTGCTCCAGCGCGTCGGGGGTGTGCGCGTAATCGATCACCACCAGCGGCAGCACGCCGTCGCCGCCGAGGCGGTTCATGCGGCCGTGGATCGGTTCGAGTTGCGACAGGGTTTCGGCGATCCGCGCCGGTGCTTCGTCGAGCGCGTACAGCGCGCCGGCCACCGCGAGCAGGTTGTCGACGTTGAAACGGCCGAGCAACTTGGAAGCGACCGGGTGCGCCTTGCCGGCGACGACCAGATCGAAGCCGATGCCGCGGCTGTCGAAACTCAGCGCGTCGGCGCGCAAGGTGGCGCCGTCGCGGCCACGCGAGCTCAACCCGATCGCACGCACGCCCTTGGGCAGTTGCGCGATCAGTTCGCGGCCGAACTCGTCGTCGAGATTGATCGCCGCCGCCTGCAGGCCAGGCCAGTCGAACAAGCGCGCTTTCGCGGCGCCGTAGCTCGCCATGTCGCCGTGGTAATCGAGATGATCGCGGGTCAGATTGGTGAACACGCCGACGTCGAAATGCACGCCGGCGACGCGGCCCTGATCGAGCGCGTGCGAGCTGACTTCCATCGCCACCGCGGTCGCGCCGGCATCGCGCATGTGGGCGAGCAATTCGTGCAACGGCAGCACCAGCGGCGTGGTGAAGCCGTTCGGCACGACTGCGCCGTACAGGCCCGCGCCGAGCGTGCCGACGCTGCCGCAGCGAATGCCGCGCAAGGTCCAGGCCTGCGCGATCAGCTGCACGGTCGAGGTCTTGCCGTTGGTGCCGGTGACGCCGACCACGGTCATCGCCGCGCTCGCGCGGCCATGGAAGGCATCGCCCATTTCGCCCAGACGCGAACGCAGACCCGGCACCGCGATCGCATCGGCCGGCGCCGGCAGATCGTCGGGCGCGGGCGGTTCGAACAGGATCGCGACCGCGCCCTGCGCGCGCGCCTGCTCGACGAATTTCAATCCGTGCGCGCCGAACCCGGCGATCGCCACGAACGCATCGCCCGGACGCACCGCGCGGCTGTCCATCACCAGACCGGAAATGCGCAGATCGCCGGGGATGCCGGCGATGTCGGGCAGCAGGTCGGCCAACGGCATCAGGCGGCTCATCGCACGCCTCCCGGGGCCAGCGCGCCGGCCGCAATCGGCGGTGGCGGCGCGGCTTCTTGGGTTGCCGCCGGCAGCACCGGACCGCTCGGCTTGCCGCCGTTCTGCTTGAGTCGCTTGGCTTCGGCCGCGGCCTGCACCGCGAGCCAGGTTTCGATGTCGTCGGGCGCCACGTCCATCAGCCGCAACGCGCCGTCCATGACGTTGCGGAACACCGGGCCGGACACCGAACCGCCGTAATAACCCTTCTTGGTCGGATCGGGTTCGCTGACCACCACCACCATCGAAAAGCGCGGCTTCTCCACCGGCACGACGCCGGCGAACAGCGACACGTACTTCTTCGAATACCCGCCGGTCGCGCTGAACTTGCGCGTGGTGCCGGTCTTGCCGGCGACGTGATAACCCAGGATCGCGGCCTGCTTGGCGGTGCCGCCCGGCTCGGTCACGGTCTGCATCATGTGCATGATTTGGCCGGCCACGGCCGGATCGAGCACCTGCTGCGGCTCGTTGCGCTGGCCCTTGACGAAGGTCGGCTGGATCAACTTGCCGCCGTTGGCCATCGCCGCATAGGCCATCGCGATCTGCATCGGCGTGGCCGACAGACCGTAACCGTAGGACATGGTCGCCTTGGTCGTGCCGCTCCAGCGCGACGGCGGCGCGAGCAGGCCCGAGGACTCGCCCGGGAAACCGCTGTTGGGCTTGCGGCCGTAACCGAAGCCCTGGATGAACTTGTAGTAGTAATCGTTCGGCAGCGGCAGCGCGAGCTTGGCCGCGCCGACGTTGGAACTCTTGGTGATCACGCCGGTGACGGTCAGGGTGCCGTTGTTATGCGTGTCGGTGATGCGATACCGGCCATTGGGCATCCAGCCCGGCTCGGTGTGCACCAGGGTGGTCGGCTTGACCGTGCCGGCATTCAGCGCGGCGGCGACGGTGATCGGCTTCATCGTCGAGCCCGGCTCGACCACGTCGGTGATCGCGCGGTTGCGATGGGTATCGCGATTGCCCGCGCCGAGCAGGTTCGGGTTGTAGGTCGGCAGGTTGGCCATCGCCAGCACTTCGCCGGTTTCGATATCGAGCACCACCGCCGAGGCGCTGCTCGCGCCGGTGTCGATCAGCGCGCGGCGCAGTTCGCGGTAAGTCAGGTACTGGATGCGCCGATCCAAGGTCAGCGTGATGTCCTTGCCCGGCTCGGCGGTCTGGACCAGATCGACGTTCTCGACGATGCGGCCGGCGCCGTCGCGGATCACCCGCTTGACCCCGGGCTTGCCGCGCAGTTCGTGATCGAACGCGAGCTCCAGGCCTTCCTGGCCGCGGTCGTCGATGTTGGTGAAGCCCAACACGTGCGACATCGCCTCGCCCTGCGGGTAGAAGCGACGGAATTCGCGCTGCGAGAACACACCGGGAATCTTGTAGGCGAGGATCCGCTTGGCCTCATCCGGATTGATCCGGCGCTTGAGGTACATGAACTCCTTGCCCGAACGCTGCGACAGCTTGCGGGTCAGTTCGTCCGGCGCCACGCCCAGGGCCTTGGCCAGGGCCGGCAGGCGCTCGGGGCTCTTGGCCAGTTCCTTCGGATTGCCCCAGATCGACTCGACCGGCGTCGACACCGCCAGCGGTTCGCCGTTGCGGTCGGTGATCATGCCGCGCGAGGTCGGGATCGGGATTTCGCGCAGCGAGCGCGCGTCGCCCTGCTGGCGATAGAAATCGTTGTGGATCACCTGCAGGTCGAGCGCGCGGCCGATCAGCGCGACCGCGCACAGGCCCAGCGTGCCGCCGACCAGGATCAGCCGGTTGCGCAGGTTGAACTGGGCGCTGCGGCCGCGCGGCTTGTTGCCGGCGCGCGCGCGGTCCTCGCGCAGGCGCGCGAACCCTTCGCCGAGGTTTTCGACCAGCCGGTCGAAGCCGCCGCCGTGACGGCTGCGCTCGCCGAGCACGCGATCGAGCGGACCGCTGCGGCCGGGCCGCTTGTTCTTGCGGCCGGTCATGGCCGGATCACCACGGTTTCGGCGCCTTCCGGGAACTTCATCCCGATCCGCTCGCGCGCGACCTGATCGATGCGGTTGCTCTCGGCCCAGGTCGCCTGTTCCAGCTGCAGCCGGCCGAATTCGATATTGAGCTCGTCGCGCTCGCGCTGCAGCTTGTTGAGCTGCACGAACAGCTGCCGATGCTCATGGCGCGCGAACACCACCAACAGCGCCGAGACGACGTTGGCGACGATCAGCAGGGCCAGCAGCAGGCGCATCACGGGGCGCCTCCTGGCGGTGGCGCCGGGATTGGGGATTGGGGATTGGAGATTGGGTCGAGCGAGGCCGCGGGGTCCGAAGTTTCATCGAATCCCGAATCCCGAATCCCGAATCCCAGCTTCTCAGCCACCCGCAACACCGCGCTGCGCGCGCGCGGGTTCTCGGAGGTTTCGTCGTACTCGGCCTTCTGCGCGCCGCCGATCATCAGCAGGTCGGGGGTGAAGGCGACCTCGACCGGCATGCGCCGGTTGGCCGGCGGCGCCTTGGCGTGACGCAGAATGAACTGCTTGACGATGCGGTCTTCCAGCGAATGGAAGCTGATCACCGCCAGCCGGCCGCCGGGCTTGAGCCGCGACAGCGCCGCGTCCAGGCCGAGTTCCAGATCGGCCAGTTCGCGGTTGATGAAGATGCGGATCGCCTGGAAGCTGCGGGTCGCCGGATGGATCTTCTGGTCGCCGCGCGGCATCACCGAGGCGATCAGGTCGGCGAGCTGGGCGGTGCGGGTCAGCGGCTGGGCGTCGCGGCGGGCGACGATGGCGCGGGCGATCTTGCGGCTCTGGCGCTCTTCGCCATAGGTCCACAGCACGTCGGCGATGTCTTTCTCGCCGGCCGTGGCCAGCCACTGCGCCGCGCTGAGCCCGCTGTCGGGGTCCATGCGCATGTCCAGCGGGCCGTCCTTGCCGAAGCTGAAACCGCGCTCGGCCACGTCGAGCTGCGGCGAGGACACGCCCAGGTCGAGCAGCACGCCGTCCAGGCCGGTCGCGGTCGCGTCCCAGTTCGCCATGTCGGCGAAGCTGCCGCGGTAGATGGACACGCGCGCGTCGTCGCCGAACTCGCGTTCGGCCACGGCGATCGCTTCGGGGTCCTTGTCCATCACCAGCAGTCGGCCTCCGGCCTGCAATTGCGAGAGCACGCCGCGGGCATGCCCGCCGCGTCCGAACGTTCCGTCCAGATAGGCTCCATTCCCGTGTACCCGCAGGCCGTCGAGCACCTGCCGGTACATCACGGGAAGGTGGCCGGAGCGCGTCAGCGTGCGATCCATGCCACCGCCCGTCATAGCTGCAGGTCGAGCAGTTCGTCGCTCAGATCGTCGTCGGAGATGGTCTGACGGATCTGCGCGTGGTGCGCCTGCTCGCTCCAAAGTTCGAATTTGTCGCCCATGCCCAGCAGCACCGCCTTCTTCTCGATGCCCACCGCGGCGCGGTGGCTGGCCGGCACGGTGATGCGGCCGTTGCCGTCGAGTTCGACGAACGCGGCCGCGCCGACCAGCTTGAGCTGCATGTTGCGATTGACCTGCTTGACCTTGGGCAGCTTGTTGACCTGGTCGCGGACGCGTTCCCAGATCGACAGCGGATACAGGTAGAGCGAGCCCGACTCGAACGGGTTGTAGGTGATGACCAGGCGGTTGTCGCATTCGCGCGCGACAAGATCGCGGTAAGCGGTGGGTACCGCCAGCCGTCCCTTGTCGTCGATCGTGATGGCGGTTTCGCCCTGGAACATTGCGCACCTTTGGGGTTCCCGTCTCTACCGGACGGGTCACCTCGTTCGTTCACCCGGCTGGGCGGTAGTCCTTCGAAAACCCACAAAAACCCAGGTTTTCCCTCGGAAGCCCACATTAGCAGGGTGCTCAGGGTTGTCAACAACTTTCCGGGGTAAATTTCGCTAGGCACATCAATGGCTTGCAGCGAACTTCAGAGTCTTATTCAAGACTTATCCACTAGCCTTTGTTTCGTCTCATATTTTGAGACTCTGAACGTCACAAAGTGACCCTCGCGCGAACTCCGTCACAGTTGCCGCGTCGTTGTTGCGGGGCAACACGAAACGCCGATCAGCGCAGAAGATCGAAAAAGACGGCGCGATCGCCGCTGTCCATGGGAAGAAGCGCACGCGGCGCCGGGCGACGCATTCCGACACCCGGTTCACGTGGGCGCGCCTAGCGTGAAGTTTTCCTGCGCCCTGGAGCCACCCGATGTCCCCACCCGCCCTTTCCGGCTGCCGCGCCTTGCGCGCCGGCCTGCCGTCGGCCCTGCTGGCGGTCGCCCTGCTGGCCGGCTGCGGCCGCGGCGAACCCGACCGGCCGCCCCTGACCGCGGCGGCGGCGGATGCCGAACTGCTCAAGCGCTGGCAGGCCGAGCAGGCCCGCGAGGACCAGCACCTGCAGACCTTCGACGAACTCGATTTCGTCCACTACAGCGGCCAGCAGTGGCAGGACTTCCACAAGAGCCACGCCCCGAACATCGTCGTCCACTACCCCGACGGCCACACCACCACCGGCCTGGACGCGCACATCGCCGAACTCAAACCGCAGTTCGTGTTCGCCCCCGACACCAAGATCCGCCAGCACCCGATCAAGATCGCCCAGGGCGACCTGACCGCGGTGATGGGGGTGATGGAAGGCACCTTCAGCCAGCCGATGCCGCTGGCCGACGGCAAGACCCTGGCTCCGACAAACAAACCGTTCAAGCTCGAGATGACCACGATCGGCCGCTGGAAGGACGGGGTGATGGTCGAGGAGTGGCTGTTCTGGGACAACCAGGCTTTCATGAAGCAGATCGGCGCGACGCCGTAAGCACGCAGGCATTCGCCCCGGCCCAAACGCATAGCGTTTGGGCGTTCGCGGGCGCGCGAGCCAATGGCTCGCGAGCGGCGCCCACTCACCCCGCAAGCGGGAGAAGGTGGCCCGAAGGGCCGGATGAGGGAAAGTTGAGGCTCATGTCTGCTATTGCAGCGACGCGTGCCCTCACCCAACCCTCTCCCGCAAGCGGGAGAGGGCTAAGGACAAAGCGGAAACTAAAGAAGCTGCGCCACCACCCGCCAACCACGCCCCACCAGTACGAGAGCCCCCTTTAGTAAAGGGGGCGCCCCAAAGGGGCGGGGTTTTGGAAGCGCATAGCGGGGCCCGAAGTTTGCAAAGCAAACTTTGGGGCTTTTCGAAGGCGCAGCCGAAGAAAAGCGCGAAGCAGGCCGATAAGCCGGGTTCTGTCGTGGACAGTCATTCCTCTAGGCGCAACGTCACCGTTACGCTCAAGCAACCTACCCGGAGACATCGCGGGCCGCGACATAGTCTCCCTATTTGGTTTTGCTCCCGGTGGGGTTTGCCGTGCCGGTCTGTTGCCAGACTCGCGGTGCGCTCTTACCGCACCGTTTCACCCTTACCACGCACCCTTGCGGGCCGTTCGGCGGTCTGCTCTCTGTTGCACTTTCCGTCGGCTCGCGCCGCCCAGGCGTTACCTGGCACCGTGCCCTGTGGAGCCCGGACTTTCCTCGGCACCGGATCTTGCGACCCGATGACGCGACTGCCTGGCCTACTTCGCGTCGGCATTGTCGCACAGCCCGCTCTCAATAAATGAAGAACTCTTGCATTGACATCAGCACTACACGATCGAAAGGGTGCCGGAATTTCCACTCCGCAGCCGCGTGCGGAATGGAGACGCTGGCGGAAATGGAAAACTGATCGCAGACCAAAAGCAGCCAAACCTCGTCCGCAAAGGCTCGATAGCCTGCGAGTTTCGAGGCCTTCTCGCCAATTCGCTCGACAACTTGTTCGTAACGAAGAGTAGATGTGCTCCAGACCGATCCCCCGGTCCAATCCATCCGTAGGTAGTCGAGCTGATGAAAAATACTCAACCCGCGCAACCAACTCGGCAGGAGCTTCGATGCGTTGCGACTGCCCGGCAGCGCCGAAAAGGACGCCGTATCCGGTGGTCGATGCCTAGCCACCAGTTCGGTCATGGCAGCGACCAGTTCTCGCCGGACCGGTAAAACACCCGGTGAGAAATTGAAGTTCACGAATAAATCGTCTTTATAACGCCGCCAATAAAAAGCTTGAGCCTCTTTGACGGCGCGCTTTTGCGCGGCCTCGATTTCAGGGTCGTTATACCGCCCGTAAGACCTCGGAACGATCTGAGACAGTTCAATGCCAATTCGACCGGACTCGGTATTGAATACTACGTCCGGAGCGGGCGGCTCCAACCTCTCAGGCTTACCGACCGGAACGGAGCCCGGTCGATATTTTTGAGCAAATTCAACCCACCAAAGCTCTTTAGTCTGCCGCTGCGTTTCATCAATCGCTGCCATACAAGGCCTTGCGCGGCGCCCCGCTCAACTCCGCCGCCAACTTCGCCGCCGTCGACGGCGGCAAATGCTCGCTGAGCTTGGCGTACAGCCGCTTGCCTTCGATCACCTTGGCGTCGGCGTCGTCGCCGGCGCCTTCGACCACGACCACGAACTCGCCCTTGCGCTGATTCGGATCGGCCTTGACCTGCGCCGCCAGCGCTTCGAGCGACCCGTCGAGCACGGTTTCGAACAACTTGGTCAGCTCGCGCGCGAGCACCGCGCGGCGCGTCGGGCCGAACGCGCCGATCATGTCGTCGAGGGTTTCCTCGATCCGGTGCGAGGATTCGTAGAACAACAGGGTCTGCGGCTCGGCCGCGAGCCGGGTCAGGCGTTCGCGCCGGGCCGAGGTCTTGGCCGGCAGGAAACCTTCGAAACTGAACCGGTCCGAGGCCAGCCCGGCGACGCTGAGCGCGGCGATCGCGGCGCAGGCGCCGGGCACCGGCGAGACCCGGATGCCGGCCGCGCGCGCGGCGCGGACCAGGCGATAGCCCGGATCGCTGACCAAGGGCGTGCCCGCATCCGACACCAAGGCGAGCGAATCCCCGCCCTGCAGACGCGCCACCAACTGCGCCGCCTGCTGCTCCTCGTTGTGCTGATGCAGCGCCAGCAGCGGGCGTTCCAGGCCGAAATGCGACAGCAGCTGGCGGGTATGCCGGGTGTCCTCGGCGCAGATCGCCGCGACCGTGCGCAGGGTTTCCAGCGCGCGCGGCGACAGGTCGCCGAGGTTGCCGATCGGGGTGGCGACAATATGAAGGGTGCCGAAGGTCTGCATCGTGCTCAGGGTTCAAGGCCGGGTAGAATCCTAACCGGTCCCACAGGAACGCCGCTGCGCGGCGAATGCAAGCCGATGACTCATAAGAAAAACCGGCCCGCTTTGACATGGACGTTCATCGGCCTGTTGGCGGCGACCGCGGTGCTCGGCGGCTGCGCCAGCGTCGAAACCCGCCCGACCGCCGCGACCAACGCCTCCAATCCGCTGATCGCCCAGGCCGGGCACCTCGCGCGCGAACACGCCGGCCTGAGCGGCGCGGCGCGCAGCGACAACGAACAGCAGATCAACCGCCTGCTCGGCCAGCTCGACGACGCCGCGCTGAGCCGCGAAGCCGCCGCGCTGCCGGTCGGCGATCCGCTCTACAACTTCATGGGCAAGGTGATGATGCAGCGCGGCCTGCCGCTGCCGCGTCCGTTCGACCGCACTTCCGACTGGAATTTCAACGCCGGCCAGCGCCCGCCGGCCGAAGCCGACGGCTACCGCCCGCCGATGAAACTCGCGGTGCTGCTGCCGGCAACCGGCGCCTCCGCGGTCGCCGGCGCCTCGGTGCGCGACGGCCTGAGCAGCGCTTACTACGGCGAAAGCCGGCGTCGCCCGGACATTCTGTTCTACGACACCGGCAGCAACGCCGCCGGCGCGGTGGCCGCGTACGACAAGGCGGTCGCCGACGGCAACGACTTCGTGATCGGCCCGCTCGGCCGCGACGAAGTCAGTGCGGTGTTCGCCAAGGGCACGCTGCCAGTACCGGTGCTCGCGCTCAACCGCGGCAACGTCGCCCCGCCCAGCGGCAACGTCAGCTTCTCGCTGACGCCCGAGGACGAAGGCATCGCCGCGGCCGACTTCCTGCTCGATCGCGGCGCCAAGCGCGTGCTCGCGATCGGCGGCAGCGACGACGGCCAGCGCCGCGCGATCGCCGCGCTCAAGGAGCGCCTGGCCGGACGCGGCGCGCAGATCAGCGACACCATCGGCGAAGGCACCGCCGACCTGGGCCCGTTCGTGGCCAAGCCCGGTGGCGTCGACGCGGTGTTTCTGGCGGTCAAGGGCAGCGCGGCGCGCACCCTGATTCCCAAGCTCGCGATCGTCGGTCTGTCCGACAAGCCGCGCGTGGCGACCTCGCAGCTGCTGTCAGGCACCGGCAAGCCGGAGCAGGACCGCGTGCTCGACGGCCTCGCGTTCCCGTCGGAATCGTGGACCAGCGGCGGCATCCGCGGCCTGCCGCCGGCGGTGGGCGTCGCCCAGACCCTGCCGACCGCGCGCGGACCCGGCGCGGCGCGCCTGTTCGCGTTCGGCTACGACGCCTGGCAGCTGTCGGCGTATCTGGAACGGCTGGCCACGCGCCCGGATGCGTTCATCAACGGCGCCACCGGCGTGTTGCGTATCGACGGCGGCGGCTCGGTGCTGCGCACCCCGGCGTGGTCGACCTTCAGCAGCGGTGTGCCGGTGCCGCTGGCGGATGCCGCGCGCCGCTGAGCCCGATAACGGTCCGGCGCCGCGCGCGTCGGACCGCCGCAGCCGCGGCGCCGCGGTCGAAGCCGCCGCGCGCGCCCATCTGCTCGAACACGGCCTGCGCGAGATCGCCGCGAACGCGAACTACCGCTTCGGCGAACTCGACCTGGTGATGCGCGACGGCGCGACCGTCGTCTTCGTCGAAGTGCGCTATCGGCGCAGCGACCGCTTCGGCGGCGGCGCGGCCTCGGTCGATCTGCGCAAGCGGCGCAAACTGGTGCTCGCCGCGCAGGCCTTTTTGCTCGCTCATCCGGGTTACGCCGATAGCCCCTGCCGCTTCGACGTGATCGAGGCCGATGGCGATCCGGCGCAGCCGGGCTTGAACTGGTTGCGCGATGCGTTTCGCGCTGACGATATCTAGCGCTCGCAACTCGGCTGTGGCGAGCAGCCTTCACTCTTGTGGGAAGGGCTCTGGCCCCGATGCCTTTGTTCCGATCATCGGAACCGATCGCAACAGAGCAAGCGCCGGGCCTAAGCCCCACCTAAAAAAGTATCGCGCCTATCGCGATGAGACTGGCTTGCTTCGTCGACTCAAATCCGCGGCGAACGCGCGGCCGCCGCCTCGCGGCGATACCATGGGCCATGCCTACCGTAATGACCCATGCCGTAGTTCCGCTTGCCCTGGGATGGGCGCTCGGATCGCGCACGATTCCGCCGCGACTGCTCGTGGCCGGCGCGCTCGCCGCGATGCTGCCCGATGCCGACGTGGTCGCGTTCAAGCTCGGCATCGCCTACGCCGACGACTTCGGCCATCGCGGCGCCAGCCATTCGTTCGTATTCGCCGCAGTGATCGCCGCGCTAGGCGCCTTGTGCTCGCGCTGGCTGCGCGTGCCGCCATGGCGCGCGGCATTGTGGCTGTTCGTCTGCGCCGCCTCACACCCCTTGCTCGATGCCCTGACCGACGGCGGCCTCGGCGTCGCCTTGTACTGGCCGTGGTCGGACGCGCGCATCTTCGCGCCGTGGCGGCCGATCGAGGTCTCGCCGATCGGCGCGCGTTTCTTCAGCATGCGCGGCGTCGAAGTGCTGCTGTCGGAAGCGCGCTGGGTGGTGATGCCGGCGCTCGCGCTCGGCGCGGTCGGCGCGCTGTTGCGGCGCATCAGCACGCGCGGCGCGGCGCGCGCGGTGAGCCACGATGCGCACTGAGTTCGCCATCGGCCTGCCGCCCGCGCTGCATGAGGAAATGGCGCCGCTGTTCGGCGCCGGCTGGCTGACCGATCCCGGCGAACGCCTCGCCTACGCCTACGACAACTCGCGCCGGCAATCGTTGCCCGACGCGGTCGCGCTGCCGCAGTCGCGCGAGCAGGTGCTGGCGCTGGTGCGCGCATGCCGGCGCCATCGCGTGCCGCTGGTCGCGCGCGGTCGCGGCACCAACACCACCGGCGCGTCGGTGCCGATCGCCGGCGGCGTGGTGGTCTCGTTCGAACGCATGAACCGCATCGTCGAGATCCGCCCCGGCGATCGTTGCGCGATCGTCGAACCCGGCATGCTCAACGGCGATCTGCAGACCGCGCTGAAAGCGCATGGTCTGTTCTGGCCGCCCGACCCGACCAGCGCCGCATTCAGCACGGTCGGCGGCAATCTGGCCTGCAACGCCGGCGGCCCGCGCGCGGTGAAATACGGCGCCAGCCGCGACAACGTGCTCGCGCTGACCGCGGTGACCGGCGCGGGCGAATTGATCGTGTGCGGTACGGCTACGACCAAGGGCTCTACGGGCTACGACTTGCATCGGCTCTTGGTCGGCAGCGAAGGCACGCTCGCGCTGATCGTCGAAGCCAGCCTGCGCCTGACCCCGACCGCGCCGGCGCGCGCGGCCTTGCGCGCGACCTATCGCGATGTTTCCACCGCCGCGCTCGCGGTCGCGCGGCTGATGGCGCAACCGGTGACGCCGTCGATGCTGGAATTCATGGACGGCGACGCGGTGCGATTGGCGCGCGACGTCGGCGGCGCCGATCTGCCGCACGAGGCCGGTGCCTTGCTGATGATCGAAGCCGACGGCGATGCGCAGACGCTACCGTTTGCAATCGAATCTTTGAAGCAAGCCGCGTCCGGCGACGGCCTGCTCTCGCTCGACGATGCCGCCGACGAAACCGCGCGGGAAAAACTCTGGGCCGCGCGCAAGGCGCTGTCGCCGTCGCTGCGCACGCTGGCGCCGGGCAAGATCAACGAAGACGTGGTGGTGCCGGTGTCGCGCATCCCCGAACTGGTCGACGGCGTGCAGGGGCTGTCGCGAGAATTCGCCCTGCCGATCGTGTGCTTCGGCCATGCCGGCAACGGCAACCTGCACGTCAACCTGCTCTACGATCCCGCCGACTCTTCGCAGAACGACCGCGCGCATGCCGCGATGGGCCGCGTGTTCGAACTGGCGCTGGCATTGGGCGGCACCTTGTCGGGCGAACACGGCATCGGCCTGGCCAAGCGCGACTTCATGCCGCAGGCGGTGGGCGCGCAGACCTTGGCGGTCATGCGTCAGTTGAAGACGGTGTTCGACCCCGACGGCATCCTCAATCCGGGCAAGTTGCTGCCGGACGAGTGAGGTGAAGCGACTGGTCGTGAACTGCCGCCGGACGAGCGTCCGCCGTAACTCACCGCAGCGCGCGCATCCTAATAAAGCGGCGCATCTGCTTTTGCCCACTTTAGAAAAGGGGGCGGCGTCTGCGCAGCAGACGCGGGGGATTTGAGCTTTTGACTTTGCCTTGGTCGATGCAGTGCATTGCAGAGCAAGAGAAAATCCCCCTGCTCTCCTTTCTCAAAAGGCGAAAGCATCTCGACATCGACAGTCCGCGCTTGAAAAGTCAGCCTGCGATGCAGCTCGCGGCGCCCTACTCAAAGCACCCGCACACCCGGCAGATCGCGGAAATACACCGACACCTCGCCCGCCGTCATCTCCGCATCGCCGGGCCGGCCGAACCCGCCCTCGGGCGCCGATCCACCGTAGTTGCCCGAGTACCCGTCGCGACCCGAACCCGCGCCGCCGTTGCCGCCATCGCCGCGCGAACCGGCACTGCCGCCATTGCCGCCGGCTCCCGGCGAGCCGCCCGACACATCGAAACGCAGCAGCTGCGCGAGCTCCGGATAACGCCGGTCGTAAACCAATTCGATGCGGCCACCGTCGCCGCCGATACCTCCCGGCCCACCAAAGCCGCCGTCGCCGCCGTGACCACCATCGCCGCCGTACCCCGCGCGCTCCTTGTCGCCTTCGCCGCGACCACCGTCGCCACCACTGCCGCCGCTTCCGCCATCGCCGCCCGCACCGCCGCGGCCGCCGCTGGCGATCAAGGTCAGCGGACGATCGGCCGGCGCGAGCACGAGGTCTTCGATATCGCCGAGCACCCGCACCACGATCAGCTTCGGATACAGCCGCGTGCTCGCATAGGAGGCATACACGCGCAGATGCGGGCCGTTGAAGCCGTTGCCGCCCGGCGCGCCATCGCCGCCGCGCGCACCGTCGCCGCCGTCCTGGCCGTCGAAACCGTTGCGGCCATCGTGGCCGCCGTAACCGCTGGCGCCGTCGGGCCCGTCCGCGCCCGGTCCACCGGGCGCGCCGGCACTGACGATGCAACGATAATCGGGGTCGTAATGCAGGGTTTGCGCCAGTTGCGCGCGCGGGTGCAGCAGTTGCGCGCTGATCGCGAAACCGCTGTCGACGGTCGCCAGCACATCGGGATCGGGCGCGAACCAACCCAGTTCGTCGAACCGCCCCTGCGCGCTGGCGAAGGCGAAGTTGCGAAAATCCAGCATGCCGTTGCGGCGCGTGCCGTTGCCTCCGCGCCAGGTTTCGTAGGTCGATGGCGCCGCTTCGCGCGGCAATTGCGCGGTCACCGTCGCATGCATCTGCACCGGCTGGCGCGGGCAGATGGTGTTGATGCCCGGGCCGATGTCGACCTGCATGGCGCTGACCTGCGCCTCGCCCAGATGCACGGTATTGATCCCGACCAACGAGCGCATCGGGCCGCAACCGCTCAATCCACCAGCGACCGTGGCGACGACACAAGCGATGGCCACGCGGCTCATGCGACGCCGATGGAAAGTAGCGGGGATCGACGCGGCTGGGCGCATGACGGCAGGCGATGGGAAAGTCGGATCAGGCTCGCACCGGCGCAATGAAAGCGGTCTGAACTTTCGCGCTGGTCCGACCCAACTGATGGCATGGGTGGTCGTAAGCAATCGCGCCAACTCGTGCGAGCACAAGCCCTCGACACGAGGCTGACAGGTCATTTGCGGAGGCATCGGCCACGACACTTCGGTCGGATCGCTTCATCGGAACGGAAGCGTCAGGGTTTACGCCCCGCACGTAGAAACTTCGCGACGTACTCGCAGCCGCGCCGCAGCCGACAACTCAGCCGAAATGCTGATACCCGCGCCGCGGCGGCGTCCACTGCGAACCATCGGCCCGCCACACCCGCACGCCCGGTTCGGCCTCGATCCGGCCGATCACGCAAACCGGCGTATCGACCGCGCGCAACGCCGAAGCGATCTCCTCGCGCCGCGACGGCGCGGCGGTGAAGCACAGTTCGTAATCGTCGCCGCCGCCCAGTTGCAGCGACCAGCGCGATTCGCCCTCGCAGGCGGCCGCGAGCGCGGGCGACACCGGCAGTGCGGCCGCATCGATACGCGCGCCGACCTTCGATGCCGCGCAGACATGACCCAGATCGGCGAGCAGGCCATCGGACACGTCGATGCAGGCATGCGCGAGCGAACCCAGCACGCGGCCGGCGGCGACCCGCGGCGTCGGCCGTTGCAGGCGTTCGAACAAACGCGCGTGATCGGTGAGCGGATCGCCGGCGCAACGAAGCACTTGCGCGTCGCGGTACGGTGCGACGCCGGCCAGGGCGAGCGCGCCGGCGGCATCGCCGGGCGTGCCGGTGATCCAGATCTCGTCGCCGGCTTGCGCGGCATCGCGGCGCAACGCAGCGCCGGCCTCGACGAAACCCATCGCGGTCACGCACACCGACAACGGCCCGCGCGTGGTGTCGCCGCCGACCAGGGCGACGCGGTGCTGCGTGGCCAGTTGCAGAAAGCCATCGAGAAACCCGTCGACGAACGCCTGCATCGCATCGCCCGGCTGCGCCGGCAGCGACAACGACAGCGTGGCCCACGCCGGCAGCGCGCCCATCGCGGCGAGGTCGGACAGATTCACCGCCAGCGATTTCCAGCCGATGTCGCCCGGTGCGGCGTCTTCGAAGAAATGCACGCCGCCGTTGAGCGTGTCGGTGGCGACCACGAGCTGCATGGCGGCCGGCGGTTGCAGCAGCGCGGCATCGTCGCCGATGCCGAGCACCACGTCGTCGCGGCTGCCCACGCGCGCGCGGATGCGCGCGATCAGGTCGAATTCGGCGGCGCTCATCGCGGCGGCATCATCGGTGGAAGGGCTATCGGCGGGAGCAGGCAGCGACCGCGTCGCGTCGCGCACAGGCGCGACGCGAACCGATCACTTCTTCTTCGACGCGCCGAATTCGACCGCGCGCCAGTCCGCCGCGGCATGGTCGAGCACGCCGTTGACGTAGGTGTGGCCGTGTTCGGCGCCGAAGCGCTTGACCGTCTCGATCGCCTCGTTGATCACCACGCGGTACGGCACGTCCGGACGCAGACGCAGTTCGTAGGCGGCGATGCGCAAGGTCGCGCGCTCGATCGGATCGACCTGCTCGATGTCGCGGTCCAGGAACGGCGCGAGCGCGGTATCGAGCTCTTCCTGGTGCTTGTCGACACCGCGCACCAGGTCTTCGAAGTACTCCAGATCGGCGACTTCGTGGGCCTGTTCGTGGGCGAACTGGCTGATCACCTCGTTGACCTTGGAGCCGGACATCTGCCAGGCGTACACAGCCTGCAGCGCGCGGCGGCGGGCGCGCGAACGCGCGACCGGGTCGATTCCATCCTGACGGCGACGGGTCATGGCAGTTGTCCCAGCAAATGGCTCATTTCCAAGGCGGCCTGCGCGGCTTCCTCGCCCTTGTTGCCGTGGCTGCCGCCGGCGCGGGCCTCGGCGTCTTCGTGGCGTTCGACCGCGAGCACGCCGTTGGCGATCGCCAGGCCGTGGTCGAGCGAGACGCGCATCAGGCCGTCGGAGCAGCCGTCGGCGACTTGTTCGTAATGGCGGGTGTCGCCGCGCACGACGCAGCCCAGCGCGACCACCGCCGCGTGACGGCCGGCCACGGCCAGGCGGCGGGCGACGACCGGCAGTTCCCAGGCGCCGGGGACGCGGATCACGTCGATGGCGTCCTCGGCGACGCCGTGTTCGGCGAAGGTCTTGCGCGCGCCGGCCACCAGGGTGTCGGTGATGCGCGGGTTCCAGCGGCTGGCGATGATGGCGTAGCGCGCGCCCGGGGGGCTGCGCAGATCGCCTTCGAAATGGGGCATGGATTACGGCCTTATGAGCGGAGTGGCTGGCAAGGGCGGCCAGGCCGGATCGTCCTCGCCTGGCACGGCGGGATGCTGCCGGTAGAGCCAGAAACCTGGACCTTCCGGCGCCAGGGCGAGTCGATGGGCAAGACAATCTTGCTTGGACTGATAGTGGAACACGACGCTCTTGCGCGTGCGGGCCGGATCGCGGATATCGCTGCCACCGTGCAGCAGATAGGCGCTCCAGACGAACACGTCGCCCTTGCGGGCCAGGAACACCTCGGGTTGCAGCTTGAGGGCCTCGACCTGCGCCCGCATGTGCCTGTCCCACAACGGCATTTCATCCTGAATGAAATGGTGGCTGCCGTTGCTGAAGACGTACTGCGGAATTTTATGGCTGCCGGGGTAGTAGCGCAACGGACCGGCGTCCGGGTGGGTGTCCTCCAGCGCCACCCAGATCGCGACCAGGTGGTGTGGCGTGCGCGGGGTCATGTACAGCGAATCGACGTGATCGGGCTGGGCGCTGCCCTGCTCGAAGCTCAGCGAGTTGCACAGTACCGGCGGCTGGCCGAGCAGGGCCGCCACCATCGGAGTGATGCGCTCGTTCAGCGCCAGGCGGCGCACGGCCTCCCGCTCCAGGTAGAGGTCGCTGACCTTGAAGCGGTGCTCGCGGCGCGCCTGCTCGCTCACCCGCGCCAGCGGCAGGCGTTCGCCGGTGACCAGGTCGTCGACCACGATCCGCGGCGCGCCCTGCTCCCAGGCCTCGCGCAGCGAGGCCTCGGCCTCATCCACTTCGGCCGGGCTGTAGAAGCCCGGCAGGACCAGCAAGCCGTCCCGATCCCAGGATTCGCGCATCTGCGCGGTCAATGGAGATACGGCGTCCGCGCCGCGCGAACGCAGCCATTTCCAGGGCAATTTCATCGGATCGGCAGGAACTTGCGGCAGCGCCGGAGGGCGGGTCGTTGGGCAGTCTACCCGCCCGTCCGGGGCCTTCAAACGTACTCGACGACCTCCAGACCGAAGCCGCCGAGGCCGATCTGCCTGCGTGGTGTCCCCATGACACGCAACTTGCCCAAACCCAGGTCGGCAAGAATTTGTCCGCCGGCACCGTTCCTGCGCCACTCGACCAGGGCCTGCCGGCCGCTGGACTCGTTCGGCGGCTCGCTGTCGGCGTGTTCGGCCGCGTCGTGCCCCTGGGTTCCGCCACGCACCCGCGCCAGCAGCGCATCGGCGTCGGCATGATCGGCCAGCAGCACCAGCGCGCCGCGGCCTTCGCGGGCGATCGCGGCCAGCACGTCGCCGACCGCCGGGCCGAAGTCCGACCGGCGCCAATGCAGCGCGTCGGCCAGCGGGTTCTGCACATGCACCCGCACCAGGGTCGGGATCTGCGCATCGGCCTGGCCGCGCACCATCGCGAAATGCAGCGCGTGGGTCAGACGGTCGCGATAGCTCAGCAACTGGAACGGGCCGTGCTCGGTTTCGATCTCGCGCTCGTCGACCCGCTCGATGGTGTGCTCGGTGGCAAGGCGATAGCGGATCAGTTCCTCGATCGAACCGATCTTCAAGCCGTGTTCGGCCGCGAACGCCTCCAATTCGGGCCGCCGCGCCATGCTGCCGTCGGCGTTGAGCACCTCGACCAGCACGCCGGCCGGTTCCAGGCCGGCCAGCAGGGCCAGATCGCTCGCCGCCTCGGTGTGGCCGGCGCGGCTGAGCACGCCGCCGGGCTGCGACATCAGCGGGAAGATGTGGCCGGGCTGGGCCAGGTCGGACGGCTTGGCATCGGGCCGCACCGCGGTGCGCACGGTGTGGGCGCGATCGTAGGCCGAGATGCCGGTGGTGACGCCTTCAGCCGCTTCGATGCTGACGGTGAAGTTGGTGTGGTGCGGCGAGGTGTTGTCGCGAACCATCGGCCCGAGACCCAATTGGAAACAGCGCTCGCGCATCAGCGACAGACACACCAGGCCGCGCGCGTGGGTGACCATGAAGTTGATGTCGGCCGGACGCACCAGCTCGGCGGCCATGATCAGGTCGCCTTCGTTTTCGCGGTCTTCGTCGTCGACGATCACCACCATGCGGCCGGCGCGGATTTCCTCCAGCAATTCGGGAACGCTCGCGAAACTCATGCCGCACCTCCGGTCTGGCGATCGCCGAGCAGACGCTCGACATAACGGGCGACCAAGTCGATTTCCAGATTGATCGCGTCGCCGATGCCGGTCTGCGCGAACGCGGTGTTCTGCACGGTGTGCGGGATCAGCGCGACCTCGAAACCTTCGGCGTCGACCTCATTGACGGTGAGGCTGACCCCGTCGACGCAGATCGAGCCTTTCTTGGCGATGTAGCGCAGCAGCGGCGCCGGCGCCTTGAAACGCCAGCGCTGCGCGCGCGCGTCGTCGTGGATCGACAGCACCGCGCCGACGCCGTCGACATGGCCGCTGACCATGTGCCCGCCGAGCCGGTCGCTCGGCCGCATCGCGCGTTCCAGGTTGACCCGCGCGGCGGGCTTGAGCGCGCCGAGCGTGGTCAGCGACAGGGTTTCGTTGGACGCGTCGGCGTCGAACCAATCGGCGCCGAATTCGATCACGGTCAGACAAACGCCGTTGACCGCGATGCTTTCGCCCAGCTTGGGTTCGGTGAAATCCAGACTGCCGGTGGCGATGCGCAGGCGCACGTCGCCGCCGAGATCGCGTTTGTCGGCGATGCTGCCGACGCCTTCGATGATGCCGGTGAACATCAGCGGACCTCCTGACGGAGACCGCGACGGCGCAAGCCCGCGCCGGTGTTGCGATTGAACTGGGTCATGAAACGTTTCCCGCAAGAAGTGAGCGAAAAACGCCTCAAGGCTTTGAAGACAACGCACGACGCGCGGCCGGGCCGCGGGAGTCGTCTCGCCCATCCTCGCGGAGGGCTCGCGCGTAGCCGTCTTCTTTCATCCGGACTGTGACCGTCGGCTCCGGCATTGGACCGGATCTGCTGACCCTTGCGCTTGGCGGCCGAGGTTCGGCTGCCGCGCAAGGCGCTCGCGGGCTCGCGCGTTGCCGCGCCTACCGCCGGTGGGGAGTTTCGCCCCGCCCTGAAGACGTTACTGGTGGTACCGGCGAACCGGCGCGGGGAGTTTACCACCCGGGGGCTGGGCGGCTGGGGGCTTGGGATGGGGGGCGGGTGGATGGTTTGTTCTGTGGGTGGGGGGATTGGGGTTCGGACTAGGAGTTCGAAGTTCGGGAGTTGCACCCAGAAATCGCCGAAGTTGGCAAACCCAACAAAGCATCCGGCGTTGCTTTTGCTCGTCATTCCCGCGAAGGCGGGAATCCAGTGACTTCAAGCGTTCTCGCACGAAAGTCGCTGGATGTTCGGCTTCGCCGAAGTACAGCAGAGCCCGCGTTCGCGGGAATGACGATCTTGAGAAATAGCGCTGAAGTCTCTGGACCCCCGCCTTCGCGGGGATGACGCTCTGGTGAGATTCGGTGGACCGCCGCCCAAGCGGCGCGACCTATCACGCCCTATCGCTCCCGCCCCCGCGACCCATCGCGACCACCCTCACCGCCACAAATCACCCATCAACCCGCCTTGCGCCGCAAATGCAAGGTCAGCGGCCATTGAATCGTGCGCACGTCCTCGGCCATGCCCCAGGCCTGCGACAGCGCCGGGCGGTTCAGCGCGACCGGGTCGTCGCCGGTCGCGGCGCGGCAGCGGTCGGTCGCGGACAGACTGTTGAGATAACCCAGAAAACGCCCGAGCCCCCACTCCGCGGTCAACAACAACGGCGGCGCGGGCACGGCCTCGAGCGGCCATTGGTAATCGGGATATCCAGCGCGGATTTCGTCATTTTCGCGCTGCCAGAACGGATCGATGCGGGCGCGAAAATCGGCGACGGCCACTTCCATCCCCGGCGGCGGCAGGAAATCGCCATAGGCCCATACCGCCAACACCCCGCCGGGCGCGAGCACGCGCTCGCATTCGGCGAAGAACCGTTCGCGCTCGAACCAGTGCAAGGCCTGCGCGACCGCGATCAGTTGCACGCTGCCATCGGCCAGATCGCTGCGTTCGCCCGGGGCGACGCTCAGGCTGACCGTGCCTTCGCCGCGCAGCGAGGCCTCGTGCGCCCAGTGCTGTTCGAGCTGTTTGACGCTGGGATCGCTCGCATGCACCCGCGCGAACCGCGCCGCCAGCCCGCGCGTGGCCTGGCCGCTGCCGCAGCCGGGTTCCCACACCGTCGCATCGGCCGGCACCTGCGCGGCGATGGTGTCGAACAGCGCGTCGGGATACTCCGGACGCGCGGCGGCGTAAGCGCCGGCGATCGCGGAGAAATGGTCCTTGAAGGCGTTCTGAGTCATGAGCGAGGAGTGAGTTCAGAGGAGTGAGGAGTGAGTCAGAGCGGGAGCGAAGCGGGCGTGAGGTTGCCGGGTCGAGCATCGGTCTGCGCGCGCGAACACACAGCCGTCGAATGCCCTACTCGTTCCTCACTCCTCTGCACTCATTCCTGCTTGCTCGGCCGCAACAACACCCGCGTATCCTCGCCAATCCGGCGCACATCGATGAGGAATGAGTGGAGAAGAGTGAGGAGTGAGCAAAAGCGTGGGCGAAGGGGGCGTGAGGGTTGCCGAGTCGAGCATCGGTCTGCGCGCGCGAACACACCGCCGTCGAATGCCCTACTCGTTGCTCACTCCTCTTCACTCATTCCTGCTTCTTCACTCACTCCTGCTTCCGAGGCCGCAACAAAACCCGCGTATCCTCGCCAATCCGGCGCACATCGATCACGTCCAGCTGCAGCTTGCTGGTCATCGCCTCGATGCCCAGGCCGCCGAACAAAGGCCGCGCGTTTTCGCCCAGCAGCACCGGCGCGACGTACAGCAGCACTTCGTCGACCAGTCCCTGGGCCAGGAACGCGCCGGCCAGGGTCGCGCCGGCTTCGAGCTGGATTTCGTTGACGCCGCGTTCGGCCAGCAGCCTGAGCACCGCGCTCAGATCCATCCGGCCCTCGATCATCGGCACCGCCGCATGCGCGGCGTCGAAATAGCGCGACGGCTTGGCGTCGGGCGCGTGCAGGTACAGGGTCGGCGCATCGCCCTCGCGCACGCGGCCGCGCGCGACCGTGGCCAGGCCCGGATCGAGCACCACCCGCAGCGGCGCGACGAACGCGGTGTCGTCGCCCAGACGCACGGTCAGCGAGGGATCGTCGGCGAGCACGGTGCCGGCGCCGGTCACGATCGCGCCGCTGCGCGCGCGCCAGTGCTGCACGTCCAGACGCGAGGCTTCGCCGCTGATCCACTTGGATTCGCCGCTGGCCATCGCGCTGCGTCCGTCCAGACTCGACGCCAGCTTGACCCGCAGCCACGGACGCCCGCGTTCGATCCGCGACAGGAAACCGCGATTGAGCGCGCGCGCCTGCGTTTCCATCAGGCCGCTCTCGACCGCGATGCCCGCCGCCTGCAACTTGGCGAAACCGGCGCCGTCGACCTGTTCGAACGGATCGCGCATCGCCGCGACCACGCGCGCCACGCCGGCGGCGATCAGCGCCTCGCTGCACGGCCCGGTGCGGCCGGTATGCGCGCACGGCTCCAGGGTCACGTACGCGGTCGCGCCGCGCGCGCGTTCGCCGGCCCCGCGCAGCGCATGCACTTCCGCGTGCGGCTCGCCGGCGCGTTCATGCCAACCTTCGCCGACGATTTCTTCGCCGTGCGCGATCACACAGCCCACCAACGGATTGGGCTTGGTCGTGTACGCGCCCTTCTCGGCCAGGCGCAGGGCGTGGGCCATATGAACGTGATCGGTCTTCGTGTAGGTCATAACCATCGCCCCTGGTTTTGCGTCGGTTCGTAGTGCGCCTGCGGTGCGTGTCGGCGGAACTGCGCGACGAATTCATCCATATCGTCCAGGCCAACCCATATCCGATAGCTCGGCCCCGGGTGTTCGGACACCAGTGGGAACGTGCGCCGCCGCAACTCAGCGCTTCTTCTTGTCCGGCCGCGGCTCGTCGTCGCCGAGCAAGGTCAGCTGGCCGTCGCCGGGGATATCGCGTTCCAGCCGGTCGAGCTCCTCGCGGAAATCGGCCACGTCCTCGAACGAGCGGTACACCGAGGCGAAGCGCACGTAGCCGACGTGGTCGAGCTTGCGCAGTTCGGCCATGACGAATTCGCCGACCCGGCGCGAGGCCAGTTCGCGCTCGGCGGTCATGCGCAGTTGGTGCACGACCGCGCGCACCGCCGATTCGATCTGTTCCTCCGAGACCGGGCGCTTTTGCAGCGCGCGGTCGAAACCGCCGCGCAGCTTGCGCGCGTCGAAGGCCTCGCGGCGGCCGTCGCCCTTGATGATCACCGGCAGCTTGAGTTCGATCGTCTCGATCGTGCTGAAACGCTCCCCACAAGCCTCGCAGACGCGGCGGCGGCGAATGGTCGCGCCGTCGTCGGACACGCGCGAATCGATGACCCGGGTGTCCACGTGCTGGCAGAAAGGACAGTGCATTGGCTAGGAGTGAGTCGAGAGGAGTGAGAATTGAGTGGACAGGCCGGTAACGCGGCCACTGTCCTCCGAACCAGCAACAAGAACAAGCCACGGCACGGTTGCTGTTGCTCGTTCCTCACTCCTCACGCTCACTCCTCGCTCTCAGCCGTAAACCGGGAATTGCGCGCACTGCTTGGTCACATTCTCGCGCACGCCGGCGATGACGTTCTCGTCCTTCGGGTTATCGAGAACGTCGCAGATCCACTCGGCCAGGGCCACGCAGTCGGGTTCCTTGTAGCCGCGGGTGGTGACGGCCGGGGTGCCGATGCGCAGGCCCGAGGTCACGAACGGCTTCTGCGGATCGTTGGGGACCGCGTTCTTGTTGACGGTGATGTGGGCGCGGCCGAGCGCGGCTTCCGCGTCCTTGCCGGTGATGCCCTTGCCGATCATGTCGACCAGCATCAGGTGGTTTTCGGTGCCGCCGGAGACGATCTTGTAGCCGCGCGCGATGATGGTCTTGGCCATGGCCTGGGCGTTCTTGACGACCTGGGCCTGGTAGTCCTTGAACTCCGGCTCCAGCGCTTCCTTGAACGCGACCGCCTTGGCCGCGATCACGTGCATCAGCGGGCCGCCCTGGATGCCCGGGAACACGATGCTCTGCAGCTTCTTCTGCATCTCGTCGAAATCGACCGCACCGGCGCCGGCATCGACCGCGCCTTCCCAGCGCTTGGCGACGATGATGCCGCCGCGCGGGCCGCGCAGGGTCTTGTGGGTGGTCGAGGTGACCACGTGCGCGTGCGGCACCGGGCTCGGGTACACGCCGGCGGCGATCAGGCCGGCGACATGGGCCATGTCGACGAACAGATACGCGCCGACCTTGTCGGCGATGGCGCGGAAGCGCGCCCAGTCGACCACCTGCGAGTAGGCGCTGAAACCGGCCACGACCATCTTCGGCTTGTGCTCCAGGGCCAGGCGCTCGACTTCGTCGTAATCGATCAGGCCCTGCTCGTTGACGCCGTACTGCACCGCGTTGAACAGCTTGCCGCTGGCGTTGACCTTGGCGCCGTGGGTGAGGTGGCCGCCGTGGGCCAGGCTCATGCCGAGAATGGTGTCGCCCGGGTTGAGCAGGGCGAAATACACCGCCTGGTTGGCCTGCGAGCCCGAATGCGGCTGCACGTTGCCGTAGTCGGCGCCGAACAACTCCTTGATCCGGTCGATCGCCAGTTGCTCGGCGATGTCGACGAATTCGCAGCCGCCGTAATAGCGCTTGCCCGGATAGCCTTCGGCGTACTTGTTGGTCAGCACGCTGCCCTGGGCTTCGAGCACGCGCGGGCTGGCGTAGTTTTCCGAGGCGATCAGTTCGACATGGTCTTCCTGCCGGCGGGCCTCGGCGGCGATGGCCTGGGCGAGTTCGTCATCGAATCCGGCAATACGGGTGTGGCTGGGGAACATTCGCGGAGCCTCGGAGAAGGAGCGGACAGGGGGGAGGAACCTCGGGGACAGGCCGGGCGGTGGCGAGAAGCGGCCGCCGCGCCCCGTTAATGCGGGGGTGGCTTGACGCAAGACTTGAAATGTTAGCCTAGGGGCGTATGGCGGCCAACCGCCAAGGCAGGGCTGCCACCGGCGCCCGACCCGGCGGACAATGACCGTCGCTCAACCCTCAGGGCCCGCCCCCCACCGGCCGGTCCGGCCGCCAGGCTCACGGCGGCCCCGACTATGACAGCTTCAGTTCCGGATATTGCGACCATGAAATGGGTCTTCGTCTTCCTGTTCCTCGCCAGCGCGGTCTACGTCCATTACCGCGGCCGGGTACGCCACCGGTTGGGCCGCCAGTTGCTCGACCATTCGACCTTCATGGCGCCGATCAACGTGCTGATGTACGCCTGCTCGCGGGTACCGACCAGCCCGTACCTGAGCCCGGACCAATATTTCCCCGAACTCGAGCCGCTGCGCGCGCGCTGGCGCGAGATCCGCGCCGAGGCCCTGCACCTGCGCGAGCTGCAGCAGATCAAGGCCGCCGAGGGCTATAACGATGTCGGCTTCAATTCGTTCTTCCGCCGCGGCTGGAAGCGCTTCTACCTGAAGTGGTACGACGACGCCCATCCCTCGGCCGCCGAGCTGTGCCCGGTCACCACCCAGCTGTTGCGCGAAGTGCCCAGCGTCAAGGCGGCGATGTTCACCGAACTGCCGCCCGGCGGCGAACTGCGCCCGCACCGCGACCCCTACGCCGGCTCGCTGCGCCTGCACCTGGGCCTGGACACGCCCAACGACGACGCCTGCTTCATCGACGTCGACGGCCAGCGCTACAGCTGGCGCGACGGCGAATGGACCATGTTCGACGAGACCTATATCCACTGGGCCCAGAACGGCTCCGAGCAGAACCGCATCATCCTGTTCTGCGACATCGAGCGGCCGATGCGCTGGGGCTGGGCGCGTGGCCTGAACCGTTTCATCGCCAAGCGCCTGATCGCGGCCGGCGCCTCGCCGAACAACGAGGGCGACAAGACCGGCGGGATCAACAAGGCGTTCAAGTACTTCTACAGCCTGCGCTTGAAGGCCAAGGGGCTGAAGGAGCGCAGCAAGGGGACGTACTACTTCTTCAAGTACGCGGCGGTGGTGGCGGTGGTGGCGTTTATTGTTTGGGTTTGAGGGCTGGGATTCGGGATTCGGGATTCGGGATTCGGGATTCGGGATTCGGGATTCGGGAAGAGCGTAGCTCGCTGTGACTGCTGTTTTCGCAAGCCACCCGAAGCGAGGCCTCTCCCAGGACTAACCGCTCTTGCCTACCGTCATTCCCGCGAAGGCGGGAATCCAGGGCCTTTCGTGCGAGAACGCTTGAAGTCACTGGATTCCCGCGTTCGCGGGAATGACGACCTGGAGAGATGATGCTGAAGGCTCTGGATCCCCGCCTTCGCGGGAATGACGGCCTGGAGAGATCACGCTGAAGTCTCTACCGGCCATTTGAATCCGCGCCCCTCCGCCACAATCTGTATGACCCACCCATCCCCCGCGCTGGAACCCAGCCAGCGCCTGCGGGATAATCCCCGTTTCCCGTCCGCCCCCTCCGGCCCTACCCGGCCCGGCTCGGCACGCCCCTGCTTCGGAGTTCGCATGCAATACATCTACACCATGAACGGCGTCAGCAAGACCGTGCCGCCGAAGCGTCAGATCATCAAGGACATCTCGCTGTCGTTCTTCCCGGGCGCCAAGATCGGCCTGCTCGGCCTGAACGGCGCCGGCAAGTCGACCGTGCTCAAGATCATGGCCGGCGTCGACCAGGACTTCACCGGCGAAGCGCGCCCGGCCACCGGCATCAAGGTCGGCTATCTCGCGCAGGAACCGCAGCTCAATCCCGAACACACCGTGCGCGAAGCGGTCGAGGTCGGCGTCGGCGACGTGCTCAGCGCGCAGGCCGCGCTCGACAAGATCTACGACGCCTACGCCGAGGAAGGCGCCGACTTCGACAAGCTCGCCGCCGAACAGCAGCGCCTGGAAGCGATCCTCGCCTCCGGCGACGCACACACCCTGGAACATCAACTGGAAGTCGCCGCCGACGCGCTGCGCCTGCCGCCGTGGGACGCGATCATCGGCAAGCTGTCGGGCGGCGAGAAGCGCCGCGTCGCGCTGTGCCAGCTGCTGCTGCAGAAGCCCGACATGCTGCTGCTCGACGAACCGACCAACCACCTCGACGCCGAATCGGTCGAATGGCTGGAACAGTTCCTGACCCGCTACACCGGCACCGTGGTGGCCGTCACCCATGATCGCTACTTCCTCGAAAACGCCGCCGAGTGGATTCTCGAACTCGACCGCGGCAAGGGCATTCCGTGGAAGGGCAACTACACCGCGTGGCTGGAACAGAAGTCCGAGCGCCTCAAGCAGGAAGAGTCCGGCGAAAAGGCCCGCCAGAAGGCGCTGGCCAAGGAACTGGAGTGGGTGCGCAGCAACGCCAAGGGCGGCCGCACCAAGGGCAAGGCCCGCATGGCGCGCTTCGAAGAGCTCAACTCGGTCGAATACCAGCGCCGTAACGAGACCAACGAGATCTTCATCCCGCCGGGCGAGCGCCTGGGCAACTCGGTGATCGAGTTCAAGAACGTGTCCAAGTCGTTCGGCGATCGCCTGCTGATCGACGACCTGAGCTTCATCATCCCGGCCGGCGCGATCGTCGGCATCATCGGGCCGAACGGCGCGGGTAAATCCACGCTGTTCAAGATGGTCACCGGCCAGGAAACCCCGGACAAGGGCGAGATCGTCAAGGGCCCGAGCACCAAGATCGCTTATGTGGACCAGAGCCGCGACAAGCTCGACGGCAACCACAACGTGTTCCAGGAAATCTCCGGCGGCGCCGACATCCTCAACATCAACGGCGTGGAAATTCAGTCGCGCGCCTACCTTGGCCGCTTCAACTTCAAGGGCCAGGACCAGCAGAAGATGGTCGGCACGCTGTCGGGTGGTGAACGCGGCCGTCTGCATCTGGCCAAGACCCTGCTGCAGGGCGGCAACGTGCTGCTGCTCGACGAACCGTCCAACGACCTCGACGTGGAAACCCTGCGCGCGCTCGAAGACGCGCTGCTCGAGTTCCCAGGCTGCGCGGTGGTCATCTCGCATGACCGCTGGTTCCTCGACCGCATCGCCACCCACATCCTCGCGTTCGAAGGCGACTCGCACGTCGAGTTCTTCCAGGGCAACTACCGCGAGTACGAGGACGACAAGAAGCGTCGCCTCGGCGAAGAAGGCGCGCGTCCGCACCGCCTGCGTTTCAAGGCGCTCAAGTAAGACCCTTCGGGCCGCGTCGATCGACGCGGCCCGATTCGTTGCGCGGACCCGGCGTCGCGACGCTCGCGCGCGGCGCCGACCGCAACCGCTGTATTCGCAATCTCGTTTGAGTCGTACCCGTCATGCCGATCCTTCTGCCGATCCTCGCCTTCATCGCGCTGCTGGCGTTCGCGCCGGAAGCGGCGATGAAACTCGGCGTCTGGTTCGCCGTCACCACCGTGACCGTGCGGGTCAGCGCCGACAAGCTGGTCGGTTGCGCGGTGAGCTACGGCGAAGCCGCCTGGGCGGTGATCTACGCGGCGATCGCGCCGGTGCTGGTGATCGTCGGCCTGCTCAGTTTCGGCGCGTCCACCGGCATCACCGAGTTCCAGGGCGCCGGCACGATCGTGATCCTGGCGATCCTGCTGGGCTCGTTCATCGCCGCATTCATGCTGGCGCTGCACACCAGCTTCAAGGACAGCGCGATCATCGCCGCGGTCACCACCGTGACCAGCGTGGCGCTGGCGCTGCTGATCCGCAGCCTGACGTGAGAGCGTCCGCACGCCCCGACCACGCGCATTGCGCGATCATGCACGCACACCCGAGCCGAACCCGAGGATGACCCCATGACCGTACTGCACGCCTTCGAACTCGAGGGACTGCGCCGCGCCGGCTCGCTGGTGTCGACGATCCTCAACACGATGCGCGACGCCGCCGTCGCCGGCGCGGTCTCGCGCGATCTCGACGCGATCGGCGCGACGATGCTGCGCGAGGCCGGCGCGCGCTCGGCGCCGCAGCTGACCTACGACTTCCCCGGCGCGACCTGCATCAGCATCAACTCGGTCGCCGCCCACGGCATCCCCGACGCCAGCGTGTTGCGCGACGGCGATCTGGTGAACATCGACGTCTCGGCCGAACTCGACGGTTACTTCGCCGACACCGGCGGCAGCTTCGTGGTCGGCACCGCCAGCGCGGCCCAGCAGAAACTGCTCGACGCCACCTTGGAAGCGCGCGACAGCGCGATCGCGCAACTGCGCGCCGGCAACCTGCTCAACAGCATCGGCCGCACCGTCGAAACGGTGGCGGCGCGACGCGGCCTGCGGGTGATCCGCAACCTCGGCAGTCACGGCGTCGGCCGCGCCCTGCACGAAGCCCCGGGCAACATCCCCGGCTACTACGACCCGCGCGACACCCGCCGCCTGCACGAGGGCATGGTGATCACGATCGAACCGTTCCTGGCGACCCACTGCACCCACACCGACGAAGGCGACGACGGTTGGGCGATGCGCTGCCGGCGCGGCTTCGCGGCTCAGTTCGAGCACACGGTGGTGGTGACGTCGGGGGAGCCTATCGTCGTTACTTGATTGGGGCGGGAATCGGGAATGGGGAATCGGGAATCGGTAGAAGCAAAAGCCGGGACTTCGAACTCCAACTCCAACTCCGATTCCTCCGACTCCCGATTCCCGATTCCCGATTCCCGATTCCCGAACCCAGGATCCATCCTCATGACCTTCATGCAGACACTGCGCGACCGTTGGCAACAGGCCGGCACCCTGGTCTGCGTCGGCCTGGATCCCGAGCCGGCCAAATTCCCGGCGCGTTTCGCCGCCGATGCCGATGCGGTGTTCGCGTTCAATCGCGACATCGTCGACGCCACCGCGCAATACGCCTGCGCGTTCAAGCCGCAGATCGCCCACTTCGCCGCGCTGGGCGCCGAGGACGCGCTGGCGCGCCTGATCGCCTACATCCATGCGAATCATCCCGGCATTCCGGTGATCCTCGACAGCAAGCGCGGCGACATCGGCAGCACCGCCCAGCATTACGCCAGCGAAGCCTTCGATCGCTACGCGGCCGATGCGGTCACCGCCAATCCCTACCTCGGCCGCGATTCGGTGCAGCCCTTCCTCGATCGCGCCGACCGCGGCGTGGTGGTGCTGTGCCGCACCTCCAATCCCGGCGCCGGCGATCTGCAGGACCTGCTGGTCGACGGGCGTCCGCTGTACCAGCACGTCGCCGAGAAAGTCGCGCGCGAGTGGAACGGCCACGGCAATTGTTCGCTGGTGGTCGGCGCGACCTGGCCGGCGCAGTTGCGCGAAGTGCGCGCGATCGTCGGCGACGTGCCGTTCCTGGTGCCCGGTGTCGGCGCGCAGGGCGGCGATGTCGAAGCGGTGGTGAGCAACGCCAAGGCCGCCGACGGCACCGGCCTGATGGTCAGCAGCTCGCGCGCGATTTTGTACGCGTCCAGCGGCGACGATTACGCGCAAGCCGCGGCGAGCGCGGCGAAATCGCTGCGCGATCAGATCAACCGTTACCGCTGACGGTCGCGCATGCAGGCCGGACTCGGTGGGTTGTCGCTGGCGCAGGTCGAATCGGCGGTGCAACGCCTGTACGACCTGGGCCGCATCGAACTGATCCATCGCGGCATGATGCCGGAGGCCGAAGTGTTCGCGTGCCGCTATCAGGGCCGCCGCTTCAACCTGACATACGACCTGGCCTGTGGCGCGCAGCTGCAGGCCGTCGCCGCGTTTTCGCACGATGAGCTCGATGCGATCGCCGCTTCGCTGGTCGCCGCGGCCGATCAATAAACCGACTGATCGCGCCGCCGATGCGCGGATCGCACTCGCGTCCCTCAGTCGGCGAACACCCGCAGCTCGCCGTCGCGATGCACGAACAACGCATCCGACAGGTTGTAGGCCGAGGACTGCGCGATCTGCGCGGCGATGTCCTTGAGCGAATCCACGCTGCGCTGATCCTCGCTGCCGCAGACCATCACCTCGTCGCGCGCGGCGATCGCGAACACCGGATCGCCCTGCACCTGGATGCGTTCGCTCCAGTGCTCGAACAACAACACCATGCTCGCATCGTAGTTGCGGTCCAGCCGCGCCACGAAGCGGCCGTCAGCGCCTTGCACCTTCAACTCCGGCAGAAACCGGCTCAAGTTGCTCAAGGCCTGGGCGCGCAAGGCCTCGCCGTCGAGACCGCCTCGTTCGGCGTCGGCCGGCGACAGGAAACTCATCGAATCGGGGGTGTCCTCGACATAGGTCAGAACCAGATCGCCGGCCAGCGGCTCGACGATGAAGGGGATGCGGTTGCCGGCGCCGGTCGAACGCGCCTGCTGCAAGGCGATCTCGTGCCAGCCGCGGGTCTTGAGCACCGGCAGGATCGTCGCCACGTCCAGCGCCGCGGGCCGGTCCAGGCCGCGCTGCACGTCGCGCGCCGAAGCGATCTGGTCGGCGAATACCGTCTCCAGTGATTCGGGCGCGTCGAGATAGCGTTGATAGCTGTTGCCGAGGAAATGGGTGGCCTTGAAGCCGTCCGGCAGCGACCAGTCGATGCGCGCATCCGACACCAGCGCGCCGTGGGCGATGCTCAGTTGCGCGTCCGGCCAGGCGGCGCGCAACGCCGCCGCGTAGCGGTCGGCGAAGCTGTGCAGGTCCATCGGGTGCGCGGGCCCGTCGTGGTCGCGCTTGCCGCCGAACAACTTGCTGAAGATGGACATGACCGGCTCCCTGTGGTCGTTGGTCGGCCGACTATACGACCCGCCCCCTCGGCGGTCGTACTCACAATCGTCACATTCCTGGTGAGCGGCTAGTCTGCGCTCATGGACCCACGCACAGATCGCACACGCCGGCGTTTGCTCGCCGCCGCCCTCGCCGCCGGCGCCGCGCTCGGCACCCGCGCCCTGCCCGCGGGCGCCACCGCGAGCACCGCCGCGAACGCGCCGGCCGCACGCTCGCGCCTGATCCTGCTCGGCACCGCCGGCGGGCCGACCCCGAAGGCGTTGCGCGCGGCGCCGGCGAACGCGGTGGTGGTCGGCGACGCGGTCTACGTGATCGATTGCGGCAATGGCGTGGCCCGGCAGATGGCATTGGCCGGGCTGTCGCTCGGCGCGATCCGCGACGTGTTCATCACCCACCATCATTCCGATCACAACGCCGACTACGGCAACCTGCTGTGGCTGGCCTGGGCCGCCGATCTGCGCCACCCGGTCGACGCCTGGGGGCCGCCGCCGCTCAAGCGCATGACCCGGCGTTTCCTGCAGCTCAACGACACCGACGTCCGCACCCGCATCGCCGACGAAGGCCGGCCGCCGCTGGCGCCGCTGATCCGCCCGCACGAGCTTCGCCGCGGCGGCGTGGTGATGCAGGACGATCGGGTCAAGGTGACCGCGGCGCTGGTCGAACATCCGCCGATGACGCCGGCGTTCGCCTACCGCTTCGACTGCCCGGATCGCTCGATCGTGTTTTCCGGCGACACCCGGCCCAGCGCGGCCTTGATCGAACTGGCGCGCGGCGCCGACGTGCTGGTGCACGAAGTGATGTACCTGCCAGCGCTGGAGCGGTTGATCGCCAGCGAAGCGCAGGCCGCGCGGCTGCGCCAGCATCTGCTCGACAGCCACACCACCACCGAGCAGGTCGGACGCTTGGCCACCCAGGCCGGAGTCAAGACATTGGTGCTGAACCACTTCGTGCCCGGCGGCGATGCGTCGCTGACCGATGCGGTCTGGCGCGAGGCGGTGGCGCCGTATTTCAAGGGCGAGCTGGTGATCGGGCGGGATTTGATGGAGCTGTAAGGAACGCGGCAGGACGACCCGCGCTCCCTTCTCCCGCCAAGCGGGAGAAGGTGCCCGAAGGGCGGATGAGGGCATGCGGCGAAGTCTGCGAGGTGGATGCTGCATTCCTCGCCCTCACACCCTCACCCCAACCCCTCTCCCGCGCCGCGGGAGAGGGGCTCATTGAGCGGCGTCGGCGACATGCGGTTCGGGATCGGCGCGATGCGGCCAATCGGCGGCGCGGTGCCGCTCGCTCTCAACGAAACGCCGCGCGCAATGCCGCGATCGGAAACCGCAACCAGATCGCCGCGAACACGCCCGCGCGCACCAGCGCGCCGCGGCGCGGGGCTTCGAACTTGCTGAAGTAGCGCCACAGGCCGCGGTGCTTGTTCCATTCGACGAAGAACGGCCGCGAGCGGCTGGACACGCCGCGCACGTGCATCACCCGCACGTGGTTGGCGACCGCGACGGTGGCGCCGCTCTCACGCACGCGCCGGCACAGGTCGAGGTCTTCGGCGTGCAGGCGATAGCCCTCGTCGAACCCGCCGATGCGCGCGAACAAACGCCTCGGCATCAGCATCAACGCGCCGGAGGTCGCTTGCACCGATTGCAGTTCCTGGCTGTCGTCCGGCGCCACCGCCATTTTCGGCGCCGCCCACGGGCGCAGCAGGCCGGCCAGCATCGCGCCGAAGTCCGGATCGCGCCGGCGCACGGCGGCATCGCGTTCGTCGTGCTCGTTGACCAGGTCGGCGCTGAGCAGCGCATCGCCGAGCGGCGCGGCCAGCGCGTGCAGCCGCGCGAAGGTGTCGGGTTCGACCATGCAATCGGGATTGACGAACACCAGCCAGTCGTCGTCGCGCGCCGGGTCCAGCTCGGCCACGCCCTGGTTGCAGCCGACCGAAAACCCGGGGTTGTCGGGATTGGCGACGAAGCGCAGGCGCGGGTCGAGCGAGGCGTGGCGTTGCACGATCTCCAGGGTGCCGTCGTCGGACTGGTTGTCGACGACGCGGATCGCGGCGACGCCGGCGCATTCGCGCAGTCGGCTCAGGCATTCGTCGATGGTCGCGGCGCTGCGGTAGCTGACCACGATCGCCTGGAATTCCGCGCGGCCCGGCAACGGGCGCGGATCAGAGGAAGAGGTCACGTTGCGGTTCCGGTGGGCCGACGCGTTCGAGGCGTTCGGCGAGGTGTTGGCGCAATTCGCGCAGGGGATCGTGCATCAGGAAATTGGCCAGCCGTGCATGCCAGTCGGGCCAGCGCGAGGCCAGCACGTCCATGTCGCCGTCGCTCGGGCGGCCTTCGCTCAGGCGGGCGACGTAAGCGGTATCGCACAGCACATTGCGCCAGCCCAGGCCGGACAGGCGCAGCGACAGGTCGGTCAGCGCGGCGTACCACGAGCCGTAACTGGCCGCGTCCAGGCCGCCGGCGCGGCGGCGCGCGCTGCCGCGCAGCAGCACCGCGTGGCCGATCGCCGCGGGCAACTCCGGATGCGCGGCCGGCATCTGCGCCAGCGCGCGGGCCAGCCGTTCGGCGTCGCCGGCATCGGGCAAGGGCGCGATCTCGCCGATGCGCGGCCACGCGGCGGCTTCGCCGGCATTGCACCAGGGCGTGGCCGAGGCGATCGCGCGGTCGACCGCCAGGCTCGCGCTCAGGCGCGACAGCCAGCCCGGCGCGGGCACCGCATCGGCCGCGAGCACGGCCACGTCGGCCTCGCCGCAGGCGATCAGGATTTCGTCCAGGTGCGCGACCTCGCCGATGCTGCGCTGGCGGCGGCTGTAATCGGCCTTGAGCGCGGTGCGCTGCAGCCAGCGTTCGATGATGGCGTAGCCGCGCGGCCCGGATTGGGCATCGTCGGCCAGCCACACGCGGGTACCCGGCGGGGTGCACAGTTCCAGCGCGGCCAGGCAGGCGTCGAGGGCGTCGTCGTCGACGCCGACCGGCACCACCACGATCGGCAGGTCGCTCATGGCGCTCGCGCGTGCATGACGCGGGCGTTGGGCGGCGCGACTGCGGCCGGACCACGCGCGGGCGGCGCGGCGGGATGGAGCGCGGGCGGGTGCTGACGTTCGGGCATCTGCGCGTTCGTAAGGGACGCGCATAGTGTGCGCGATCGAGGCCGGGTGCGGGTGATGGCGGTGTCGGGATGCGTTCGCGCGGCGGGCATGACGAGTCCCCCGCCCCCTTTCAAATGGCGAAGGCGAAGGCAGGACGCGTGGAGGTTTACCCGGACCCCAAACGCAAACGGGGCCGGCGATGCCGGCCCCGTTCGATCCGCCGCCGGCGTGGACGCATCCACGCCGGGCGCTTACTTCTTCTTGGGATTGAGCGGCTCCATCGCCCGGAAACGACGGCTGTACTCGTCGGTCAGGTCGCGCGATTCCTGCGGATTACGCACCAGCGTCGGGGTCAACAGGATGATGGTTTCGCGGCGCGAGGTCTTGGAGTTCTGCTTGCCGAACAAGCCGCCCAGCACCGGAATGCGGCTCAGCCCCGGCAGGCCGCTGGAGCCGCGATCGGTCTGGTCGGCGATCAGGCCGGCCAGCAGCACGGTTTCGCCGCTCTGCACCGCCGCTTCGGTCTTGAGCTTCTTGGTGTTGATGGTGACGTTGGTGCTGCCCGAATTGAGCGGCGCGCCGACCGAGCTGACTTCCTGCACGATGTCCAGGAACACCATGCCGTCGCGGCTGACGCGCGGACGCACCTTGAGGATCACGCCGGTGTCGAGGTACTGCACCTGGCTGTAGGTGTTGTTGTTGCCGGTGCCGGTGTTGACCGAGACCGATTCGATCGGAATGCGCGCGCCGACATTGAGCGTGGCCTCGGCGTTGTTGCGCACGAACACCGACGGGGTCTGCAGGATGTGCACGTCGGTGACCTTGTCCAAGGCCGACAGCACCGCCGCGGCGTTGTTCTTGATCAAGGACCAGGCCAGGCCATCGCCGCTCTTGCCTCCGATGCTGCCGGCGATGGTGCTCCACTTCGGCGGCACCAGCGGGTTGGTGGCGCGGTTGAGGTCGCCGAAGCCGTTGTCGATGGTCGCGCGCTCGAGGAACCACTGCACGCCGTATTCCAGGCCGCTGTTGAGCTCGATTTCGGCGACCTGCGCTTCGATGTGCACCTGCATCGGCATCACGTCGAGCTTTTCGATCACGTTGCGGATCGAACGCCAGGACTGCGGATTGCCGCGCACCAGGATCGAATTGGTTTCCTCGACCGCGGCCACGCCGACCTTGCTGCCGTCGACCTCCAGGGTGACCGCGCCGTTGCCCGATTGCCGCGTGCCCAGCGACGCGCCGCCGCCGAGGCCGCCACCGCCGCTGCTGGAATCCGAGCCGCCGTCGCTGCTCTTGCCGATGTCGGCGCTGGACGTGCCGCTGCCGTTGTCGCGCAGTTCGGTCGATTCCAGCCCCGGCATCAGCGACGGCGCGCCTTCGCCGCCGGAGCTGCCACTGCCGCCGCGTCCGCCGAACACTTCCGACAACCGGTCGGCGAGGTCCTTAGCCTTGATGTACTTGAGTTCCATCGTATACAGCTGGACGTTGTCGCCGGCGCTGTCGATTCGGTCGAGCCAGTCCTTGATGTCGTCGAGGTAATCGGCCTGCGGGGTGATCACCATCACCGCGTTGGCGCCTTCCAGCGGCATGAAGCGGAACATGCCCGAGACCGGCGACTTGCTCTGCTCGCCGAACACTTTTTCCAGGTCGGCCACGACCTTGGTCGCCTTGCCCGATTGCAGCGGGAACACGCCGACCGACATGCCCGACAGCCAGTCGACGTCGAACACCTCGACCGTGCGCAGGTAGTTCTCGAGCTCGGCGCGGGTGCCGCCGACGGTGATGATGTTGCGCGAGTTGTCGACGTTGACGATCGCGTTAGGACGCGCGTACGGCTTGAGGATCTTTTCCATCTCGGTGGCCGAGATGAACCTCAGCGGCACCGTGCGCACTTCGAAGCCGCGCGCGGACGCGGCCGAATTGGTGCTCGGGGCGACGTTGCCGGCCAGCGCCTGATCGGCCGGCACGACGTTGTAGCGGCCGCCGGTGTAGACCAGGCGGGCGTTGTTCCAGCTCAGCACCATCTCCAGCAGGTTCAGCGCTTCGGCCGAACTGACTTCCTTCGGCGTGGCCAAGGTGACGGTGCCCTGCACGCCCGGCGCGATCACGTAGTTCTGGCCGAGCATGTCGCCGAGGATGGCCTTGACCACCGCGTGCACCGACTCGCCCTCGAAGTTGAAGCTGGCCGTGCCGGTGGTCGCCGGCAAGCCCGGCGGCGGCCGCGAGGCGGCGCCGCGGTTGATGGTCTGGCCGGTGCCGCGACGGATCTGCGCCTTGGGGCCCTCCTCGTCGTCCTTGTTGTCCAGCGGCTCCTGCTCGACGCCGTTGTGGGTCAGACGCGCGCCGGCCTGCTCGGTCTGCGGGCCCTTGAGCGCGGCGGGGTCGCCTTCGCGCTTCACGCGCGGCGACATCACGCTGGAGCACGAGGCCAACTGCGTGGCGATGATCGCCGCGACCAGGGCATGGGTGGCGTATTGCTGAGAACGTAGCTTCATGCGTTCACTCTACGGCGTGTTGGCCGGGGGTTGAGCGGCTTGCTGCTGCCGCAGTTGCGCGCGTCGCGCCTCGATCCGCTTGCGGATGGCTTCCATCTGCGCCTGCTCGGTGAGCGGCGCGGAGGTAGTGCTGTCAGTGGGTGCTGCGCTCGGTGACGGTGAGGGTTGCGACGGCGGTGGCGGTGGCGGGGTCTGCGACACCTGCGGCGAGCGATTGGGTTGCGGCGGCGCGATCGGCCCGGCCGGCGGCACGGTGCGTCCGATCGGCTGCGCGCCCGGGCTGCCCGGCGGCGGCGAAGCGACCGCGGTAGGCGGCTGCCCGCCCTGGCCGTTGAAGATGCGCAGGTCGAGTTCGCGCCGGCCTTCGGGGCCTTCGAACACCGCCCGGCGCGGCTCCAGCGAGGTCAGGCGCCAGGCCGGGTGCGATTCGGGCACTTCGCCGAGCTTGACCCGCACCGACTCGCTGCCGTCAGCCGGCTGCAGGAACGCCATCGACAGCTGCGGGGTGATCAGCACGCTGGTCAGCAGGTAGTCGAACGTGGCCGCCTGATTCTCGCCCTCGCCCTTGCCCTGCATGAAGAACGGCTTGGGCCGGCGGTCGTCGACGAACAACGGGCGCGAGGCGATCTCGCCGTATTGGCTGAGCGGGCCGAGCGTGTCGGGCGGACTCTTCTGCACCTGCGGCAGCGCTTTGACCAGGGTCGGGTCCTCGGCCAGCGGATCGACGTGGCGACCCATCCCGGCCAGGGCCAGCACCCAGGTCAGCAAGGCCCAGCCGGCCGCGGTGGCCAGCAACCAGGTGCGCGGGCTGGCGTCGTCAAGGCGCATCGGTGGCTCCGGCGGCGGGTTCGGGACGGTCGGCGTCACTCGCGTCTGCATCTGAGCCAGCGCCAGCGCTCGCGGGCGCCGCGGCGGCCGGCGCGGGCGCCGGGGTCGGACGCAGGTAGCCGTACAGATCGAAACTCACGTCCAGGCCGCCGTCGTTGGCCGGGCCGGCGGTGCCGGGTACGAAATAGCCGCGCGTCGACAGCAGATTGAGATTGCCGACGAACAGCCGCGGCGAGCCGCTTTCCAGCGAATGCAGCACCGCCGCGGTTTCCGGCGCGCCGCAGCGCAGGCGCACCTGCACGACCACGCGCGCGTAGCGGTCGCGGCGCGGTTCGGCCAGCGGCGAACGGTTGACGATGCCACAGCTGCGATTGCCGGGGCTGGCCTGCAACACCACGGTTTCCAGACGCTGGACCAGGCCGGCGGTGGCCAGCTCGGCGGTCGCCTCGGGCAGGAAGCCCGGGCGGGTTTCCTGCTGCTTGCGCACCAGTTCCAGGCGTTGCTTGATCTGCGGCGCCTGCTTGAGCTCCATGCGCTGGCGCAGTTCGCGTTCGCGCAGGCTTTCCAGCGAATCGCCGGCTTCCATCATCGGCACCGTCCACCACGGGTGGATCAGCACCGCATAGGCGATGGCGAGCGCGCCGAGCAGCAGGCCCAGAGCCAGCCAGCGGTCGCGATCGGCGGTCAATGCGCGCAGACGGTTCATGCCCGAGGCGGCGGCCACGCTCGACTTAGGGGCCACGCGCGGCCTCCGGGGTCTGCGGTTTCGGCGGTCCGATCTCGGCGGTCAGGGTGAAGCGGTCGCGATTGGTCGCCGGATCCGGCTGGACCGCGCCGGTCAAGGCCGGCGAGCGCCACAGCTTGGTGCCCTGCAACTTGCCGATCAGCGAGGACGCCTCGCGGCTCAGGCCGATCATCAACAGGCTTTCGTCTTCGATCGCGAGTTTTTCCAGGTACGTGGTGTCGGGCATGCGCCGGCTGAGTTCGTCGATGATTTCCACGGTGCTCGGGCGCGCGGCGCGGGTGCGGTCGAGGAAGGCCTGGCCCTCGATCAGGTCCACCAGTTGCTGGCGCTGGGTCGAGGCCTGGCGCGCGGAAGCGGCGTTCTTGGCGATGGTCTGCTGCAGATCGTCGATCGCCGCGCGGCGGTTTTCCAGCACCTGCCACATCGCCGCGGCCAGCGCGAACAGCGCGACCGCGGCCAGGGCCAGATTCCAGTAACGGAACGGGTCGCTGCGGGTGCGGCGCTGCGACGGCGGCAACAGGTTGACCCCGAGCGGCACGCCGTCGGCGCCGGCCACTTCGATGCCCGACAGGGTCGAGGCCAGCGGGCCGATCTTGGCCAGTTGCGGGTCGAGCGCCTGACGCGGCACCGCGACCAGTTCGGCGTCGAGCTGGCCGTCGCCGTCGCGGCGCGCGAGCACGCGCGCGTCGTAGGCGACCGCGTCGGCGGTGAACGGGGTCTGGCGGTCGATTTCGAAACCCACCACGTCGCGCAGCCGATCGGCCGCGGCCGCCGGCAAGGTCAACCGCCGGCGCAGACTGGTGGCGGGCGGCAACAGCAGCCAGCGCGGCAGATCGCCGATGCGGGGCGGCAACAACGGCGCGAGCGGATCGGCCACGACCGTGCCGGTGTTGGCTTCGGCCGGCGCATTCAGATCGGCCAGGCTCGGCAGCACCGCCAGATCGCGCACTTCGCTGCCCTGCTGCAGGCGCAGGTGCACGCTGTCGCCGTCGACCTGCAGCAGCAGGCGACCGCGATCCACGCCCAGCGCCTGACGCGCGCGCAGCGGCAACCACGAGGCGAGGGTACGTCCCCACCACGAGAAAAAGCCGCCCGCTCCCGGTGCAAGCCGCGCGCTAAGACTTCTCAACCGGTTGGCGCCCAACCGGCTTTCGGCAACTTGCGAGTTCATCGTGATGAAGCTCCCTCCTCCCAACGCAGCGGCGTATAGGTCATTCCCGGTAAGGGACTCCCCCCCGCTCGCACGACCACCCGCAACACCGATTCGCGGCCATCCGCCAGCCGTGCACGGCTGTCGATACTATAGGTTCCGCTGCGTTCGCCGACGAGGCCGGCGAGTTCGCCACCGCCCCCCGCACCCGGCAATTGTGATCCGGGCTGCGTTCTGCGCCGCTGCTCGACAAGCTGGGCGCCATTCATCCCCATAGCATTGAGCACTTCGACCGAGGCGAACGCAGGTTCGGGCCGGGTACGTCCGCTGTAAACCGTGACGTGTGGCTCGATCCTGGCATACAGCGCCGGAGTGAAGCCCAGCACCTGCTCCAGTTCGGCCACGCTTTCGAATTCGGCATCCTTGGCCCCATAAGGTCGTCCCGCCGACGCATAGTCGGCATCTTCCGCGCCACCGGCCGGCTGGGTCAGGGTATCGGCATCGCGCCAGTCGATGATCGCCGCGGCCAGTCGCGCCGCCTCGGATTGCTCGAGCTTGCCGGTGCCCTGGATCAACGCGGTCAACAGCGCCGCGTCGGCCTGGTTGAGATCGACCTTGCCGTTCTCGTCGACGATGGTGATCTCCAGCTTGGCATCGCCATAGGTCCAGCGATGCGGGCGTCCGTCGGGTTGCCACTGCAGTTTCTGGTCGGTCATCGCCACCCGGGTCATCGCGTACTCCAGCCCGGCGCGCGAGGCGTTCTGCGCGACCAGGCCGCGCACCATCACCCGGCCCTGCAGGTTCTCGGTGCGCGCGCTCAGCGCGAACGCGCCGATCAGCGCGGTCAGCAGCGCGATCATCCACATCACGAGCAGCAGCGCCGCGCCGCGCGCGTTGCGGGGGGCCGCGAAAGAGGCTGCGACGACAGCGCGCGGACGCATCACAGCTCAGGCACGAAACCGCCGGCCGAGGCGGTGGCCAGCGGCAGCGATACGATCAGCGGCGGCCAATCGCGGCCATCGCGATCGGTAAGGGTGACTTCGACGAACAACGGCAGTTGATCCGGCGTTTGCCAACGTTCCTGCCATTCGCCCAGTTGGCCGCGCTGCGGATCGATCGCGCGATAACGAAAACGCGCCGACTTCAAGCCGTCGACCAGCAACTCCGGCGGACGTTCGCGCGCTTCCTTGATCGTCTCGCCGGCCAGCACCATCGACAGCGACAGCACCATGCGGGTCTGGTCGCCGTCGTTTTCGATGGCGAAATCGTGCAGATACGGGCCGCCCTGGCCGAGGTAATCGGGCAGGTCGGCGACGAAACGCAGGCGGTCGGGTTCGCCGGTGAAACGCTGCGGCACCGCGGTGCTTTGATCGAACGCGAACGGAATCGGCCGGGTCGCGGCGATGCGCTTGCGCAGGAAGCCTTCGACCGCGCGTTCGCGTTCGCTGCGCTGGGCCAGCACTTCGCCGCGGGTGGCGGTCTTGGTCGCCGCCGACAAGGTCGCGAAGGCCAGGGTCAGGCCGGCGACCAGCAACACCATCGCCAGCAACACTTCGATCAGGGTGAAGCCGCGCGCATGCGTCGCTGGACGCGAACGCAGTCGTGCGAGCGCGAACCCGTCGGCGCGCGCGCGCCTCACAGCGACACCTCGTTCGACGCCGCGCTGCTGCGCAACGAGCGCAGGAACAGACGCCGGCCGGCGCCGCCGTCGCCCCACTCCACCGCGAGCTGCACTTCGAACAAGCGCGGCGCGTTGGGATCGATGAGTTGCGACGAGGCCGGCAACGGGTCGCGCCATTGGGCGACGCCGAGCGTCCAGCGGTAACGGCCGTTTTCGAAATCGCCGCTGCGCTGGCCCGGCTTGAGCGGTTGCCCGACCCCGACCTGATCCATCAGCGACTGCGCGTACAACGCGGCGCGGCCGGCATCGCTGGACCAGCGCACCTGCTTGGCCGCGCCCGACAAGGTGCCCAGCAACAAGGTCAACGCCATCGCCAGCAAGGCGAACGCGACGATCACTTCGAGCAAGGTGTAGCCGCGCTGACGCAACGACGATGCGCGATGCGAAACGCGCGTGCGCGCAAACGACGACGAACGCAGCGCGTTCATCGCGGCGCCTCGCCGCGCTTGAGTTTGACTTCGCCGGTCAGCCAGGCCACGTCGACATTCCACGCCGCCTGCTTGGCGCTGAGCTTGACCCGGCCACCGGTGGACGCGCCGTCGGCGAAGAACATGATCGCGCCCTCGCCGCGGCGCGGCTGGATTTCACGCGCGCCGGTGAAGACGATTCCGAGGGTCTTGGGAATATCGCCGCTGCGCCCGTTCGGCGCGGTCCAGGTATGAGCGGTGGGATCGATGGTGAACTTCTGCGAACGTCCGGTCGCGATCGCCTGGCTGCGCGTGTAGCGCAGTTGCGAAGCGATTTCCTTGGACGCCGAACGCAACTGCATGCCGGCCATGCCGCCGTTCATCATGCCGACGGTCAACACGCCGATGCCGGCGATGAGGGCAATCACCAGCAGCATTTCCAGCAGCGACATGCCGCGTTGGCGACGGCCCGCGCGCGCCGGCAACCGCATGCGCGCGCGCGAATCCGCGCGTGCGCTGCGCGCCGCGGCCGGGTCCCCTCGCCCTCCTCGGGCGGAGGGACTGTGCCGCGGGCGGATGCTCATTGGATGCGCGGTCGCTGATTACTCAGTTGTTCTTGATGTCGCCGTCGACGCTGGTGCCGCCGGCCTTGCCGTCCTTGCCGTAGCTCACCAGGTCGTAGGGGCCGCTTTCGCCCGGCGCGCGGTATTCGATCGGATGGCCCCACGGGTCCTTGAGCTCGGCGTCCTTCGCGTACGGACCCAGCCAGCCGTTGGCGTCGGCCGGGGCCTTGACCAGTTCCTCGAGCGAGGACGGCAGGCGGCCGGTGTCCATCTGGAACGAATCGATCTTGCCGGCCAGGGTCTGCACCTGGCCCTTGGCGAGGTTGTAGTCGCCGCGGTCCTTGCCGCCGAGCACGCGGTTGCCGACGAAGGCGAGCACCGCGCCGATCAGCACGATCACGATGATGATCTCGATCAGGCTCATGCCGCGCTGGCCGGCCGGAGACGGGGAACGGGTGAGGCGGCGGCTGTTCGAACGGGATTTGCGCATGTCGGTCATCCGTTAGGAGGGGATTTAGGCTAATGCTGGACTGGTAACGTCTCGCGGACGCGGACGGGGTTGAGCCTTGCTCAGGAATTGTGTTCCGCGACGATTTGCAAAGTTCACCGGCCAAGCGCGCGTGTTCGCGCCGGTACAGCCTGCGTTCAACGCCGGCACATGAACAGGCGGAGAAGCGTGACACAACACGGTAATCGGCAATGAGGGCGAGGTCGGCGCGCGCATGCTCAACCGATCGAGTTCGTAAGGTCGTACAGCGGCAGCAGCACCGCCATCACCACCGTGCCGACGATGCCGGCCAGCACCACGGTCACGATCGGCACCAGCGCCGCGAGCATGCGGTCCAGGGCCATGCCGGTGTCCTGTTCGAAGGTCTCGGCGGTCTTCATCAGCATCGCGTCGAGCGCGCCGGATTCCTCGCCGACCTGGATCATCTGCAGCGCCAATCGCGGGAACCGCTTGCCCTTGGACAAGGCGGTCGACAGCGATACGCCGTTCTTGACCTCTTCGGCGGCGGCGTCGACGTCGGCGGCCAGCACCCGGTTGTTGAGCACGTTGCGGCCGATGCCGATCGCGGTCATCAGCGGCACGCCGTTGCGCACCAGGGTGCCCAGGGTGCGGGTCAGGCGCGCGGTCTCGATCTTGCCGATCAGCGCGCCGACGAACTTGCGCTTGAGCAGCCAGCCGTCGAGCGCCTCGCGGAACGCCGGATCGCGACGCTTGCGGTCGAACCACAGCACCGCCAGCGCCGGCACCGCGATCAGCACGATCCACCAATTGCGCACGAACAGGCCCAGCCACAGGATCACCTGGGTGAACATCGGCAGCTCGGCGTCGAGGCTTTCGTACATCTGGCCGAACTGCGGGACCACGTAGCCGAGCAGGAACATCAGGCTGGCGCCGACCATGCACAGCAGGATCGCCGGATAGATCAGCGCATTGATGACCCGGCCCTGCATGACCCGGCTGCGCTCGAGATAATCGTCGAGCCGGGACAGGGTTTCGTGCAGATTGCCGCCGGCCTCGCCGGCCCGGACCATGTTGATGTACAGGCGCGAGAAGGTGCCGTGCTGCCGTTCGAGCGCCACCGACAACGAAGTGCCGCCGCGCACCGCGTCGCGGATGTCGGCGACCGTGCTCTTGGCCGCCTCGTCCTCGGGCAGATCGAGCAGGATGGTCAGCGCGCGATCCAGCGGCTGACCCGCGCCGAGCAGGGTCGACAACTGCTGGGTGAACTGCACCAGCCGCGCGCCGGTGAAGGCCTTGGGCTTGAACAGCCCCTTCCACGACGACGAGGCTCCGGCCTCGGAGGCGAGCTTGGCCTCGACCGGCAAATGCCCCTGTTCCTGCAGCCGCTGCACGACCTCGACGTTGCTGGCGGCCTCCATCTGGCCGTCCAGCATTTCGCCGCGCGCGTTCAGGGCTTTGTAGTGGAAAAGGGGCATGCCGGACTCACGTGAAACGCAAGGAGTTAACCATTACCACGCCCAGCGCAGCCCCACACTGCCATTCTGGGATTTGAAGCGGTCCCCGTGTTGGAACTCATAAGCAAATTGAAGTTCCAGATTCTGCCCACGGCGGGCCCTGAGGCCAAGGCCGAGCGCGGAGCGGTCGGCCGGTACAGCCAGGCCCCGGCTTCGGAAACTCAGCTCCGGCGCCCCAACCAGCGCCGCATCCAACTCGGCATGGCGATCCGAAGAGCTCGACAGCCAGCGCGCCTGAACCGCGGGCTCCAAGCGCCAGCTGTCGCCTTCGTAACGATACGACCAGCGGGCGCCCAGTCCGGCGGTGGTGCGCTCGGCTTCCAGGCTCTTGCCCAGCAGATCCAGATCGGCGGCGCCGGTTTCGCGGAATGCGTCTTGCTTGATGCGATCGACTTCGACGCTCAGCAGCGGTTGCAACAAAGAGGCGCCGATCTCGACATTGATACCGGCTTCCAGCGAAGCGCCGTAGCTCTCGCCGTCGTACTCAGAACCGGCCCGCCGCTGGATCGAACCAACCCGTATCGAGCGAGCCAACTCATTGTCCAATTGCGAATAACTCAACGACCCATCGACATAAAAGCGCGCGCCGGAGTAGCCGCCGTACAACGACAGCCCCAGCGTATCGGCCTCGCCATGCTCGCCCCGCGCGAAATCGGCATCCAGATTGTCCGCATGCACGCTGGCACCCAACAGCCAATGCTCATTCAACCAGGTGTCCATGCCAATCGCGATACTGCGCGACTTGTAATCGGCACCATGCACGGCACCGTCGGAATCCAGTTGCCCGGAACCACCAAAAACCTGCACCCAACCGGCTCCGCCGCGATGGCGCTCGTTTTCGCTGCCGCGCCGCTCCAACAGCCGTCTGGACAGTGTTTGCGTGCGTTCCGCGGCGTTGTCCAGCAACACGTTGGCGAAACTCGCATGGATGTTCCCGCTCAGACTCAACAAGGCCGAGCGCGCTCCGCCGACGTCCAGCGTGCTCAATTCGTCGAGTACGGTTTCAGTATCGGAACCCAACTGTTGGCGCACGCTGATCGCATCGACCAGGGCCGCGGACTGACACTGATTGAAGTCCGAGCAAACATCCACGTAACGGGTGCGATTGCGTGCAACGTCCAGATAGACGTGTTGCGCGTCGTAGGACAGCAACAGATCCAGGAACGGCAAATTCTGCGTGAGCTGAGCGAACTGGCCGCTGACACCGCCCGCGGCGTCGACCAGGATATAGCGCGTGCCGCCCGCGTACTGGCCGGGCGCCTTGAGCACATCGACCCGGCCGCCTTGCAAGGTGGCCTTACCGCCAACCCGCAACAGATCGGAAGCGCCGGCGGCGTCGACATCGACCTGCAAGATGCCGCTGGCCTGATGCAGGTAGTCGCCCGTGATGCTCAGGGTTCCCAGACTATTGCCCGGCGCCAGCGTGCCCGCATTAGCGAGGCTACCCACGCGGCCCACCCCGGACAGCGCGGCACCCGAAGCCACGCGCACATCGCCGCCCAAGGCGCCATCCACGACCAGGGTTCCGGCATTGACCGAAACGGCCCCGGCATTGGCGGCGCTATCGCCGGAAATACGCAGAACGCCAGCGCCGACCTTGGTCAGAGCGGTCGCGCCGACCACGCCGGCCAAGTCGAGCTGCGCGCGCTCGCCGATGTCGAAGCTCAACGGCGATGTGGCTGACTGCACGGCGCCGGACAGGGTCCAACGCGAATCGGCGACGGCCTGGATGGTTTCGAAATCGTGGAAAGAGGCCAATGCGAGGCTGTTGCCGCCTTCCAGACGCACGCGATCATTACCCTCGCCGCCGTCGACGCGTCCCTCCAGCACCGATCCGCCCGTCATGGTCAGGCTGTCGTCGCCTGCGCCGAACGAAATCGCATTCGGTGCCTTGATCGTGCCGTTGTTGACGATGGTGTCGTTTCCGCCGCCCAACCCGATCGCATAGCGATCGGACACCCTGGACTCAATAAGACCACCGGCATAATTCGTGATTCTGGAATCGCCGCCGTCGGTCCCCACGGCGGTTTCGCCCACGATGGTTCCGCGGTTGTCGATTTGCAATCCATTTGAGCCATGTACCGCGGTAGCTCGGTCGGACGTAATGGTCGCACCGGCCTCATTGATCAGCTGTCCGGCGTTTTGAAACGAAATCCCTGCGAAGCGAGCCGCTCGGATGTCACCACGGTTTACGACGCGACTGTCATCACCCAGCTCGATCGCGGTGCCTTCGCCGTAAACGGCGCCAGAATTGATGAGCTCGGCGCGCGCACCCAGTTCGATGGCGGTCGATCGGCTCCTGATGGAACCGATGTTGTCCACTCTGGCGTCGGCGCCGAGGAGGCGAATCGCGCCAGGCGAACTGAGGCTGTTATTGACGATGCTTCCGCTATTGTTGACACGCCAGGCGTTACCGGTCGCAGTGATACCCAGTTCCCTTGCATCGGGAATCACACTGATCTCCGAGCCGGCCTGAATGTTCACGACCACCGAATCGACCCCAGCTCCGCCGACTATCCCGGTGGTTTGTGGATTAGGAGCGGTCGAATCGCAGTTCACCGTTTCGCCGCTGACCGGCGAATTATTGCTGCAGGCGGCCCAGGCCGGAACCTGTATGGCGCATGCGATCGCGACCGCTAAAACCCGCAGACCCACAGAGCCGACGCCGCGCGAACGTACCGAAAACCGATGGATTTCAATACCCATAGAGTAAACCTCGAACCTTGCCGCACTCACGGCATAAATAAAGACTGCAAATATTAGCCGATCGTGATCGCATCTCTCGCGACACGAGAGAAAACGACGCCCAGCGTTTTGCAGTGCGAAAGCCGCATGCGGTCAGAGTCGGGCTCGCAAGTTTTCATCGGGCATCAGGCTGGCTGCAGCAACCGGGTGAAGCGAAAGCCTAGGCTTTCGACCGTCTGCTTCAGCGCGCCCGGAAAGCTTCGCCGTTCGATAAAGCACTTGAACCGAGGCTTCAAGCATCCTCAGTCACCCGCAGCACTTCCTCGATCGTGGTCTGGCCGGCCATCGCCTTGATGATGCCGTCCTCGTACATGGTGCGCATGCCGGCGCTCTCGCGCGCGATCTGTTCGATCTCGCCCATGCCGGCGTGACGCATCACCGCGCGGCGCAGGTCGTCGTTCATGACCAGGAATTCCATGATCGTGGTGCGGCCGTGGTAACCGCTCGGCGCCAGCGCCGACGGCTTGGGCCGGTACAGGCAGATCTCGCCCTGCGGCTGGTAGCGGCGCAGGTTGAACTTCTCGATTTCCTCCGGCGACGCCGGGTAGCGCTCGGCGTGGGTCGGTTCGAGCTTGCGGACCAGGCGCTGGGCAAGGATGCCGTTGATGGTCGAGGTCAGCAGATAGTCCTCCACGCCCATGTCGAGCAAGCGGGTGATGCCGCCGGCGGCGTTGTTGGTGTGCAGGGTGCTGAGCACCAGGTGACCGGTCAGCGCCGACTGGATCGCGATCTTGCACGTTTCCAGATCGCGCATTTCGCCAATCATGATGATGTCCGGGTCCTGACGCACGATCGAGCGCAGGGCATGCGAGAAGTCCAGGCCGATCTGCGGCTTGGCCTGGATCTGGTTGATGCCCTCGATCTGGTATTCGACCGGGTCCTCGACCGTGATGATCTTGACGTCGCTGGTGTTGAGCTTGCTCAGCGCGGTGTACAGCGTGGTGGTCTTGCCCGAGCCGGTCGGGCCGGTGACGAGCATGATGCCGTGCGGCTGGTCGAGCACCTTCTGGAACTGCGGCAGGAATTCGTCGGTGAAGCCGAGCTTGTAGAAGTCGAACACCACCGTTTCGCGATCGAGTAGACGCATCACCACCGATTCGCCGTGCGCGGTCGGCACCGTGCTCACGCGCAGGTCGAGTTCCTTGCCCTGCACGCGCAGCATGATCCGGCCGTCCTGCGGCAGGCGGCGCTCGGCGATGTTGAGCTTGGCCATGATCTTGATGCGGCTGATCACTGCGGCGGTGAGGTTAGCCGGCGGGCTTTCGCCCTCGGTCAACACGCCGTCGATGCGGTAGCGCACTTTCAAGCGGTTTTCGAACGGTTCGATGTGGATGTCCGAGGCGCGCAGTTCGACCGCGCGCTGGATCACCAGATTCACCAGCCGGATCACCGGCGCTTCGGACGCCAGATCGCGCAGATGCTCGACATCGTCGAGATCGCCCGCGCCCTCGCCCTCGGCGGTTTCCACGATCGCGCCCATCGCGCTGCGGCCCTGGCCGTGCCAGCGCTCGATCAGGTCGCCGATCTCCGAGCGCAGCGCCACGAACGGGCGCACCTCGCGCTGGGTGGCCAGACGCAGCGCGTCGACCTGATAGGCGTCCTGGGGATCGGCCATCAGCACCTCGACGTGGCTTTCGCCTTCGCCGACCGGGCAGATCGCGAACTGCTTCATGAACTTGAGGGTCAGCGCCACGCCCTCGGGCGGCAGTTCGGGCGCGTCCTTGATGCTGACCAGCGGCAGGTCCAGCGCGGCCGCGACGGTCTCGGCATGATCGCGCTCGGACACCAGACCCAGTCGCGCCAGCAAGGCCAGCAGGCTGCCGCCGGTTTCCTCCTGCAACCGCCGCGCGCGCGACAGATCGGGTTCCTTGAGGCGGCCCTTGGCCACCAGCGCGTCGACGATGCGTGCGTCCACGGCGGCCTGGCCGGAATCAAAAGAACCCGCCGTGCCCGGCGCCGGGCCGGTCGCGGTGCTGGAGTCGCTGGATGTGTCGCCGGAAACCTGAGGTACTGCGTTCACGTCATCCTCCTGCGCGTGAACCCCGGACTTTAGCAGTTTCATTCGGGGTCTCTACCAGACCTCGGCGGATGGACTCGGTTCCCCGCCGAGCGACCGGCGCGCCGAAACTTCAACGGTTTTGCGCGCGGGGCGTCTGGCAAGATCGGATTCCGGTCTGGACCGACGAAGGACTGCAAGAGTCATCACATTTCCTCGCACGACGACGAATGCGCCCGCCGCGATCGCCAAGCCGGAACGTCGCGGTCGTTCATATGCAAACGGGCGCCCTCGCGGACGCCCGTTCACATGAACCCAAGACATTGGCGATGCGAGGCCTTATTCGGCCCCGATCACGATCCGCCGACGATAGATATCGTTGGTCTGACGCTCCGGCACCCATTCGATTTCAGGGTGCTGGTAGTACACGTAATAACGGCCGTTGAGCTTGCTCAGATAAGGATAGGAAATCCAGCAACTGCCGGTGTTGTACGCCTTCATCCAAGGGCTGAGCGCGGATTTTCCCCAGGCCGAGGGATCGGTGAGCGTCGCTTCTTGATTGCGGGCCAAGCCGAGCGCCCAGTCGCCGCCGCATCCGAAGTGATTGGCGCCTTCGTGAGCCAGGTAATAGACGCCGTCCTCGGACAGCACGCTGCCGGCGCCGAAGTTCTTCTCGTCCCACGATCCGGCGGCGCTCTGCGGCAAACGGCCATAGTCGGTGTCGGTGAACACCGCTGCCGGCTGCGGCCAGATCGCGCCGGGATTCCAGGACTTGAGATGACTCAACGACGCCTGATGCCGGCTGGTCAGCTCCGAGAACTCATGCACGTTGACCCATTGCAGATGCAATTCACCGGTATCGGCGTGCGGAATCAAGGTCGGGGTGCTGGCGCTGCCTTCGGCGTGATCGGATTTGACCACCGGTCCGCGCACGGTCCAGCCGCTGAGTCCGTCGGCCGAGTCGGCCAGGAACGACGACACGCGCGTCTGCGGGCCGAATCCCTCGAACACCATCTGATAGCCGTTGCCGGTGCGGACCACCGATGGATCGTAAGCCTGATCGATCAAGCCATAACCGGGGACATTGAACGCCACCGTGCTGTCGATCGCGGGCTGGGTGCGCACTTCGAAGTTCAGCCCGCCATCCGTCGAGGTGCCGGCCATGAGCTTCAGACGCGCGGGATCGGTGCTGACCCGGTCGCGGAAATACGCATAGGTCGTCTGCGCATTCACCGGCACGATCGACACGCGCCCGGCCGTCTCGCTGATGCCCGGCGCGGAAGGATTGCCTTGGGCGAAAAAGCCGATGCGCCGGTAACCGTCGCTCTGGGTATCCACGCTGGTACGTACCAGGCGGATCGAATCGATCGCCAGACCCGGGTCCGACCAGTCGCTCAGCGTCATCGGGCCGCCGTCGGCGACGAAGGAATCCGTCGACGAATACCACTTGTAGGCCGAGCCCGCGACCGCGGTGGACTTGTTGCTGAGCACCGTGTCGCCGGATTTGACGATCATGCCGAAACTGTGCGCCGCGCCGTCGAGCGAACGCGCGCGCACCTCGACGGTATAGCGCTGACCGGCGACCACTTCCGAAGAGGCCGGCACCCACCAGGTATAGATGCCGACCGAGTCGCGCGATACCGCGCGCGCATCGTCGGCGAGTTCATCGTCGAACACCGTGCCGCCAGCCACCGCTTCGGCCTGCTGGGTGCGGATGCCGGCCAGATGCGCATTGCCGTACCACAGGTGATACAGACTCAGGGTCTCGTCCTTCGGCTTGGACTGGATCAGGGCCACCCGATCCACCGCCAGCCCCGGCGAGGAATAGTCCGACAGCCGCAGATTCGAGCCGGTGTATTCGAAGTCCGCGGCGCGTACCCAGCGGTAATTCGAACCGCTGATCTCGGTCGCCTTCACCGCAACCGTTTTGCCGTTGACCACGACGTGCTGGGTGAACGTGGTCGCCGCGCCCAACGCCCGCAACCGCACATACACCGAGTAATAGCCGTGCGGCGGAGAAATCGAATGCATATACCAGGTGTACGGCCCGGCCGTCTGCCTGACGATCGCCTGCCCGGTGCTGGCGCCGGCATCGGCGATCAGGTCTCCGCCCGCGAGCTCGGCGCCGGCGGCGGACACGATCGGCTCGATGATGAGTTTGTCCACTTGCAGGGACGGGCTCGACCAATCCGCCAACAACAACGTCTGGCCACTGGCGAAATCGAAGAAACCCAATCGGTACCAGCGATAGGCGCGATGGTCGACGGTCGCCGATAACGTGTCGATCAACTGCCCATCGATCTTGACGCTCTCGGAGAACGAGCGCGCTTGACCGTCCAGCGAGCGAGCACGCACATAAATCGCGTAACGCCCGTGACTCAGTTCCGTAGCATTGAGCGTCCACCAGGTATAGATGCCCGCATCGGTCCGGGTCACCGCCTGGGCGTTGCTCGCGTCCTCATCGGCGACCACCTGGCCGCCCGAGACGACTTCGGCCTCCTTCGACCACTGGTTTGCCGCCAGGGCCTGCAGGGGCATCAGCAGCGCCAGTACCACCAAGCAGATGCAGTTGAAACGTTTCATCGACGAAGTCCATATCGGAAAGGCGGCCATAGTATGTATCCGCCTGTTCTCAATTCCTGCGTCGACCGGCGGCCGACGCTCGCGCGACCACTCGCGCGACCGACTGATCACGCCCCAAAGGGCGCGATGATTCAGTCCGTCCGATCCCGCGAGCGGATCAACCCACCCACACCCGCGCATTGCGGAACATGCGCAGCCACGGCGAATCGCCGGCCCAGTCCTTCGGCGACCAGCTGAAATTGGCGCTGCGCAGGGTGCGTTCGGGATGCGGCATCAACAAGGTCGCGCGGCCGTCGCGGCTGGTCAGGCCGGCGATGCCGTCGGGTGAACCGTTCGGGTTGAGCGGGTAACGGTCGGCGACGCGGCCTTCGCCGTCGATGTAGCGCAGCGCGATGTCGGCGGCGCTGCGATCGAGGTTGTTGGCGAAGCTGGCGCGGCCTTCGCCGTGGGCGACCGCGACCGGAATGCGCGAGCCGGCCATGCCGCGCAGGAACAGCGATGGCGATTCGACCACTTCCAGCAAGCCCAGGCGCGCTTCGAATTGCTCGCTGCGATTGCGCAGGAACACCGGCCAATGCTCGGCGCCCGGCACGATCGGCTTGAGCTGGGCGAGCATCTGGCAACCGTTGCACACGCCCAGCGAGAAGCTGTCTTCGCGCGCGAAGAACGCGGCAAAGGCATCGCGCAACGCGCTGCGCTCGAGAATGCTGGTGGCCCAACCGCGGCCGGCACCGAGCACGTCGCCGTAGCTGAAGCCGCCACACGCGGCGAAGCCCTTGAAGTCCCCCAGCGCGAAGCGGCCGTTGATCAGGTCGCTCATGTGCACGTCGAAGGCTTCGAAGCCGGCGCGGTCGAACGCGGCGGCCATTTCGATCTGGCCGTTGACGCCCTGCTCGCGCAGGATCGCGACCTTCGGCCGCGCGCCCGTATTGATAAAGGGCGCGGCGATGTCTTCGTTCGGGTCGAAGTTCAACTTCGGCTTCAGACCCGGCGCGGCGAAATCGCGCGCGATCGCGCGCTCCTCGTCGGCGCAGTCGGGGTTGTCGCGCAGCTTCTGCAAGGCATGGCTGGTCGACCACCACGCGTCGAACAATTCGTCCCAGCGCCATTCCATCAGCACCTTGCCGTCGTCCTTGATCCGGATCGACGGCGCCGTGGTCGGCTTGGCGATGCGCTGCGCGCAATCGATCAAGCCATGACGCGCGATCAGGTCGGCGAATTCGGCGCGGTCGTCGTTGTGGATCTGCACGATCGCGCCGAGTTCTTCGTTGAACAAGGTGCGGAACGGGTCTTCGCCCCAACCGTCGAGGCTGATGTCCAGGCCCAGGCGCGAGCAGAACGCCATTTCCGCCAGGGTCGCGAACGCGCCGCCGTCGCTGCGGTCGTGATAGGCCAGCAGCAGGCCGGCTTCGCGCGCATCGCGGATGAGTTCGAAGAAATCGCGCAGACGCTGCGGGCTGTCGAGATCGGGGACGCCGCTTTCATGCCGCGCGCCGTCGACGTGCTGACCGGCGAATGCCGGCAGACCGCCGTCCGCCGCATGCTTGCCGACGGCCTGCGGATGCACCTGCGCCAGCACCGATCCGCCCAAGCGCTGCTTGCCGGCGCCCAGGCCGATCAGCCACAGCTCGGTGTCGCCTTCGCGCGACAACAGCGGGGTGAGCTGCTGACGCACGTCGACCACCGGCGCGAACGCGCTGACGATCAGCGAAACCGGCGATACGGATTTGTGCGAGACCGGCGACGATCCGCCTTCCCCATTCCCGATTCCCGATTCCCGATTCCCAGCCCACTGCGCCTGCATCGACAACGAATCCTTGCCGACCGGAATGCTCAACTCGAGTTCCGGACACAGTTCCAGGCCGACCGCCTTGACCGCGTCGAACAGCAACGCGTCTTCGCCCGGATGCGAAGCCGCCGCCATCCAGTTGGCCGACAGCTTGATCCGGTTGAGCGATTCGACCGGCGCGGCGCACAGGTTGGTGATCGCTTCGCCGACCGCCATGCGCGCCGCGGCGGCCGCGTCGAGCAGCGCCAGCGGGGTGCGTTCGCCGACCGCCATCGCTTCGCCGACGAAGCCGTCGAAGTCGCTCAAGGTGATCGCGCAATCGGCAATCGGCAGCTGCCACGGGCCGATCATCTGATCGCGCGCGACCAGGCCGCCGACGGTGCGGTCTCCGATGGTGATGAGGAAGTTCTTCGCCGCGACGGTCGGATGCGCGAGCACGCGCAGGCCGGCTTCGCGCAGATCGAGCCCGTCCCAGTCCAGCGCCGGCCACGGCGCGGACGCGGGATGGCGGGTGTCGCGGTGCATCTTCGGCGGCTTGCCGAACAGGACGTCCATGGGGAAATCGATGGGATGAAGCGGGGATTCGGGATTGGAGATTCGGGATTCGCCATCGCCATACACCGACTCCACCGTCGCGCCGTAACCGACAACAAGACGCTCTTCCGCGGTCGCATACCCGACCACCGCGAACGGGCAACGCTCGCGCTCGCAGATCGCGGCGAAATCGGCCACGCGATCGGCCGGCAGGCCCAGCACGTAGCGTTCCTGCGATTCGTTGCACCACAGCTGCATCGGCGACAAGGAGGGATCGTCGCTGGGCACTTTCGCCAGATCGATCACGCCGCCGAGGCCGGAGTCGTGCAGCAGTTCGGGAATCGCGTTGGACAGACCGCCGGCACCGACATCGTGAGCGCTGTCGATCGGATTGTTTTCGCCGAGCGCGACGCAGCGGTCGATCACTTCCTGGCAGCGGCGTTCCATTTCCGGGTTGTCGCGCTGCACGCTGGCGAAATCCAGGTCCTCGGCGCTGTCGCCGGAGGCGACCGAGCTGGCCGCGCCGCCGCCCAGGCCGATCAGCATCGCCGGGCCGCCGAGCACGATCACCGCGTGGCCGGGCTTCAGGCCCAGCTTGGCCACCTGCACGCGATCGATCGCGCCCAGGCCGCCGGCGAGCATGATCGGCTTGTCGTAGGCGCGGGTCAGCGTGCCGTTGGCGGTTTCGCCTTCGGACAATTCGAAGCTGCGGAAATAACCGACCAGGTTCGGCCGGCCGAATTCGTTGTTGAACGCGGCCGCGCCGATCGGGCCGTCGAGCATGATTTCCAGGGCCGGCGCCATGCGCGGGTTGAGCGAACGTTCGCTTTCCCATGGCTGCGGCAGGGTCGGAATGCGCAAGTGCGAGACGCTGAAACCGCACAGACCGGCCTTGGGCCGTCCGCCGCGTCCGGTCGCGCCTTCGTCGCGGATTTCGCCGCCGTTGCCGGTGCTGGCGCCGGGGAACGGCGCGATCGCGGTCGGGTGGTTATGGGTTTCGACCTTGATGCAGAACGCCGACGGGATCTGCGCCTCGGCCGTGTAGGCATGGCTGCCCGGCTGCGGCCGGAACCGCCGCGCCGGATAACCTTCGACCACCGCGGCGTTGTCGCTGTACGCCGACAAGGTGTTTTCCGGGGTCTGCGCGTGGGTGTGCTTGATCATCTTGAACAGCGAGTACTGCTGTTCGCGACCGTCGAGCGTCCACGAGGCATTGAAGATCTTGTGCCGGCAATGCTCGGAATTGGCCTGCGCGAACATCATCAGTTCGACGTCGGACGGCATCCGCCCCAGCGCGGTGTAGCGTTCGCGCAGGTAGCCGATTTCGTCGTCGGCCAGGGCCAGGCCCAGGCGCGAATTCGCCGATTCCAGGTCGTCCAGGGCGATGCGTTCGAGTTCGCCGCGCGCCGGCACCGAGAACAGCGCCGCCGCGTCGTCGCTGGTGTCGAGCAGCGACTGGGTCATCGGGTCGTGCAGGACCTTGGCCAGCGCGCCCTGGGTGGCGGCGTCGCTCGGCCAGCCGCTCAGGTCGTAGCGGGTGCCGCGTTCGACCCGCTTGACCGGCTGGCCGGCGCCGCGCAGCAGCTCGGTGGCCTTGCTGGCCCAGGGCGAGAGCGTGCCCAGGCGCGGGGTGACGTAGCGCGAAACGGCGTCGCTTTCGCGCGCCGCTTCGCTGGCCTCGGCCTGCAGGATGCGGCGCAGGGTCGCGTCGTCGGGCGAGGCGCCGGCTTCGGGTTCGACCCAGTACACGGGCCAGGCGTCTAACAGGCGGACGCTGGAATTAAGGGCGGACAGGCGAGCTTGGAGACGCTCGCGGCGGAACGAAGACAGGGCCGAGGGGCCCTCGAGGACGATCATGTCCGGGGAACCGTGCAACGCAGGGCCCGGTATTGTAACCAAAACCGGGGCCGGGCTTCGGGCCACGAGCCCGGCCGACACGACGATGAGATCGCGGACCGCTGGACGGGTCGACCCGTCGGGCGCCCTGCCCGGCGCCGGCCGCCGCCGGGCCTCAATGCCCGAGTCCGACCGCGTCGTGTCGTCGGTGTGCATCCGGGACTTGCGCCGGGCGTCGCGCGCCGATCCTCACGCGAGCAGGCCAGAAACGAAAAGGCCGCGCAATGCGCGGCCTTTTCGCGGTACTGGCCGGATCGCTCCGGCTTACAGCCCGCCCACCGGAGCGGCCACCGCCGCGGTCGGCTTGGCCGCGCCGGCCGGCTTGTTCGACTCGGCCGCCAGCTTGTCCAGCGCCTCGCGCAGCTGCGCCGGCGGGACGTAGCCACCGAGCTGCACGCCGTCGGCGGTCAGGATCATCGGGGTGCCGGTCAGGCCGGCGCGCTGGCCGACGTTGTACTGCTGAGTGACGCTGTTCTTGCAGTCCTTGCTGGCGATCGTGCCCTGATCGCTCTTGGCCTCGGTCATCGCCTTGCGGCGGTCCGGAGCGCACCACACCGAGACCATCTTCTTGTAGTCGTCGCTGCCGATGCCCATGCGCGGGAACGCCAGGTATTCGATCGCAATGCCCTGACGGTTGTATTCGGCGATTTCGCTATGCAGCTTGCGGCAGTAGCCGCATTCCACGTCGGTGAACACGGTGACGGTGTGCTTGGGATTGGCCGGCGCGAACACGATGCGCTCGCTCGCCGGGATGGTCTTGACCAGGTCCTTGCGCATTCCCGCCAAGCTGTCTTCGCTGAGGTTCTTCTTGACCTGGGTGTCGAACAGCGCGCCGCCGGAACCGGGCAGGAACAGGTAACGGCCGTCGTCGCTGACGTACACGACCTGGCCCTGGGCCAGCGCTTCGCGGAAGCCCGGCATCGGCGCCGGGCCGACCTTGTCGATGGTGACGTTGGGGTTGAGGGTGCGGATGGCGTCGACCGCGCGCGCGTCGGCGCTGCCGGCCTCGACCTTCGGCGCGGCGCCCTTCGACGCTTGCGCGGCGGGCTTGGCCGGATCGGTCTTGGCGGCCGCGGCACCCTGCGGCGCCTGCGCGCAGGCGGACAGGCTGATCGCGCCGATCAGGGCAAATAGGATGCGCTTCATCAATCGATTCCTTGGCGTTCTGGGGTCGGGGCTTGGACCCCCCGACGGGGAATAGGTTCGGCCGATTGTGGCATGGGTGGGGGTGGGATCGTGGTTCCGCGATGGGTATCACGTGGACAAGGGGCGATGGGGGTCGCGGTTTGGCTCATGCGGGGCGTGGGAAGCGTGCGCATAGGCGCGCTGCTGCCACTCACGGTCGTGACCGCGGCAACCCATGCGGCGGAATGAGCCGGGTACCGGATGCCTGCATGCAGGAACCGCGCGAACCGCTTTCGCGAGACCGGACTGGCGACGTCGGTGGATTGGCGCGGTCGCGGCTCACGCCGCTCCTACAGGGGATTCGGCGCTGACTCGGGTGTTCGTCGAAGCACTCCGGCCCTCCGAGCCGAGCACGGTTGCGCCCATAAGCCGCGACGAAGCTCGGATTCCCCCTGCAGGAGCTGCGCGAGCTGCGACCGCGACACGCGGACCACGACGCAACCATGATGTCGCGGCCGCGGCTGTGCGGCGCGTGAACTCGGACGTCGCGCCCCGGCCCGGCGCAGTGCGCCGGGCGTTCAAGCAGGCATGCGGCAGGTTCGCTGCTTCGTTGCGGAACGCTTGAGCTGGGAGTTGCGCTCCCGGCCCGGCGCAGTGCGCCGGGCGTTCAAGCAGGCACGCGGCAGTGCCGCGTGAGCGCCTGCTTTCACCCCCTCGGGTGGTGCCGCGCGTGCAGCTTTTTCAGATGTTCGCGCGCCACCAAAGTGTAGATCTGGGTGGTCGACAGCGAGCTGTGCCCCAGCAGCATCTGCAGCGCGCGCAGGTCGGCGCCGTGGTTGAGCAGGTGGGTGGCGAAGCTGTGGCGCAGGCCGTGCGGGCTGATCTTGGCCGGGTCGATCCCGGCCAGCACCGCGTAGCGCTTGACCAGATGCCAGAACGCTTGCCGGCTCGGGGCTTCGCCGCTGGCCTCGAGGAACAACGGCGCCAGCGCGCGCTTGCCGGCCAGTCGCGGCCGCGATTGGGCGAGGTAGCGCTCCAGCCAGTGCTGGGCCTCCTCGCCCAGCGGCACCAGCCGCTCCTTGCTGCCCTTGCCCATCACCCGCAACACGCCCTGGCGCAGGTTGAGCGCGGTCGCGGGCAGGTTGACCAACTCGCTCACGCGCAAGCCGGCGGCGTACATCAGCTCGAGCATGGCGCGGTCGCGCAGGCCCAGCGGAGTGTCCAGGTCGGGCGTGTTCAACAGCGCGTCGATCTGGCTTTCGGCCAGCGCCTTGGGCAGCGAGCGCGGCAGTTTCGGCGGCGCCAGCAATGCGGTGGGGTCGTCATGACGCTGGCCGCGCCGCACCCGGAACGCATAGAACGCGCGCAAGGCAGACAGCAGACGGGCGTTGCTGCGCGGCGAATAGCCTTCGCGGGCGCGCCAGGCCAGATAGTCGTACAGCGCCGTGCGGTCGGCATCGGCCAGGCCGGCGCCGTCGCGCCAGCGCGCCAGGCCCTCCAGGTCGCGGCGGTAGCTGTCCAGGGTCTGCCGCGCGAGTCCGTTCTCGGCCCAGAGGGTGTCGAGGAACGCGGTGATGGCGATGGCGTCGGCGTCGTCCAGCGGCGGCAGCGACATGGCCTGGACGCGGCGTTCGGCGGGGGTGGTGGAACTCATGTCGGCATGATCGGCCGGCGGCCGCGGAATGGCAAAGACGGCAGCGGCAGGCGCGCTGCGGCGGCGAGTGCAATGCCCACCCCGCAAGCCTGCGCGGGTGGCTCCCGACCCGACCTCGCTTATTCTGATGCGATGACTTCGCCCGACCCGACCGCCACCGCCGACACCGCATCCGTCCGCCCCGCCGCCCTGATCGGCTGGCGCCTGCTTTCGATGTTCTACGACTTCTGGCCAGTGCTGGCCTTGTGGATGCTGGCCGGCGCCGCGTTCGTGCTCGCGTTCACCTTGGCCGGGCACGACACCCACGAAAACATCCGCCCCTACACGCTGTGGTGGTCCGTGCAGTGGACCGTGTGCTGGCTGCTAGCCGGCGCCTATACGACGGTGAGCTGGCGCCGCGGCGGCCAGACTCTGGGCATGCGGCCGTGGCGGCTGCAGGTGACCGGCCCGGGCGATCAAGCCCCCGGCTGGAAAGCGCTGTGGCTGCGTTACGCCGTCGGCACAGTGTCGCTGGCCGCGGCGGGATTGGGCCTCTGGTGGGCTTGGTTCGACCGCGATCGCCTGACCTGGCACGACCGCGCGAGCGGGACCCGCACGATCCGGTTGCCCAAGCGCACCAAGTAAGCGCGTCGCATCGCGCCGCTAGCCACGTCGCAGACCACGAGGTCTGCGCGGGTGGGGCTTGAGCCCCGATTGGTTGCGATCGCCGAACGTGATCGTGTGGTTGCGTCGCTATGGTCGTCGCAGCCGAACGCCACACACGCCTCAGGGCAACACGCTGACGACCCGATCAAGCCGCAGGCGCTAACCCGACCGTCGTCTGAACAACAGCGCCGACACCGCCAGCATCACCACCGTCGGCGCCAGATAGGCCAGACGGAAGTCGAAGCGGAACACCTTGGCCAGTTCGACGAACTGGGTCTGCAGCAGCCAGAACACCAGCGCGAACACGATGCCGATGAACAAGCGCTTGCCCATGCCGCCGCTGCGCAGGCTGCCGAAGGCGAACGGCACCGCCGCCAGACACAGCGCCAGCACATTCAGCGGATAGAACCAGCGGCCCCAGTAGTGAGCTTCGAATTCGCCGGCATCGAGCTGATTGCGCTGACGGTCCTCGATCGCCTTGTGCAGCGCCTTGGCGGTCAGATAACGAGGGCGATTGGTGCCGCTCATCAAGGCCGAGCTGTCGAGCTTGGACTCCCAGCGCTCCTCGGGAACCTGGGTCTTCTCGGCCGACTTGGCGTGGAAGGTGGTGCGGGTGACGTTGCGCAGCAACCAGCCGCCCGGACGGTGCTCGGCGATGCCGGCGACCGCGATCGAAACCAGACGCCCGTCGGCGCCGAACTGGTACAGGCTGACGTCGCGCAGTTCCAGCCAGCGGTCGTTGCCGGCGCTGCGCTCCTGGCCCTGGCTCGCGCTGAGGATCACATCGCCCTCGCGCGCCCACAGCCCGGAGTACTCGGCCACGACCTGGTTATTCGACTTGGCCGCGGCCTTGAGCGATTCGGCGCGACGCTGCGCCTCGGGCGCGACGGTCTCGCCGTTGATCACCATCAGCACGGTCAGGATCGCCAGCGAGCCGGCCACCGCGATGCTCAGGCGCCGCCGCGACAGGCCGATCGCGCGCAGCACGGTCAGCTCGGAGGTCGACGCCAGTTGCCCCAGCGCCATCAGCGAGCCGACCACTGAGGCGTACGGAAACAGCGCGTAGGCGCGGCGCGGCACGGTCAGCAGCATGTAGGCCAGGGCCTGGACCACGCCGTAGCGGCCCTTGCCGACGTCGCCGAACTCATTGACGAAGCTGAGCATGAAGTCTAGGCCCAGCAGCACCGCCCAGGTCAGCAGCACCGTGCTGAGCACGACCTTGGCGACATAGACGTCGTGGATCTTCGGAAACGGCTTCATACGATCGCCCTGCGCCGGCCGACCCGGCCGTCACGGAAATACATCCAGGACGTCACCGCCAGCATCGGCAAGGTCAGCCACCACAGCCCCAGCGCGGCCGGGGTCTTGCCGTCCTCGATCCAGCCGGTGCCCATCATCATGAAGTTGTTGCCGATCAGGAACGTCAGAAAACCGATCAGCATGGTCCCGTAGCGGGCCTGGCGCGGCGTGCTGCGCGCCAGCGGCACCGCCAGCAGGGCGAACGCCAGCGCCAGCAAGGGCGGCGCGATCCGGTAATGCAGCTGGGCCGCGGCCTCGCGGCGTGGATCGCCGATCAGCTGCAGGGTGTTGAGCATTTCCGGCGACTTGGGGTCGTAGCGGTTCTCGCTGGCCGGCAGCAGCACGTCGTTGCTGACATACCGCATCAGGCGGAAATTCAGGCTGCCGTCGACCGGGCCTTCGACCTCGAAACCGTCGTCGAGGGTCAGATAGCGGTCGCCGTTGGCGTCCACGGTCAGGCGGCCGCTCTTGGACGTGGTCACGTCCTGGCGGCCGGGCTTGTGGCGGTAAATGAAGATGCGTTCGAACCGGGTGCCATCGTCGGACATCGCGCCCACATAGATCACGCCGTTGTCGCCGGGCAGGCCGGTGAAGGCGCCCGGCTCCAGGCCGGCCACGACCAGGCTGCGATTGGCCTCGTTGATCATCTGCCGCGAGGCCCGGTCGGCCCACGGCCCCAGCCACAGCGAGCAGGCCCCGACCAGCAGGATGATCGGCCCGGCGACCAGCAGCAGCGGCTTGAGCAGCCGGCGCGGGCCCACGCCGATCGAGGAGATCACCGGCATTTCCGAATCGCGATAGAGCCGGCCGATACCGAGCATCAGCCCCAGCATCAGCGCCAGCGGCAGGATCAGCGGCAGCCACTTGATCAGCACCAGGCCCAGCTGGATCAGCATCATCCCGGCCGGGACCTTGCCCTTGGCGATGTCTTCGAGCACATCGGTGAAGGCGCCGCCGACGCTTACGATCAGCAGCACCACCAGGGTGGCGAAGATCGCCTGGGCGAATTCGCCGGAGAGGTATCGGTCAAGCTTGAGCATCGGGTAGGAAGGCGCGCTTCGGGTTGGGCTTCGGCATCGGGCGGGCTTGCTTTAAACTCGGGAGTTCGTTCGACGGCCGGCCGGACCGCGATCGCCCCGGGTTGGGGTTGCGCGGCACAGGCCCCAGATTTACCGCTGGTGCCAGCGTCACCACTGGTGGTGCATCGCTGGCGCCGGAGTCACCTCCGACGCGATCACCGGTGCGATATGGGCAATGCGGGTTCCGCGGCTTCCGCCCCGGTTCTCCGCATCGCGCAAAGCCGATCGATTGTACGTACACAACCTCTTATCTGCTCGGGAATCTGTTGGATGACCCTCGAATTCGACCTGAACCGCGACGCGTCCGCGGCCGCTCAAACCGATTGCATCGTGGTAGGCGCCTTTGCCGACAAGACCCTGACGGCTACCGCGCGAACGCTGGATGAAGCCAGCGGCGGACGCCTGACCGCGCTGCTGGAGCGCGGCGACATCAGCGGCAAGACCGGCAAGACCTCGCTGCTGCACGACCTGCCCGGCGTGGCCTCGCCGCGCGTGCTGGTGGTCGGTCTCGGCGAGGCCGGCAAGTTCGGCGTCGCCCAGTACCTCAAGGCGGTCGGCGACGCGGCGCGCGCGCTCAAGGCCGGCCCGGTCGCGCACGCGATCTTCACCATCAGCGAAGAGCCGGTCGCCGGCCGCGACGCCGCCTGGGCGATCCGTCAGGCCGCGATCGCCGCCGATCACGCCTGCTACCGCTACACCGCGACCCTCGGCAAGGCCGCGCTCGGCAAGAGCCGGGACGAACCCGGCCTGCGCACGCTGTCGATCAGCGGCTCGGACGCGACCGCGCTGGCCCAGGGCCAGGCGATCGCCGCCGGCGTGCAGTTCGCGCGCGAACTGGGCAACCTGCCGCCGAACGTCTGCAACCCGGCCTATCTGGCCCAGCAGGCGACCGAATTCGCCGCCCGCTTCGACAGCACCGACTGCGAAGTGCTCGATCGCGAGCAGATGCAGGAACTCGGCATGGGCTCGCTGCTCGCGGTCGCGCGCGGCTCGGCCAACCCGCCCAAGCTGATCGTGCTCAAGTACAACAACGGCGGCGACGCGAAACCTTATGTGATGGTCGGCAAGGGCATCACCTTCGACACCGGCGGCATCAACCTGAAGGTCCAGGGCGGAATCGAGGAAATGAAGTTCGACATGTGCGGCGCCGCCAGCGTGATGGGCGCGTTCGTGTCGGCGGTCGGCATGCAGTTGCCGATCAACCTGGTGGTGATCGTGCCGGCGGTCGAGAACATGCCCGACGCCGACGCCTACCGCCCGTCCGACGTGCTCACCAGCATGTCCGGCAAGACCATCGAAGTCGGCAACACCGACGCCGAAGGCCGCCTGATCCTGTGCGACGCGCTGACCTACGCGCAGCGCTTCGAACCGCAGGCGCTGCTCGACGTGGCCACCCTGACCGGCGCCTGCGTGGTCGCGCTGGGCAAGTTCGCCACCGGCCTGATGAGCAAGCACGACGATCTGTCGGCCGAACTGCTCAGCGCCGGCGAGGAAGTGTTCGACCGCGCCTGGCGCCTGCCGCTGTGGGACGAATACCAGACCCAGCTCGAATCGGCCTTCGCCGACGTCTACAACATCGGCGGCCGCTGGGCCGGCGCGATCACCGCCGGCTGCTTCCTCGCGCGCTTCACCGAAGGCCAGCGCTGGGCGCATCTGGACATCGCCGGCGTATCCAACGAAGAAGGCAAGCGCGGCCTGGCGACGGGCCGGCCGGTGGGTTTGCTGAGCCAGTGGCTGCTGGAACGAAACGGGAATTGAGGATCGGGAATCGAGAATGGGGAATCGGGAATCGGTAGAGCGCTTGCGTCGCGACCGATTCTCGCTCTGCGTTTCTCACTCCTCACTTCTCGCTTCTCGCTTTGGCTTCTCGCTTCAACCGATTCCCCACTCCCCATTCCCGATTCCCGGCCCCTATGCCCCGCGCTGACTTCTACCTGATCCAATCGCCGCGCTTCAAACAAGAACCGCTTCGGTTGGTCTGCGAGCTGACGCGCAAGGCGCACGACGCCGGGCTGTCCACGCTGATCCTGGCGCGCAGCGCCGAGCAAGCCGAACAGCTCGACGACATGCTGTGGGACATGGGCGAGGACGCCTACATCCCGCACCAGATCGCCGGCATGGACGAGGACGAGGACGAAGCCGACGTGCTGATCGCCGCGCCCGACTCGCAGGCCGCGTTGCGCGCGCTGGTCATCAACCTGCGCGACGCCGCGGTCGCCGACGGCTTCGAGCGCGTGCTCGAAGTGGTCCCCGCCGACGACTCCGCGCGCGGCCCGCTGCGCGAGCGCTGGAAGCAGTACCAGGCGCGTGGGCTGGCTTTGAATAAGCACGATATGTGAGCAGCGGAGATTCGGGATTGGGGATTCGAGATTCGAAAAACCACCCGGCCCTGCTCTTGATTTACCTAATCCCGAATCCCCAATCTCGAATCCCGGCTCTCAAATGTCCCTCGCCCCCAGCTACGACCCCAAACAGTTCGAAACCCGCCTGTACGAACAGTGGGAAAGCAGCGGCGTATTCAAGCCGCGCGGCGAGGGCGAGCCCTATTCCATCCTGTTGCCACCGCCGAACGTGACCGGCACCCTGCACATGGGCCACGCGTTCCAGCACACCTTGCAGGATGCGTTGATCCGCTACCACCGTATGCGCGGCTACGACACGCTGTGGCAGATGGGCACCGACCATGCCGGCATCGCCACCGAGATGGTGGTGGCGCGCAATCTCGGCGCCGAGGGCCTGACCCGCGACGGTCTGGGCCGCGACGGCTTCATCGAGAAAGTGTGGGAGTGGAAGGGCAAATCCGGCGACACCATCGAACGGCAGATGCGCCGCCTGGGCACCTCCGGCGACTGGTCGCGCTCGGTGTTCACCATGGACCCGATCGCATCGAACGCGGTGATCGAAGCCTTCGTGCGCATGCACGAGCAAGGCTTGATCTACCGCGGCCAGCGCCTGGTCAACTGGGACCCGGTGCTGAAGACCGCGATCTCCGATCTGGAAGTGATCAACGAAGAAGAAGACGGCTTCCTGTGGTCGATCGCCTACCCGCTCAGCGACGGCAGCGCCACCCTGGTGGTCGCGACCACGCGCCCGGAAACCATGCTCGGCGATACCGCGGTCATGGTCCATCCGGACGATGAGCGCTATCAGCACCTGATCGGCAAGACCGTGACCCTGCCGCTGAGCGCGCGGGAGATTCCGATCATCGCCGACAGCTATGTCGATCGCGAATTCGGCACCGGCGTGGTCAAGGTCACGCCCGCGCACGACTTCAACGATTACGCGGTCGGCCAGCGCCACGGCCTGCCGATGATCAACATCTTCACCCCCGACGCGGCGGTCAACGACAACGCGCCGGCGAAGTACGTCGGCCTGGATCGCTACGAAGCGCGCAAGGTCGTGCTCGCCGATCTGGAAGCCGAAGGCATCCTGATCGAAACCAAGCCGCACAAGCTGCAGGTGCCGCGCGGCGACCGCACCAATCAGGTGATCGAGCCGTATCTGACCGACCAGTGGTTCGTGCAGATGGACGGCCTGGCCAAGCGCGGTCTCGATCTGGTGGAGAAGGGCGATATCCGTTTCGTCCCGCCGAACTGGATCAACACCTACCGTCACTGGATGGAAAACATCCAGGATTGGTGCATCAGCCGCCAGCTGTGGTGGGGCCATCGCATTCCGGCGTGGTACGACGCCGACGGCAAGATCTACGTCGGTCGCGACGAAGCCGATGCGCGCGCGCGCGGTGGGATCGGCGCGGACGTCGCATTGCAGCAGGACCACGATGTGCTGGAGACCTGGTTCTCCTCGGGCCTGTGGCCGTTCAGCACGATGGGCTGGCCGGACGAGGCGACGATGGGCGCGCGCGGGTTCGAGCGCTTCGTGCCGTCGTCGGTGCTGGTCACCGGTTTCGACATCATCTTCTTCTGGGTCGCCCGCATGATCATGCTGACCGACCACTTCACCGGGCAGATTCCGTTCAAGGACGTGTACATCACCGGCCTGGTGCGCGATCAGTTCGGCCAGAAGATGTCCAAGTCCAAGGGCAACGTGCTCGACCCGATCGATCTGGTCGACGGCATCACCCTGGAAGATTTGGTCGACAAGCGCACCACCGGCCTGATGAATCCCAAGCACGCCGAGAAGATCGAGAAAGCCACGCGCAAGGAATTCCCCGGCGGCATTCCCGCGTTCGGCGCCGATGCGCTGCGCTTCACCATCGCCGCGCTGGCGACGCATGGCCGCGACATCAAGTTCGACCTGAGCCGCGCCGAGGGCTACAAGAATTTCTGCAACAAGCTGTGGAATGCCACGCGCTTCGTGTTGATGAACACCGAAGGCGCGAGCTTCAGCGGCGCGCCGCAGCCGAAGACCGACGCCGAGCGTTGGATCCTGGCGCAATTGGCCAAGACCTCGGCCGAGGCCGAGACCCATTTCGCCGCGTATCGCTTCGACCTGCTCGCGCAGTCGCTGTACGAATTCGCCTGGAACGCGTTCTGCGACTGGTTCGTCGAACTGTCCAAGCCGGCGCTGCAGGGCGAGGACGCCACTGCCGCGAACAGCACCCGCCACACCCTGCTGTACGTGCTCGAACGCCTGTTGTCGCTGCTGCATCCGCTGATCCCGTTCGTGACCGAGGAACTGTGGCAGCAGGTCGCGCCGAAGCTCGGCATCAGCGAAACCACGGTGATGCTGCGTCCGTATCCGCAGGCGTCCGAATTCGACGGCGACCATGCCCAGGCCGAAAGCGACATCGAATGGCTCAAGGCGATGGTGTCGGCGTTGCGCAAGGTGCGCAGCGAATTGAACGTCAAGCCGTCGGACTTCGTGAGCTTGTTGCTGGTCAACGGCGATGCGTCCGATCGCGTGCGCGCCGAGCGTTTCGCCTCGCAGCTCAAGTTCCTCAACAAGATCGATCGCATCGAGTTCGTCGACGACGGCGCGCCGACGCCGCCGGCCGCGCCCGCGGTGGTCGGCGAGCTGACCCTGCTGGTGCCGCTGCCGGCCGACAAGCTCGATGCCGAGCGCGTGCGCCTGGACAAGGAAATCAAGCGCATCGACGGCGAAATCGGCAAGAGCCGCGGCAAGCTGTCGAGCGAGACCTTCGTGCAGAACGCACCGGCGGCGGTGGTCGAACAGGAGCGCAAGCGTCTGGTCGACTGGAACGTGCAGCTTGAAGGGCTGACCGCGCAGCGCGCGAAGCTGGGCTGAGCGGCGCGTGCCGCGACGCCTGCTGGGTTGGTTCAAGGGCCGTGGCGGTAACGGGCGCGATGACGGCCCGCTGCCGCCGCTGGCGCTGACGCCCGACCTGGTCGCGTCGGCCATCGAGGTTTTCGGCCAGGGCGAACGCACGGACAGCGCGATCGAAGACGACATGCTCGCGTTGGCCGGGCATCCGCTGACCGCGCGCCGGCTGGTCGACGTGATTCCCGAGGCCTTCGGCCTGGTGCTGGTCGCGCATATCCCGAACTGCGCCGGCATGGAACTGCCGCAGACCTTTTCCGCGCGAACCGCCGACGGCGAATGGCGTTCGATTCCGTGCGAACGCGAGCCTTTGTTCGCTTTGGCCGCGGTCACGGCGACACGCATGTATCACAACGGACCGCGTGATCGTTTCCGCGCCATCGCCACGCGCGCGTCGATCGTCAATGCGGTCAGCCAAGCGCTCGATCAGGTCGACTCGCTCGAAGGCGCGTCGATGGCCGGACCGGAGTTCAACGGCCTTCCGGCCGAACTCTATTCGGCTTGACGGGCGCGACGGCATCCGGCGCGGGGACCCGATTCCCGATTCCCGATTCCCGATTCCCGATTCCCGATTCCCGATTCCGGGATTCTCAGCCCTCCCGCTTCCGACTCAACGCGGCCAACCGATCCGCCAATACCGCATTGCCCTGCGTGCGCGCCAGCGCTTCGGCGGTGGCGCCGCTGGCATCGGTAAGGGCGAAATCGGCCTGACGCGCGGCCAAGGCTTCGACCAGATCGGCGCGGCCGAACAAGGCCGCGAACATCGGCGCGGTCTGGCCGGCGGCGTTGCGCGCGTTTACGTCGGTGCGCGGGTCGGCGAGCAAGCGCCGGGCGCTTTCGATCTCGCCCTTGAACAACGCGCCCATCAGCGCGGTGTTGCCGCGCGCGCTGTCGCCCAGGTTCGGCGAGGCGCCGGCGTCCAGCAAGGTGCGCACCGCATCGGCCTTGCCGTAGTACGCGGCGAGGATCAACGCGGTCGAACCACGTTCGTCGCGCGCATCGACCTGCACGCCGCGCGCCAGCAGCGACTTGAGCACCTCGACATCGCCGGCGCGGGCGGCGTCGAACAGGTAAGGACTCAGGTCCTTGCTCGCGAGCGGGGACGAATCAATCGCGGGCGTGGCATGAGCCGTGGACGCGGCATGGCCGTGATCGGGTTGCGTCGCGGCATGCGGGCTCGCGTGCGCGCCAGCCGCCGCCGCTTGAGTCGGCCCCGCAGGACCGTGCGCGAACGCGGGCACCGCGACGATCGCAAACGCAAGCAGCGCGCCCGCTGGGAGTTTCAACAACATGGAATTCATGAAAGTCTCCAGGCGCTCAGCCATCGCGGCCGCGCCGGTTCGATGCGCCGCATCGCGAAGGATGCGGCGTTGCGGAAGTGATGTAAGCGCGTAAGCAACGCGCGCAATCTTGATGTCCACCCGAAGCGATGAATCGGGACGCGCGCGGCGACCCGATTAATCGCTCCGGAATGTCGCGAACGATCAGTCGCTCAACGCATCCGACAAGGTCTTCACCTTGCCCGCATCGCGCTTGAGCGCCTGCGCCAGACGCGTGCCGTAGTCGGCGTCCGCCTTATGGAAGTACGACAGCATCGTGTACATCGTGGTCTCGTCGCGCACCTGGCCCAGGTCGCCGGCCAGATTCGCGATCAGGCTCTTGCGTTCGTCGGCCGACAGCGAGCGGTAGAACTCGCCGGCCTGGCGGAAGTTCAAGGTCTTGGCGATGCGCGCCTGCTGGGTCGCGCCGCTTAGCGGCAAAGCGCTGTAACGCCCGGCATCGGACTGCGGCTTGGGCTGGATGCGCGAGGGTTCGTAGTTGACCTTGCCGGTGCGCGCGCCGCTGTTGTGTTCGCCGTCCTGGTTGTTGCTGTTGACCGCGACCTTCGGCGCGTTGATCGGCAACTGATTGACGTTGGTGCCGACGCGATACAACTGGGTATCGGCGTAGGAGAACATGCGGCCCTGCAGCAACCGATCCTCGGACGGTTCGATGCCCGGCACCAGATTGGCCGGCGCGAACGCGGCCTGCTCGGTTTCCTGGAAGATGTTGGCCGGGTTGCGGTCCAGGGTCATGGTGCCGACCTTGACCTCGGGCACGCCGGTCCAGATCTTGGTCGCATCGAGCGGATTGAACGCGAATTGATCGAGCTGATCGGGCTTGAGGATCTGCACGTACAGGTCCCACTTGGGATAGTCGCCGCGCTCGATCGCCTGCATCAGGTCATTGGACAGATGATTGAAATCGCGCCCCTGCACCGAGGCGATCTGCGCGCCGGACAGATTGTGCTCGCCCTGGCGGCTGTCCCAGTGGAATTTGACGTAGACGTAGCCGCCCTTGTCGTCGACCAGCTTGTAGGCGTGCACGCCGTTGCCGTCCATCTCGCGATAGCTGCGCGGGGTGCCGTAATCGGAATACACCCGGGTCAGCATCTGCGTGGCTTCGGGCACGTGCGAGAAGAAATCGAACACCCGCGCCGGGTCCTGCACATTGGTGTCGGGGCTGGGCTTGAGCGAATGCACCATGTCCGGGAACTTGATCGCGTCGCGGATGAAGAACACCGGCAGGTTGTTGCCGACCAGATCCCAGTTGCCTTCGCTGGTGTAGAACTTGGTGGCGAAACCGCGCGGATCGCGCAGGGTTTCCGGCGAGTGATTGCCGTGGATCACGGTGGAGAAGCGCACGAACACCGGCGTGGTGGCGCCGGGCTGGAACACTTTCGCGCGGGTGTATTGCGAGATGTCGCCGGTGACGGTGAAGCTGCCGTGCGCGCCGGTGCCGCGCGCATGCACCACGCGTTCGGGGATGCGTTCGCGATCGAAGCGTTGCAGCTTCTGGATCAGATGCACGTCCTGCAGCAGCACCGGGCCGTCGGCGCCGGCGGTCTGCGAGTTCTGGTTGTCGCCGACCACCGCGCCGTTGTCGCGCGTCAGGGGCGGCGCGGCCTGGGCGAAGGCGGCGCCGGAGAGAAGCAACTGCGCGGAAACGAAGGCCGCGATCAAACTGCGATGAGGCATGGGCATGGCTCTGTGGGGACTGCGCGGCAGCGTCCTACAGGCATGCGATCGGGGAAAATCGTTTGTTTGGATGGCAGCGATAGCCGTCGGCTATTCGGTACGCGTCATTGCGCGAACCCGGTCACCGTTCACGCGTCGTCAGCATTGATCGCGCGGATCGAAGCATGACCGCGCGCACGTTCGAGCGCCGATCAAACCCGCTTACTCACTCGGCAATAGTTCGATCGCCATCACCAAAGCGTCTTCGCGTCCGCCGCGCGCCGGGTAGTAGCGCGGGCGACGGCCGATCTCGTTGAAGCCTTCGCTGTGGTACAGCGCGATCGCGCCGGGATTGGACGGCCGCACTTCCAGGAATACGCGCTCGGCGCCGCGGCCGCGGGCGACGTGCAGCAGCGCGCGCAGCAGCTTGCGGCCGAAGCCGTGGCCGTGCGCTTCGGGCGCGACGCAGACGTTGAGCACGTGCGCTTCGCCGGCGGCCAGGCTCATCAGGAAGTAGCCGACGATGCGCTCGTTTTCGGTCAACACCCAGGCCGGGTAATCGGCGCGCAGGCAGTCGCGGAAGATGCCCGGGGTCCAGGGGAATTCGTAGGCGCGAATCTCGATGGCGTGGACGAGTTCGAGGTCGTCCTCGCGCATCGGCCGCAACGCGCGGGGCGCGGCGGCGGGATCGAACTCCGACGCCTGCGCGCTCATCCGTGGTTACCGGTGCGTCGCAGCTTGCGCAACTGCGGCCACAGCGCGCGCTTGGCCGCGGCGTTGCCGCGCAAGGACGGATCGAACAGCGCCAGCACCTGCGCATCGCCTTGTGCGCGGCGCGCGGCGCGCAGCAGGTTGCGCAACAAGGCCGGCGTGTCGTCGCCAGCGTTCGCGGCGCGCGGCGCGGTTTGGCCGGAGTGGGCCGCGGCACGTTCGGGTGCGCGACGTTCGGGCGCGACGGATTCGGACCCCGCGCGCGCGCGCGCCGGCTGCGATGCACGCGCGTCCGGCTCGGCGCCGCGGGCCGAATCGGCGGACGCGGCATTCGCAGTCGGCGCCTCGGCCGGCGGCTCGCTGCCGGCCAGGCTCATCACCGTATGCCCCATCGCCTGCAGCCATTCGCGCTGCTGCGCGCTCCACAGCCCGCTCATGGCGCACCGGTGGGACTGGGCGGCGGCGGCTCCTGCGGCGTGCGACGCATGCGGCGCCACAGCGCCTGGACCGGGCCGGACAAGGCGTACGGCGCGAAGATCGCCAGCAACACGCGCGGCGGATCGATCGCGATCGCGACCACCACCACCACCACCACCAGCACCGCCAGGAACGGCACCCGGTCGTTGCGCGGGCCGCTGCCCTTGAAGCTGACATAGCGCAGCCGGCTCACCATCAGCAGCCCGGCGATCACGGTCAGCGCCAGCGCGGCGTAGCGCAAGCGCTCGCCGTCCAGGTCGAAGCTGTGGCAGGTCCACACGAAACTGGCGACCAGTCCGGCCGCGGCCGGGCTGGCCAGGCCGATGAACCAGCGCTTGTCGACCTGGCCGACCTGGGAATTGAAGCGCGCCAGGCGCAGCGCGGCGCAGGCGGCGTACAGGAACGCGCCGACCCAGCCGATCTTGCCGGGGATCACCCCGTCGAGCTTGGTCGAGATCAGCGCCCAGTGGTACATGACCATGGCCGGCGCCAGGCCGAAGCTGATCAGGTCAGCCAGCGAGTCGTACTGAACCCCGAACTCGCTCTGGGTGTTGGTCAGCCGGGCGACCCGGCCGTCGACGCCGTCGAGGATCGCGGCGATGAAGATCGCCATGCAGGCCTCGTCGAAACGGCCCTGGGTGGCGGCGATGATCGCGTAGAAACCGGCGAACAGGCCGCCGGTGGTGAACAAATTAGGCAGCAAATAGATGCCGCGTCCGCGCGGGCGGGGCGTGGGTTGAGGTTCCATAACTGGGAAGTGTAGCGCTTGCCTGCGCCCGAGCAGGATGCTGCAATCTCGCATCCCCCGCTGTAACGTAGTTTCCGCTCGTTCCGCCAGCCCCGTTCCGGAGCCTCGTCATGTCCTGCACCTCCCGTTATTCCGCCCGCCGCGCCTTGTCGGCGCTGGGCCTGCGCGCCGTCCCGACCGCTCTGCTGGTGCTGCTGGCCGTCGCGCCGGCCGCCGCCACCGAGCTGTACCAGTGGAAGGACGCCAAGGGCGTCACCCACTACTCCGACTCGCCGCCGCCCGAACAGGGTCAGGCCGGGGTCAAGAACCGGGTGATCCAGAACCGCACCGGCACCCCGGCGCAGACCGCCACGACCGCCGCGCCGAGCGAGAACGCGCAATGCACCGGCGCGCGCGCCAATCTCAAGCAGCTGGAGAGCGCGGCCGCGGTCGGCATGGACAGCAACGGCGACGGCAAGGCCGACGGCGTGCTCGACGCGCAGCAGCGCGCCGCCCAGGTCGAACTGGCCAAGGCCCAGATCCGGGTCAATTGCACCGCCGCGGCCCCGGCCACGCCCGGCGCCACGCCCGCGGCCAGCTCCTCGCCGTCGCCGCGGGCTACGCCGCAGAAGCAGGCGGAGAGCTGAGAGGCCGGGATTCGGGATTAGGGATTCGGGATTGGTCACGGCGGGTTTTGCTCGCGACCGATCCGACTCGATGATCTGACGCCGGGTCGCCCTCACGGGCGATCCGGCGTTTTTCGTTTGCGCGCGCCCTGTCCGCCACGGCGAAAACCCGCCAATCCCGAATCCCAAATCCCGAATCCCGGCCCCAACTGGCAAACTGTTCGCTTTCCCCATCCGCGAACCCCTGCCGATGCGCCTGTCGCACTTTCATCTCCACACCAGCAAGGAAACCCCCGCCGAAGCCGAAATCATCAGCCACAAGCTGATGCTCAAGGCCGGCATGATCCGCAAGCTCGCCGCCGGCCTGTACACCTGGTCGCCGCTGGGCCTGCGCGTGCTGCGCAAGGTCGAGCGCGCGGTGCGCGAGGAGATGAACGCCGCGGGCGCGATCGAGGTGCTGATGCCGGCGGTGCAACCCAAGGAGCTGTGGGAGGAAACCGGTCGCTGGGAAAAATTCGGCGGCCAGTTGCTCAAGATCAAGGATCGCAAGGAAGCGTGGTACTGCTTCGGCCCGACCCACGAGGAAGTCATCACCGACTTCGCCCGCAACGAACTGGCCAGCTACAAGCAGCTGCCGGTCAATTTCTATCAGATCCAGACCAAGTTCCGCGACGAAATCCGCCCGCGCTTCGGGGTGATGCGCGCACGCGAGTTCCTGATGAAGGACGCCTACTCGTTCCACGTCACCGACGCGGATCTCGGCCGCGAATACCAAAACATGTACGACACTTACGGCCGCATCTTCACCCGTCTGGGATTGAAGTTCCGCGCCGTGTTCGCCGACACCGGCGCGATCGGCGGCAGCGCCTCGCACGAGTTCCATGTGCTCGCCGATTCGGGCGAGGACGCGATCGCGTTCTCCGACGGCTCGGATTACGCCGCCAACGTCGAGTTGGCCGAAGCGGTGTCGCCGGGCCCGCGCGCGGCCGCGGGCGAAGAGCTGCGCAAGGTCGACACGCCGACCCAGAAGACCTGCGAGGACGTCGCCGCGTTGATGGGCATCGCGCTGACCCGCACGGTTAAGTCGATCGCGATCGTCGGCAGCGACACCGACGGCAAGCCGCAGTTCGCGCTGGCCCTGGTCCGCGGCGACCACGCGATCAACGAGATCAAGCTGTCCAAGCTCGCCGGCCTGGCCGAGTATCGCCTCGCCACCGAGGCGGAGATCGTCGAACACCTCGGCGCGCAGCCGGGTTTCCTGGGTCCGGTCAAGCCGCTTAAGAACGTCCGCGTGATCGCCGACCGCAGCGTCGCGGCGATGGCCGACTTCGTGGTCGGCGCCAACGAGAACGGCTACCACCTCGCCGGGGTCAACTGGGGCCGCGATCTGGCCGAACCCAACGAGGTCGCCGACATCCGCAACGCGGTCGCCGGCGATCCCTCGCCCGACGGCCAGGGCCGCCTGGGCATCGCCCGCGGCATCGAAGTCGGCCACGTGTTCCAGCTCGGCCGCAAATACGCCGAGGCGATGAAGCTGACCGTGCTCGACGACACCGGCAAGGCCACCACCCCGGCGATGGGCTGCTACGGCATCGGCGTGTCGCGCATCGTCGCCGCGGCGATCGAGCAGAACCACGACGACGCCGGCATCGCCTGGCCCGAGGCGATGGCGCCGTGGCAGGCGGTGGTGTGCGTGATCAACCCGAAGAACGACCCGGCCGTGGCCGAGGCCGCGCTGGCGCTGTATCAGGACCTGGTCAAGGCCGGCGTCGACGCTGCGCTCGACGACCGCGGCCTGCGCCCGGGCGCGATGTTCGCCGACATCGAACTGATCGGCGTGCCGCACCGCGTGGTGGTGTCCGAACGCGGCCTGGCCGCGGGCAGTTTCGAATACCGCCACCGCCGCGCCAGCGAAGCGGAGAATCTCGACCGCGCCGCGGTCCTGGCCCGGATCGGCGGCCTGTCACAATAAGCCGGCGGCGGTTTCGACGCCGCCGGCGAACGCCGCGACGATACGATCCGATTACCCCGCCCGTCACGGCGGGGTAATCGCGACGGTCCCGGTTTCGCACCGCCCCAAGCAGGTTTCGTGCCTAGCTCGAAAAACCCCGGTATATCGGCCCGATATCTCCGCTGCGGCGCTCGATAACACGCTTTCGATAACCCGTTCGACAGGTCGTTTCCACAAGCCGTTTCAAACGGCGCCGGTAATCCGGCGAGTTCGATCGGCGAGTCCGGACCGCGCCCGCCAAGCCCGCGCAATCGACGCAAACCCAGGCCGCGCAAGCCTCGGCGACGGGCACGGCCGGCCCGGCTTGCGCGCGTTTTTTTAAACCGTTTACGCGGCCACAAATTCCCGCGCGCGCGCCACTGGCTTCAGCGGGCGATATTCGTGTATATCTTCCCGCGCATTTACGGCAGACTTCCCTGCCCTTACTATGCTGCCGCGCGCCAGGGACTGGCCGTCATTTCCGACCATACTCCCCGGAGGCTACATGTCGATCGATCTCTCCACGTTGTCCGCGAAAGAACTCGAATCCCTGATCAGCCAGGCCAAGAAGCGCAAGACCACCTTGAACAAGCGCAAACCCATCGCGGCCGTGCGCAAGAAAATCAGCACCCTGCTCAAGACCGAGGGTTACACCCTGGAAGAGCTGTTCGGCAACGCCGCTCCGGCGACCCGCGGCCCGAAGGCGAGCAAGGCCACCAAGGCCGCCGCTCCGGCCGCGCGCAAGGCGCGCAAGCCGCTGGGCAAGGTCGCGCCGAAATACCAGAACCCGGCCAACACCGGCGAAACCTGGACCGGCCGCGGCAAGCAGCCGCGCTGGCTGGCCGCGTACACCGCGCAAGGCAAGAAGCTGGAAGATTTCCTGATCAAGTAACGGGACTAAAACCCAAAATCACCGAAACCGCCGGCCTTAAGCCGGCGTTTTCATTGGAGCCGGGATTGGGGATTCGGGATTAGGGATTCGCAAAAGCCAAGTCAAAGGCTTGGAGCCGAGATTCGAGATTCGGGATTGGGGATTGGGGATCCGCAAAAAGCCAAGTCATAGGCAGTGCCTTGGCCACGACCGCTCTCGCTCTTGCCAATCCCCAATCCCAAATCCCCAATCCCGGCCGTCCTCACAAATTCCGCCGAGCCGGCAACAACAAATTCCCGAATATCAGCCCCGCGATCAGCGCGAGCAGGATATTGAGCACCGCCAGCACCGCGTCCTGGCCGACGTTGACGTCCTGCTGCTGAATCATCGTCAGCAGCCCGCGCAGGCTGACGCTGCCGGGCACCAGCAGAATGATCCCGGGCACGCGGATGATCGCCCCGGGCCGGTTGCCCCAGCGCGCGTAGGCGTTGCCGAGCGCGGTCATGACCAGGGCGGCGAGGAAGATTCCCGCCGGACTGCCCCAGGCCAGGCCGACGAAACGCGAAATCAGATAACCGCCGGCGGCCGCGGCCATGACCTTGAGGTAATCGCCGCGGTGGGCGCGGAACAGCACCGCGAAGGCGTACGACGCCACCGCCAGCCCGCCCCATTCGACCCACGGCGCCTGCGGACGCGACGCGCGCACCACCGGCTCCAGCCCGACCAGATCGGCCAGGTACAGCCCGATCACCGTGCCGACCGCCAGTTTCACCACCGTGGTCACCGCGCCGGCGAAACGCGCCGTGCCCGAGACCAGATGCTGGCTGGTCAGTTCGTTGACCGCATTGGTCAGCGCCAATCCGGGCAGCAGCACGATCAGCGAGGCGATGATCACCGTGTTCTGGTTCAGCGGGGCGATGAAATTGGCGACCAGCAACACGGTCAGCGCGGCGAACATGCCGGCGATCGCTTCCAGCGCCTCGCGCAGCCGCGGCCGGCGGCCAGAGATGTCGACCAGCAGGCCGATCATCAAACCGTTGATGGAGGCCACGCCGATGTCCAGCCACGGCAGCCGCAGCAGGCTGGCGACCGCGCCCGCGGCCAGGCCGTAGGCGATCACCTGCATCGAGCGCCAGCGCAGGCTGCGCGGGCGGTCGAGGGTTTCCAGCGCGGCGTGGCCGGCGGCCAGATCGAGCCGCCCGGCCATCACCTCCTCGGCGATGCGGTCGGTTTCGCTGAGACGGTACAGGTCGTTCTCGCCGGGCGGCAGCCGGATCACCCGGGTGGTGTCGCTGTCGCCGAGCGGCCGGTTGGGATCGCTGAAGGTGAGGATCAGGCCGGTCGGGTTCGACCACGGCTCGCACTCCAGGCGCAGTTTCTGCGCCACCGAACTCACCGCGCCCTCCAGCCGCTGCGCGGTGGTGCCGTAGCTGTGCAGACGCTCGGCCAACTCGACCACGAACGCGATGCGGGCGGCGTAGCTGGCGGCACTGAGCGGATGCGGGGTCGACATAGTCGGAAAGCATGGCACGCGTTTGAGTTGCCGGGAATCGGGAATCGGGAATGGGGAATCGGCAAGCCTCGCCATGTCGGTTGCCTGCTTAACCGATTCCCGATTCCCCATTCCCGATTCCCGGCTCCCCCCACGCAGCCCTCACCTCGTCATCCCTAGCCTGTATCCTCCCGCCGAGGCCCTATGACCCTATCGACCGCGCACCCACCGGAACTCACCGCCGACGGCTCCAGGCCTTCGCGGCTACGCCTTTCCGGATGCTGGACCCTCGAACATGCGGTCGCCATCGGCGAGGCGCTCAAGCAGGCGCCCGAGGGCACCGCCGAAATCGACGCGAGCGGGGTCGAGCGGCTCGATTCGGTCGGCGTGTTGCAGCTGATGCGCTATGCGCGCCGCCACGATCTCGATTTCGACGCCGCGTTCAATTTCCACGAAAGCCATCGCGCGCTGGTCAGCGCGATCGAGGACGTGGCCGACGAACGGCCCAAGAAGAAGCGCGAGTACGGCTTCGAGGCCGCGCTCGCGCGCCTGGGCTACGCGGTCACCGACAACTGGAAGGAAGTGCTGGCCCTGGTCGCCTTCTTCGGCGAAACCCTGGTCAAGATGCTGCGGCTGTTCAAGAGCCCGGGTCGCTTCCGCCCGACCGCGACCGTGCATCACATGGAACAGGTCGGCCTCGACGCGGTGCCGCTGATCGCGCTGCTGTGCTACCTGGTCGGCGCGGTGGTGGCGTTCCTGGGCTCGACCATCCTCAAGGATTTCGGCGCGACCATCTTCGTGGTCGAACTGGTCAGCATCGCCTTCCTGCGCGAATTCGGCGTGCTGCTGACCGCGATCGTGCTCGCCGGCCGCACCGCCAGCGCGTTCACCGCGCAGATCGGCGCGATGGTCAGCCGCGAGGAGGTCGATGCGATCCGCACCCTGGGCATGGACCCGATCGATCTGCTGGTGATCCCGCGCGTGCTGGCGCTGCTGGTGATGCTGCCGCTGCTGACGTTCGTGGCGATGATCGCCGGCCTGCTCGGCGGCCTGACCGTCGGTGCCTACGGCCTGGACATCCCGCCGCAGCAATATCTCGCGCGCATGCACGAGACCATGCAGTTGCGCCACTTCCTGGTCGGCATGTCGAAGGCGCCGATCTTCGCCCTGCTGATCAGCCTGATCGGCTGCCTGGAAGGCCTGCAGGTCAAGGGCACCGCGCAGTCGGTCGGCGAGCGCACCACCTCCAGCGTGGTCCAGTCGATCTCGCTGGTGATCGTGCTGGATGCGTTCTTTGCCATCTGGTTCATGGAGATGGGCTGGTGAAGCCGGGATTCGGGATTCGGGATTCGGGATTCGCTGAAAAGCGAGAGGCCGGCGCATTTGCACGCCTCGCGGGAGCCTTGCTGTGACGAATCCCGAATCCCAAATCCCGAATCCCGTCGTCGACGGCAAAGCCGACGACGACCTCATCATCCGCATCCGCGGCCTGGTCAACCAATTCGGCGACCAAGTCGTTCACGACGGCCTCGACCTGGACGTGAAGCGCGGCGAGATCATCGGCGTGGTCGGCGGCTCGGGCACCGGCAAGTCGGTGATGATGCGGTCGATCCTGGGCCTGCGTAAGCCCAACGCCGGCGAGATCGAAGTGCTCGGCATCGACGCGCGCAATCCCGACCCGCGCATGCGCCGCCAGATCGAACGCAACACCGGCGTGCTGTTCCAGGACGGCGCCTTGTTCTCCTCGCTGACCGTCGGCGAGAACGTGCAGGTGCCGCTCAAGGAGTACCACGGCGACCTGCCCGATTCGCTGCGCTACGAACTGGCGTTGCTCAAGGTCAAGCTGTCGGGCCTGCCGGCCGATGCGATCAACAAGCTGCCGTCGCAGTTGTCCGGCGGCATGCGCAAGCGCGCCGGCTTGGCGCGCGCGCTGGCGCTGGACCCGCCGCTGCTGTTCCTCGACGAACCCACCGCCGGCCTCGACCCGATCGGCGCGGCCGCGTTCGACCGCTTGATCCGCACCCTGCAGCAGGCGCTCGGCCTGACCGTGTTCCTGATCACCCATGACCTGGACACGCTGTACGCGATCTGCGATCGCATCGCGGTGCTCGCCGACAAGAAGGTGATCGCCTGCGCGCCGATCGAGGAGGTCGAGAAAATCGATCACCCGTGGGTGCAGGAATACTTCCACGGCCCGCGCGCGCGCGCCGCGCAGGTCGCGCGCGACAAGAACGTCGACGACGCCGGTCGGCGGACGCCGGATGCGCCGGCGCGATGAACGCCGTGCTCGCCCATCCCGATACGCTGTGGAGCGTGTCGATCTGGGCGGTGCTGTGCGTGGCCGCGGCACTGTTGTGGTGGCCGAAGGCGCGCTCGGCGGTGTACGTGCTGCTCGGCGTGGTCGCCGTCGCGGGGCTGATCCGCGGCGTATTCGATCCGCTGGCGCTGCTGTCGTTCGCCCTGCTCGGCCTGGCCGCGTGGCTGGTGTTGCCGGCGCGGGCCAAGGGCGCGCGCGTCGCCGGCCACGTCTTGTTCGTGCTGGTCGCGTTCGCGCTCGGGCTGCATCTGATGCCCGGCTTCCACAACCCGCAACTCATCAGCGACCTGCGGCTGACGCCCGACGCGGTGCCGATGTCGCTGTACCTGAATTTCGACAAGCCGCTGGCCGGGTTCTGGCTGCTGCTGTGCTGGCCGCTGCTGCGCCGCTTTGGCGGGGACACTGGCGAGGGTACTGGCGAGAGCAAGGGCGAGAACACGCAGCCGGTCGCGGCCTCGCTGGCCGCCGGCCTGATCGGCGCGCTGCTCGCCGCGGTGCTGTGCCTGGGCTTGGCGCTGGCGATGAACGCGGTCGCCTGGGCACCGAAATGGCCGGCGTTCGGCGCGCTGTGGGCACTCAACAATCTGCTGCTGGTGGCGCTGACCGAAGAGGCGATGTTCCGCGGCTATCTGCAGGAGGCTCTGCAGCGGCGCTGGCAATCGCTGCGACGCGGCGCGTGGTGCGCGACCGGCGTGTCGGCGATGGCCTTTGGGCTGGTCCACCTCGGCGGCGGCTGGCGCTTCGCGCTTGTGGCGACGCTGGCCGGGGTGGTCTACGGCTGGGCCTACCGCAAGGGCGGCCTGCTCGGCGCGGTGCTCGCCCACTTCGGCCTCAACCTGATTCATTTCACCGCGTTTACCTACCCCATGCTGGCATGATGCCGGCTGCCGCTTTAGCGCTCGAAGGTGCCTGATGGAAACCAAGGCCAATTACGTCCTCATCGGTGCGTTCACGATCATCGTGACGCTGTTCCTGCTGCTGTTCGCGCTGTGGGCGGCCAAGTACTCCTCGGAGAAGAGCTGGCGCGAATACGCGGTGATCTTCAACGAGCCGGTCACCGGCCTGTCGGAAGGCAGCACCGTGCAGTACAACGGCATCTCGGTCGGCACCGTGCAGCAGCTGAGCCTGGCGCCGGACGATCCGCGCCGGGTGATCGCCAAGCTGCGCCTGCAGGCCGATGCGCCGATCAAGACCGACACCCGCGCCAAGCTGTCGATGACCGGCATCACCGGCAGCCCGATCATCCAGCTCACCGGCGGCAGTCCCAACAGCCCGAGCCTGGCCGACGCCGAGCGCAGCAGCGACATCCCGATCATCCAGACCGAGGCCTCGGCGCTGCAGAACATCGCCGACACCGCCAACCGCCTGGTCGCGCGCCTGGATCAGGTGCTCAGCGACGACAACGTCAAGCACGTGTCCAACACCCTGGCCAATATCGAATCGCTGACCAGTTCGATCGCCGACCAGCGCGGCGACCTGCGCGAACTGATCGCCAACGCGAAGAAATCCAGCGAACAGCTCAGCCAGACCCTGGCCACCACCAACAAGGCGGTGGAGACGGTCGACCGCGAACTCGCCGGCAAGCTGCCGGGCATCATCAACAAGCTCGACAGCACCCTGACCAAGCTCGACTCGGCCGCCACCGGCGCCAACGGCATCCTCAACGACAACCGCGCCGCGATCGGCAGCTTCGCCAACGACGGTTTGGCTCAGCTCGGCCCGACCCTGAGCGAACTGCGTTCGCTGGTACGCGATCTGCGCCGGATCAGCGATCGCCTGGACAACAACCCGACCCGGTATCTGCTGGGACGCGATGCGACCAAGGAGTTCGAGCCGAAATGAAGCGGGTTATCGACTTATCGGTGGGCGCCGCTCGCGGCGAGAACTACGGCGTGGTTATCGGCATGACGGATATGAACCAGAATTTGGATTGCGCCGGTTCGGCGCGCGGCGGTTTCGCTTCTCGGAATTCCGCTCGCGTGCGTCGCTTCGGTTGGCTGTCCGCCGCCTTGCTGGCCGCGCTCGCGTTGAGCGGCTGCTCATCGATCCTCGGCGAAAAACCCAAGACGCCGACCGTGCAGTACGCGCCCGATCCGCGCGTGCCGGGCGATCCGAGCTGGCCGAGCGCGAACTGGCAGTTGTCGCTGAGCGCGCCCAACGCCGCGCGCATGATCGACAGCCTGCGCATCGCGGTGCGTCCGAGCGGCAACGAGATCCAGGTGTACAAGGGCGCGGCCTGGGCCAAGCTGCCGAGTAGCATGATCGAGGACTCACTGCTGCGCACGCTCGAGGATTCCGGCAAGATCGCCGCGGTCGCGCGCCAGGGCAGCGGCATCGGCGCGGACTACAAGCTCGTGCTCGACCTGCGCCGGTTCGAATCCGATTACGGCCAGGACGCGGCGCTGCCGTCGGCGACGATCGAGATCAACGCCAAGCTGATCCACAGCTCGGACCAGAAGGTCGTCGCTTCGCGCACCTTCCTGCAGGCGCAACCGTCCGCGACCACTGCGGTGCCGGACGTGGTCAACGCATTCGGGCGCGCGCTGGAAACGGTCACCGGCGAGATCGCGGGATGGACGCTGACCTCGGGCGACGTGCACGAGAAGACGCATAAGCGCTGAGTCGCCGCGCGGCATTGAGCCGCGCTCGTCCGGCGCCATCAACAACCCGTACGAAACCGGACGGGCCGCGCTGCCGCATCGCCGGCGCTGCGTGGCCGCGTCGGCGCGACTGGTTCAATCGCTGCGCGCTGACGGCATGTCTCATGGCGCTGCCGATATTCGTGTACGCCGTCGTGTGGCAGTGAGCGTACCGGCAGCTTTCAGACGTGGATTTGCGCGGTGATCGCGTCCACAACCGCCTCGTCGCCGAACCTTCCAGTGGCCTGCGATAAGGATGAGACGACAGCGTGGCGGCAGATTCGAGGCAGCGTTTCGCACGCTTCGTATCAGGCGACGCGCGACACGGGCATCTTCGAAATCACCTCGTGGACTGCGCCCTTCACCGCCTCCCGATCATCCGAAACGTCAGATTGATCCGCTCCCCCACCGGCCTGGCCGTGCGCGGCAGGGCATGCCGGTAATTGGCCTGGGTCGGCCCCGACATCAGCAGCAGGCTGCCGTGGCCGAGCGCCAGTTCGCCCTTGAGGCCCTCGCGGCGACGGTGCTTGAAAGTGAAGCGCCGGGTCGCGCCCAGGCTCAACGACGCGATCAACGGCGCGCGGCCGAGCTCGGGCTCATCGTCGCTGTGCCAGCCCATCGCGTCGCGGCCGTCGCGGTAGCGATTGGCCAACACGCTGTTGAACGGCGCTCCTAGCTCCTCGACCAGCCGCTGCCGCACCGCATGCAGCGCAGGCGGCCAGGGATGCGGCTGGAAGTCGGCGCCGGAATAGCGGTAATGCGCGTCGGCGTCGCCGATCCAACTGCTGAGCCGCGGCGAATCGTGTTCGCGCCCGAACAGGCGGATGCGATGCACCTCCCACGGCACCTGCTGCAACAAGGCCGCATACAGCGCGTCGGCGGCCTCGCGGTCCAGCCAATGCGGGTCGTAGGCCAGTTCGGCGTCTTCCAGCGGCAGTCGGGTGCAGGCCATGGGCGGACGCTAGCACGCGTCCGGCGCGCGTCGCGATCCGATTCCTGCGCCGGTCGCGGGCCTGAAGCGGCAACGGATCGGGCCGAAATCCCGCCGCAAACGGCCCGCGCACGGCCCAAAACACCGGCCGCGTTCCGTTTAAAACAGCTCAATCGTTCACCGTGCCGGCGTTTGAAATGGCGCCGCCCGCGCAAACCCGCGACAATGCCGGGATTGCACGCACGAGTACCGCCAGCATGAGCGAACAGCCGATCGATACGGTCCAGCCGTCCGACACGCCAGCCATCGAGATCGAACGCGACGTCATGGAATACGACGTCGTCACCGTCGGCGCCGGTCCGGCCGGCCTGTCGTTCGCGATTCGGCTCAAACAGCTCAATCCGGAGATCTCGGTCTGCGTGATCGAGAAGTCCAGCACCATCGGCGCCCACATCCTGTCCGGCGCGGTGATCGAGACCGGCCCGCTCGACGCGCTGCTGCCGAACTGGCGCGACAACCCGCCGCCGATCTGCGTGCCGGCCACCGACGACGAGTTCTGGCTGCTGACCAAGACCGGCGGGCGCAAGCTGCCGGTGCCGCCGGGCATGAACAACCACGGCAACGTGATCGTCAGCCTCGGCGCGATGTGCGCGTGGCTGGCGCCGCAGGCCGAAGCGCTGGGCGTGGAGATCTATCCGGGCTTCGCCGCGGCCGAGACCCTGCACGACCCCGACGGCCGCGTCGCCGGCGTGCGCATCGGCGACATGGGCATCTCCAAGGACGGCACCCCGAAGGACGGCTTCACCGCCGGCATCGACATCCGCGCCAAGGTCACCGTGTTCGCCGAAGGCGCGCGCGGGCATCTGACCAAGCGGCTGATCAAACGCTTCAAGCTCGACGCCGACAGCGACCCGCAGGGCTATTCGATCGGCATCAAAGAGTTGTGGCAGGTGCCCGAGGACCGGGTCAGCCCCGGCAAGATCGTGCACAGCTTCGGCTGGCCGGCCGACAGCCACACCTACGGCGGCAGTTTCCTGTATCACCTCGACAAGGGCCGCATCGCCCTGGGCTACGTCAGCGGCCTGGATTACCGCGATCCGGACTACAAGCCGTGGGAAGCCTTCCAGCAATGGAAGAATCACCCGATGGTCAAGCCGCTGCTGGAAGGCGGCAACCTGGTCTCGGCCGGCGCGCGCGCGATCGTCACTGGCGGCTATCAGTCGCTGCCCAAGGTCGAGATGCCCGGCGCGTTGCTGATCGGCGACACCGCCGGCCTGCTCAACGTGCCCAAGGTCAAGGGCACCCATCAGGCGATCCGCAGCGGCATGCTCGCCGCCGAGCATCTGGTCGCGGCCGGACTCGCGGCGGAAGGCTTCGACGCCAAGCTGCGCGCGTCCGAGGCGATGGCCGAACTCAAGAAGGTCCGCAACATCAAGCCCGCGTTCAAGAAGGGCCTGTGGTTCGGCATGCTCAACGCCGCCTGGGAAACCGTCACCGGCGGGCTGTCGCCGTGGACCTTGAAGAACAAGCCGGACTGGTCGTCGCTGCAGAAACTCGGCGAGGCCGAAAAGCCCAAGCGCGATTACCTCGACCGCACGCTGGCGCCGCGCGACCGCCTGGCCTCGGTGTACTTCGCCGCGACCGAGCACGACGAAGACCAGCCGGTTCATCTGAAAGTCGCCGACACCAACATCTGCATCACCCAGTGCGCCGAGGAATACGGCAACCCCTGCACCCGCTTCTGCCCGGCCGGCGTGTACGAGATCGTCGAGGAAGCCGGCGCCGATGGAAGCAGCGCCAAGCGCCTGCAGATCAACTCGGCGAACTGCGTCCACTGCAAGACCTGCGACATCAAGGACCCGTACGAGATCATCAACTGGGTAACACCGGAAGGCGGCGCGGGACCGAATTACCAGAATCTGTAATCGCATCTCCGCGAACATGCGAAAAGGCCGCCCCGAAAGGCGGCCTTTTTGCTGCGTCGCGCTTGCAACGGCCCTCAGGAATGCATCCCGGCTCGCGGCCGCCCGGCACGATCGTGGGTAAAAACGAAAAGCCGCCTTTTGGCGGCTTTTCGGCACTCGGCGAACGCTCGCTCAGTTGCGCTTGAACGGCACGCCGGTCTTTTCCCGCAGTTCCTCGTCGCTCACGCCGGGCGCGGTTTCGATCAGCACCAGGCCGTGCTCGGTCACGTCCATCACCGCCAGTTCGGTGATGATGCGATTGACCACGCCCAGGCCGGTCAGCGGCAAGGTGCATTCGGGCAGGATCTTGTGTTCGCCGTTCTTGGCGCTGTGCTCCATCAGCACGACCACGCGCTTGACCCCGGCGACCAGATCCATCGCGCCGCCCATGCCCTTGACCATCTTGCCGGGCACCATCCAGTTGGCCAGATCGCCCTTGTCGGTGACCTGCATCGCGCCAAGGATCGCCAGGTCGATATGGCCGCCGCGGATCATCGCGAAGCTGTCGTGGCTGCCGAAATAGCTGGCGCCCGAACGCGCGGTCACGGTCTGCTTGCCGGCGTTGATCAGGTCGGCGTCGACTTCGTCCTCGGTCGGGAACGGACCGATGCCGAGCAGGCCGTTTTCGGACTGCAGCCAGACGTCGATGCCGTCGGGAATGAAATTGGCGACCAGGGTCGGCAAGCCGATGCCGAGGTTCACATAGGCGCCGTCGGTGAGTTCCTGCGCGGCGCGTTGCGCCATTTCGTCGCGGGTCCAAGACATGAGTAGCGGTTCCTTTGATTCGAAAGTGGCTGCCAAAACAACCACGAGAAAGAGAGTCGGCAACAACGATGGCGCTGACTTCAGCGAGGCAACAGGGAGAGCCGCAACGAATGTTTCGACTTCAGCGCGGCGATCAACACCACACCCACGAAACGCAAACGCTCAGCCCACCTTCACCCCCACTCAACCCGCCCGCACCGTCCGCTGCTCGATGCGCTTCTCCGGCGTGGCATTGACCACGATGCGATCGACATAGATGCCCGGCAGATGCACGTGATCGGGATCGATCGCGCCGACCTCGACCAGTTCCTCCACCTCGACCACGCAGGTCTTGCCGGCCATCGCGCAGGCCGGATTGAAATTGCGCGCGGTCTTGCGGAACACCAGGTTGCCGGCGGTGTCGGCCTTCCACGCCTTGACCAGCGACACGTCGGCCTTGAGCGCGGTCTCCATCACGTAATGATGGCCGTCGAACTCGCGCGTCTCCTTGCCGTCGGCCACGACCGTGCCGTAGCCGGTGCGGGTGAAGAACGCCGGGATGCCTGCGCCGCCGGCACGCAGGCGCTCGGCCAGGGTGCCCTGCGGGTTGAACTCAAGTTCGAGCTCGCCCGACAGGAACTGGCGCTCGAATTCCTTGTTCTCGCCCACGTAGGACGAAATCATTTTCTTGATCTGGCGCGTTTCCAGCAGCAGGCCCAGGCCGAAACCGTCGACGCCTGCGTTGTTGGAGATCGCGGTCAGGCCCTTGACACCGCTGTCGCGCAGCGCGCCGATCAGGGCCTCGGGAATGCCGCACAGGCCGAAACCGCCGACGGCCAGGGTCTGCCCGTCCGCCACCACGCCTTGCAACGCTTCTTTCGCACTGGGGTACAGCTTGCTCTTCGCGGCGCCGGTGGGCGTCGCGGCGATGGCCTGGGCCATGGGACAACTCCTTTTCGGGATGCGCGCAGTTTAGCCTGCGGCCGGCCCGGGACGTAGCGGACTTTCGGGCAATACCGCGACAATGCCTTGATTGTGTGCCGACGTTAGACTGCCGCCATGAGTTCAATCGCCCCGCCTTCCATCGTCCTGGTCACCGCCATCGCCGCCGCCGGACAGGACGACGACCTGTCGCCGCTGCTCGCCGCCTGCACCGCGCACGGCCTGCGCGCGCAGGTCCGCGCCTGGGACGATCCCAGCGTGGCCTGGGCGCGATACGACGCCGTATTGCTGCGCTCGCCCTGGGACTACAGCGAGCGGCTCGATGAATTCCTGGCCTGGTGCGAACGCGTCGATGCGGTCAGCCGTCTGCTCAACCCCTGGCCGGTGCTGCGCTGGAATACCGACAAGCATTACCTGGCCGACCTGGCCGCACGCGGCGTGCCGGTGGTGCCGACCGCCTTCGTCGAACCGGACATGGACGCGATGCCGGCGTTGCAGGAGTTCCTGCTCGCGTATCCGCAGGCCGAGGAATTCGTGGTCAAGCCGGCGGTGAGCGCGGGCTCGCGCGATACGCTGCGGTACGCGCGAGTGCAGGAATTCGCCGCCGCCAACCACATCGCGCGGCTGCTCGATGAAGGCCGCAGCGCGATGTTGCAGCCGTACCTGGCCTCGGTCGATCGCGACGGCGAAACCGCGCTGATCCATTTCAACGGCGTGTTCAGCCATGCCATCCGCAAGGGCGCGATGCTGCAACGCGAGGACGCGTTGAACCTGCGCGCGATCGAACGCATCAACCCGCGCGAAGCCGGCGACGACGAGCGCACCGTCGCGCTGCATGCGCTGACCGCGATGACCGCGCGACTGGATCTGGAGGAACCGCTGCCGTATGCGCGGGTAGACTTGATCCGCGACGCCGACGGCCTGCCGCAATTGCTGGAACTGGAGCTGTGCGAGCCTTCGCTGTTCTTCGCTCACGCGCCGGGCAGCGCGGATCGGTTCGCGCAGGTGTTGGCGGAGCTGCTGGCGGTCGACGCTTCGGATTGAGTCGCGCGCGTCGGTGGCCGCGCGAATTTCGGATCGGATGGCGTCGGGGGCTGAAGCCCCTTCCACAAAACAGACGAAGCTGCCGCGACCTGTCAGCGCAGCCACCAAAGCCTGTCGCAACTCTCCTATCGTCATTTCCGCGAAGGCGGGGTCCGCTTTACTTCGGCGAAGCCGAACATCCAGGGCCTTTCGTGCGAGAACGCTTGAAGTCACTGGATTCCCGCGTTCGCGGGAATGACGGTATTGAAGGGTGCCGCTGAAGCCTCTGGATCCCCGCCTTCGCGGGGATGACGAGCAACAGCTCAGCGACCACGACAGCACAAAAAAGACCGGCCATTGGCCGGTCTTTTCGATTGCCGCGCGCTTCACGACACGAACGACTTACGAACGCCCGTAAACGTCTTCCAGACGAACGATATCGTCCTCGCCCAAGTAAGCGCCCGACTGCACCTCGATCAACTCGACCGGTTCGCTGCCGTTGTTGCGCAGCCGATGCACGCTGCCCAGCGGAATATAGGTGCTCTGGTTTTCGTGCAGATCGAACACCTTGTCGTCGCAGGTCACCTCGGCCACGCCGGACACCACGATCCAGTGCTCGGCGCGCTTGTGGTGCTTTTGCAGGCTCAGCACGCCGCCGGGCTTGACCACGATGCGCTTGACCTGGAACCGGTCGCCCATGTCGATCGAATCGTAGTTACCCCACGGCCGGTAGACCTTGCGGTGGAACAGATGCTCCTGACGACCGGCCTGCTTGAGCTTGTCGACGATCATCTTGACGTCCTGCACCCGATCCTTACGCGCGACCAGGGTCGCGTCGGGCGTGTCGATGATGACCAGATCCTCCACGCCGATCGTCGCGATCATGCGCCGGTCGGACGCGCGCACCAGGCTGCCGCGGGTATCGACCGAGATCACGTCGCCTTCGTAACGGTTGTCGTCGTCGTCGCGCTCGGCCACCGCCCACAGCGACGACCACGAGCCGATATCGCTCCAGCCGCAGCTGACCGGCACCACCGCGGCGCGATCGGTTTTCTCCATCACCGCATAGTCGATCGAATCGTTCGGGCTGGCGGCGAACGCCTCCTTGCCCAGGCGGATGAAATCCAGGTCGGTGCTGGCCTGCGCATACGCGGCGCGCGCGGCTTCGAGGATCTTCGGCGCCAGTCTCGCCAGTTCGTCGAGGTAGCGCTGGGCCTTGAACAGGAACATGCCCGAATTCCAGGCATAGGTGCCGGCGGCGAGGTAGCTCTCGGCGGTGGCCAGATCGGGCTTCTCGACGAAGCGGCCGACCTTGTAGCCGCCCTCGCCCAGGGCGTCGCCGCGGTCGATGTAGCCGTAACCGGTCTCCGGATAATCCGGATGGATGCCGAAGGTCACCAGCCAGTCCTGATCGGCCAGCACCGCCGCGCGCGCGACCGCGTCGCGGAAGGCCTCGACGTCTTCGATCAGATGGTCGGCCGGCAATACCAGCATGGTCGCGTCGGGTTCGCTGGCGACCAGGTGCAGCGCCGCCAGCGCGATCGCCGGCGCGGTGTTGCGGGCGACCGGTTCGAGCAGGATCGCGCCGTTGGCCACGCCGATGGCCTGCAATTGCTCGCCGACCATGAAACGGTGGTCGTCGGCGCAGACCGTGACCGGGGCCCCGGTATCGGGTAGCGCGCTGGCGCGCAGAATGGTTTCCTGGAACAGCGAGTGGTCGCCGATCAGCGAAAGGAACTGCTTGGGCTGATTCTGACGCGAGAGCGGCCACAAGCGTGAACCACTGCCGCCACTGAGAACGACGGGATGAAGCATCCTGGCTCCCGATATCGGAACGGAAAAGGGACGCAAGGATAGCCGAAGGCCCTTGTAACCGGCTTCACGGCACTTAACCGGCGGTATCCGCCAGCAGCCCTAAAATACGATACCCGGCGCCACACGCGCTCCAAGGACGGAAGCCATGACCCTCGCCCCACCGCTGCAACTGAACCTCGGCGACGACGGCCGGATCGAAGCCAGCCCATTCGGCGCCCACGCCCTGTCCTGGCGCTGCCAGGGCCGCGAGCGCCTGTACCTGAGCCCGTGCGCCAGCTTCGGCGAAGGCAAGGCGATCCGCGGCGGCGTCCCGGTGATTTTTCCGCAGTTCGGCGAGCGCGGCGACGGCCCGCGCCACGGCTTCGCCCGCACCACCGTCTGGGAGCCGCTGGACAGCGCGGGCGCGCCGCGCCTGGCCTTCCGCCTTCGCGACGACGAGCACACGCGCCGCCACTGGCCGCACCGGTTCGAGACCGAGCTGGCCCTGGAACCGGGCGAAAACCGCCTGCGCATCGCCCTGAGCGTGCGCAATCTCGACGAGGCCCCGTTCGAATTCAGCGCCGCCCTGCACACCTACGTGCGGGTCGCCGATATCGCCGGCACCCTGGTCCACGGATTGGAGGATCGTCCGTACTTCGATAGCGCGCGCGGAGGCGAGCGGGTGGAGCCGACCGACGCGCCGCTGCGCTTCGAGGGCGAGGTCGATCGCATTTACCCCGGCACGCGCCGGGTGCTGCGGGTAACCGACGGGGAGCAGATGCTGCGGGTGGAAAGCGAGGGGTTCGCCGACACCGTGGTGTGGAATCCCGGCGCCGAACTGGCCGCCGGCCTGGCCGACCTGGGCGCGGGCGAACACCGCCATTTCATCTGCGTGGAAGCCGCGCGGATTCTCGAACCGATCCGCCTGGAACCGGGCGCCGACTGGACCGGCGCGCAACACGTGATCGTCGAAGAGACGCTGCGCTGACCGGCCGCGCCATGCGCTTCGCGCGCGCCCGGCTCAACCGCAGCGGTAATTCACTTCGCTGACGCTGTTGCGGAACGGATCGGTCAGATCGTCGGAGTATTCGCCCATCAGCAGCCGCTGCTTGGGCAGCAGATTGCCGCGGAAAAACCGGCTGAAACGGGCCAGATTGTGGCCGCGCCCGGTCAGGCGCACGCAGCGTTCGTCGATCACGATCGTGCCCGACTGCAACTGCTCGGTCAGGCGCACGTCGACCAGGCGATGTTCGATCATGTACTCCTTGGCCAGCACATCGTGCAGATGATCGGCATGGATGCCGCCGCCGCGTTGCTGGATCTTTTCCAGGATGTAGAACGACAGCGATCGGTCGATCACCGTCGGCACCGAGATCGCGAAGGCGTAGCCGCCCAGCATCCACATACAGATCAGCTGCACCTTCTCGAAGCGGTTGAAGTCGCTGAACGCCTTTAACGCGAACACGCCGATGCCGACCACGGCCGCGGCGATGCCGGCGTCCAGGATCGCGCTGTACAGCACGACGTTGACCTTGCCGTAGCGCACATGCAGGGCGTACACCCCGAGCAGCACGATCACGAACGCGAACGTGGCCAACAATGCCTTGAGATATTTCACGAGCGCAGCCTCTTCATTAGCTTTCCTGGCTTGAATCGGTTGAACAACCCCACCTGCCTTGGCGCGACGCGGCACTCAGGCTCCACGCCGGCGACACCATACCGCGCCCGCGACGCGGGCGACCGCGCCCCCGACGCAAGACCCCGCCGCAGCCGTGAACGCGGTCGCGGTTTGCGCTGGCCCCGCGCGGTCACACGGCATTCCAGCCACGGCCCTCCCGCCCACAACACGCGCTGAGCGGGCCATTGCGGCCAACCGTCGCCCGGCCCGGCGCCACATCCCGCCTTCCCCAGCCAGCCGACCCGGCAACCTGCGCCCGCCGGCCGTCTCCGTTAGAATTGGCGGTTCTTGGCCGCTCCCGGCCGGACACCCCCACAAGGAATCCCCGCACGATGAAGATCCTCGTCGGCTACAAGCGCGTGGTGGACTACAACGTCCGCATTCAGGTCAAGCCGGATGGCTCCGGCGTGGTCACCGACGGCGTCAAGCTGTCGGCCAATCCGTTCGACGAAATCGCCCTGGAAGAGGCCCTGCGCCTGCGCGACAAGGGCATCGCCACCGAGGTCGTGGTCGCCACGATCGCCCCCGTCGACGCCCAGCCGCACCTGCGCAACGGCCTGGCGATGGGCGCCAACCGCGCCGTGCACATCGTCTGCGACCAGCCGATCCAGTCGCTGACCGCCGCGCGCGCGCTGCTCAAGCTGATCGAAAAGGAACAGCCCGACATCGTGATCCTGGGCAAGCAGGCGATCGACGACGACGCCAGCCAGACCGGCCAGATGCTCGCGACCTTGTGGGGCCGCCCGCAGGCGACCTTCGCCTCCAAGCTCGAAGTCGCTGACGGCAAGGCCACGGTCACCCGTGAAGTCGACGCCGGCCTGGAAACGCTCGAAGTCGATCTGCCGGCGGTGGTCACCACCGACCTGCGCCTCAACGAGCCGCGCTTCATCAAGCTGCCCGACATCATGAAGGCCAAGAGCAAGCCGCTGGAGACGATCCAGTTCGCCGACCTCGGCGTGGACACCGGCGACACGCTCAAGACCACCCACTACGCACCGCCGCCGAAGCGCAGCAAGGGCGTGATGGTCAAGGACGCGGCCGAACTGGTCGCCGCACTGAAGCAGAAGGGGTTGCTGTGATGAGCAAGGTTTTGATCGTCGCCGAACATCTCGAGGGCAAGCTCAACGCCGCCACCGCCAAGTGCGTGTCGGCCGCGCAGGCGCTCAAGCCCGAATCGATCGACATCGTGGTGCTGGCCGCCGACCCGGCCGCCGTCGCCGCGCAGGCCGCGCAGATCGCCGGCGTCGCCAAGGTGCTGACCGTGGCCAATGCCGCCAACGCCCAGCCGATCGCGCAGGTGCTCGCGCCGCAGATCGCCGCGCTGGCCAAGGGCTACAGCCACGTGTTCGGCCCCTCGACCACCTTCGGCAAGGACCTGATGCCCTGCGTCGCGGCCCTGCTCGGCGTGGCCCAGGTCTCCGACGTGATGGCGGTCGAAGGCAGCCACACCTTCAAGCGTCCGATCTACGCCGGCAACGCCATCGTCACCGTCGAAGCACCGAGCGACCACACCGTCGTCGCCACCGTGCGCGCGGCGTCGTGGCCGGAAGCGGCCAAGGGTGGCAGCGCGACGGTCGAAGCGGCTTCGGTCGAAGCCACGCTTCCGACCCACACCCGTTTCGTAAGTTTGGCCGCCGGCAAGTCCGACCGTCCCGACCTGCAGAGCGCCAAGCGCGTGGTCTCCGGCGGCCGCGGCGTGGGTTCGGCCGAGAACTTCAAGATCATCTACGACTTCGCAGACAAGCTCGGCGCCGCCGTGGGCGCCTCGCGCGCCGCGGTCGACGCCGGCTACGTCCCGAACGAACTGCAGGTCGGCCAGACCGGCAAGATCATCGCCCCGGAGCTGTACGTCGCCGTCGGCATCAGCGGCGCGATCCAGCACCTGACCGGCATCAAGGACGCCGGCACCATCGTCGCGATCAACAAGGACGGCGAAGCGCCGATCTTCGAGATCGCGGATATCGGTTTGGTGGGGGATTTGTTCAAGTTGTTGCCGGAGCTGGAAACCGCGTTGGGGTGATCCGCCTGCACGATCTCCATCGTCCGCGATCCGAACTCCCCGCCAGCCAGAACCCGCTGGCGGGGACTGTTTAGAGTTCGGCTTATGAACAAATGCGGCGGATTACTGTCGAGCCTCCGCGTGGTCGTGGGCTCGCGATGGCCCACCAGGCGCGCGCTTATGAATGCAACTTGGCGTCATATGGCATCAGCCGATCCTACATCGTCCATCGCCGCACAAGCACATAAGACCCCAGCATGAGAAAACTAGCGCTTTATGGCAGTGGTGGTTTTGCGCGCGAAATCCTGATGCTGCTGGAAGACATGGGCCTGGGCGATCGCGTGACCGCGCTGTACGAAAGCGACGATATCTGGAACGAGCGCGTCGTCGCGGGCATCGCCACGCAGCCCATCAGCCGCTTCGATCCATCTGCCACCGACTTGGTGATCGCGGTCGGCAGCCCGCAGGCAAGGCGCAAGATGCAGGCGTCGCTGCCGATTCAGACCCGTTACCCGACATTGGTTCATCCCGACGCGCGCGTCCATCGCAGCAGCAGCGTCGGCGAAGGCAGCATCATCTGCGCGGGCAGCATCGTCACCTGCGATGTCATCATCGGTCGCCAGGTCAACTTGAACCTGTCGACTACCGTGGGACACGACTGCCACCTGGAAGACTTCGTGACCACCGCGCCTGGAGTAAACATCAGCGGCAACTGCCTGCTCGGCGCCGGCTCGTATTTCGGCACCAACAGCTGTCTGCGCGAGAAGGTCCGCGTCGCCGCCGATGCGATCGTCGGCATGGGCGCGGTGGTCGTGGGCGATCTGCCGGAAGCAGGCGGCGTCTACGTCGGCAGCCCCGCCCGCCTCAAGCCCGCTCGTTGACCGCGCGCCGATGAAGTGGCTTCGCCACACCTGGCGATCCGAAAAGCAACGGTTCCTGATCGTCGGAGCCTGGAACACCCTGTTCGGCTATCTGGTCTTCGTGGCCGTGCATCTGCTGTTCGGGCAGACATGGCATCCGACCGCAACCTTGCTGGTCGCCTACTGTATCGCCCTGCCTCAATCGTTCCTCGCCCAACGCCTGTTGGTGTTCCGGCGCACCGCCGACGATTGGCGCGCGCAGTTCCTGCGGTTCCTGGGCAGCAACAGCGCGATATTCGCGGCAAACCTCATCTTGCTGCCTGCGTTCACCTCGGTAACCGATACCAGCCCGTTGTTCGGCCAGGCGTTGTTTATCCTGGGCTCGACGGTGGCAAGCTATCTCGTCCACAAGCATTACTCGTTCGCCGGTTGACTCGATGAATATCATTCCTTTGCTTGTGCCCGATATGCCGCGAGCGGACAGCCTGCTGCCGTACTTACGACAAATCGACGAAAACCGGCACTACACCAATTTCGGTCCGATCAACGCCGAGTTCGAACGTCGCATCGCCGCCGACGTGGGTCCGCAGTGGCTGCCCGAACAGGTCACTACCGTTTCCAATTGCACGGTTGGCCTGGAGCTCGCGTTGCAGGCGCTGGAACTGCCGCCCGGAGCGCGCGTGCTGATTCCCGCGATCACCTTCGCGGCCACCGTGACCTCGGTGATCCGGGTGGGAATGAAGCCCGTGCTTTCCGATGTGGATGCCCATAGCTGGCTTCTGACTCCGGCTCTGGCCCGAGCTGTCGTCGCCCGCGGCCCTGTCGACGCCGTCATTCCGGTGTCGACCTTCGCTTGCCCGCATCGCACCGACGAATGGGACGCCTTCGTTCGCGACACCTCGATACCGGTGGTGATTGACGCAGCCGGCGCTTTCGGCAACCAGCGACCGGGCGAGCTGACCGATGTCGTGTACAGCTTCCATGCCACCAAATCCTTCGGCACAGCCGAGGGCGGAGCGGTGCTGTCGCGCTCGATCGAACGAATCAAGCGCGTCCGCAAGCTTTCGAATTTCGGAATCGACACCTCGATCGGCATGCTCGACTCCATCGGCACCAACGGCAAGATGAGCGAATATCACTGCGCCATCGGCCTGGCCTCGTTCGATCAATGGGACGAAACCAAGCGCGCCCGCCGCGATTTGAGCGCCCGCTATGCGCGCGCACTGGCTCGAGTCTGCCCCTTCCTCGACTATCAGACCAAGCCCGTCGACGGCATCTATCCGCTACTGCCCGTGTTGCTGCCGGCCGAAGCGTCGGCCGCCCGCTGGAGCGAGCATCTGGCCAAACAAGGCATCCAGAGTCGCCGCTGGTACTCGCCGTCTCTGCACACTCATCCGGCATTGCGCGATATCGAAGTATCCGGCCCACTGGATGTCGCGGTCGACATCGGCGAGCGCATCCTCGGCCTGCCTTTTTTTATCGGCATGAGCGACGAGCAAATCGCCCGGGTCTGCGCGGCGTTGAGGGATACGTACCAGCAGGGAGACCCGTTGTGAACAAGGTGACCTACGTCATTCCCGTCTACCACAACGAAGGATCGATCAAGCGCACCTGGGAGACGATCGTTGCGCTTTACCAGGGCGGGCCGCTGGCCGCGCACCAGTACGAAATCATCTTCGTCAACGACGGCTCCAAGGACGGCTCGCAGACCGAGATCGACGAAGTGACGCGACTGGACCAGAACGTCCGCAGCATCCGCTTCAGCCGAAATTTCGGCCAGCTGGCGGCGATCGTGGCGGGCTATCGGCACGCCAGCGGCGACGCGATCATCAACATGTCGGCCGACCTGCAGGATCCGGCGGAGCTGACCGTCGACATGGTCGACAAATGGCTGGCCGGTTCGGAAGTCGTGGTGGCGTTTCGCGAGGATCGCGAAGATTCCTTCGGCGCCAAGTTCTTTTCCCGCCTGGCCTACGGTGCGCTGAGGGCATCCAACCCGGACATCCCGGCCGGAGGCTTCGACTTCGTGCTGATGAGCCGTCGCGCGCTTGACTTGTTTCTCAGCTACCGCGGACGCAACCGTTTTTACCAGGGCGACGTGATCTGGGCCGGCTTGACCACGACCTACCTGCCCTACGTGCGGCGTAAGCGAGAAGTCGGCAAGTCGCAGTACAACTTCAGCAAGAAGATGAAGCTGTTCTACGACTTCCTGCTCGACGGTTCCTATCTGCCCATCCGCATCATGTCGATGTGCGGCGTGGTTTTCGCGTTACTTGGCGTCGCCTATGCAGCGGTCATCGTCGTGGCCTGGAGCATGCACGCCACGCCTTTCACCGGCTGGGCGCCCATCATGGTGGCGTTGCTGGTCATCGGCGGCATCCTGATGTTCATGCTGGGCATCATCGGCGAATACCTCTGGCGCATTCTTGACGAGATCAAGGACAAGCCCTTGTACGTGATCGACGAACGCAAGTCGTCCGCCACCGTCGTCGGAGGTGCCCCGGAACGAGCACCTGACCTGCATCCATGAATCGCCTCGCTTCCCGTTTGCCGCTGCCCGGCCGAATCGCGACGACCAACGTCGTCGCCTGCCTGACATCCATTCTGGTCGCGATGATCGTGTGCTGGTATGGCGTGGGCATGAGCTACGGCCGCGCGGACGTACCGTTCATGTACGAAGGCGACTCGCTGCAATATTCCTACGTACTCGAAGCGCAGAAGGCGGGCAGCGTATCGCGCATCGACTTGGCCGGCGCGCCCATCGGCACCGATCATCTCGACTTTCCGAATGCCGACTACGCCAATCATGCGATGGCGAACGCGATCGCGGCGCCTGGCGACTTCGGCCGTCGCTACAACCGCATGTACCTGTTGGGCGTGGCGTTGACCGCATTGGCCGGGTTCGCCGTAGCCAGGCGGCTCGGCATCGGCGTGGCCCTATCGGTCGCCGTATCCATCGCGTTCTCGGTGCTGCCGTTTCATTTCCTGCGCGAGCAGCATCTGTACTACAACAACTATTCCGCTTTCGCGCTGACCCTGCTGATAGCGACCTGGACGTATCTACCCGCGGCGACAAACGCGCCGCAACGGTCCCGGGCGTGGCGATGGACCTCTGTCGCGGCGCGTACCGCGATTCTGATCTGGATCGGCACCACCGGCATCTACTTCGGCTTTTTCGCCTGCGTGCTGATCGGCGCCGCCGGCATTCTCGGCTACCTGCAGTTTCGTGCCGCTTCCAGTCTGCGACGGATGCTGGTGTCGATCGCGGCCATCGTCTTGTGCGTGACGGTGCAGCTATTGCCCACGACGCTGTATCGCATGGAGAACGGCCGCAACGACCGAGTCGCGGTGCGAACGGTCGCGGAAACCGAGCTGTTCGGTCTGAAAATCTCCCAGATGCTGCTCCCCGTGCAAGGCCATCGCTTCGAGCCGTTCGCCAAACTCAGGGAACGCTACGATGCGGTGGCGCCGCTCAACACGGAGAATGCGACCGCCGGCCTCGGCCTGATCGGCACGGCCGGCTTCTGTTTGGCGCTGCTGGTGTTGCTGGTTCCCGCATTCCGCCGCCGATTGTCGCAGCAGGCGCAGTTCGCCGCGATGACCGTCGCGATCATGACGGTGTTCGCGACCATCGGTGGTTTCGCCACGCTGTTCTCGCTGATCGTTTCGCCGGAGATACGCGCGGTCAACCGCGTTTCGCCGCTGATCGGCTACGCCTCCCTGATCGTATTGGCCTGTGCCGTGCAATTGGCGGCAACGATTTATAACCGGCGCTGGCTGGCGCCGCTAGCCGCGGTATTGATCGTGCTGATCGCGATCCCAGATCAAATGCCCGACCGGCGCAGGATGCTCAAGGAACGCAATGCCACGGCCATCGCTCGCTTCGACAGCGATCGGAAATTCGTGGCCGACCTGCGCAAACAACTTCCACCCGGCGCCGACGTCCTGCAATTGCCGTTCCTCGAATATCCGGAGACCGTCACCCCGATCGGTCACTACACCCAGTTTCGCAACCAGTTGCACGGGCTGGACCTGCACTGGACCTACGGCGCGATGAAGGGACGCGCCGCGTCGGACTGGCTATCCCTGCTGGTCGCGCAGCCGCCGGGCGAAGCCGTGCGCTTGTTCGACTCCGCGGGCTACACCGGCGTGGTCGTGGATGAGCGCGATCGCACCCCCTGGATCGACGGATTTCTGCGTCAGCTCGCCGCAACCCATCCGCTGACCACGGTGGTGTCGAGCGATGGGACCCAGACCGGTTATGCCTTGAAAAATCCAAAAACCGCCGCGCCGGCATTGTTGATGGCACTGGGACAAGGCTGGTATGTACGAGAGGACCAGGGCGGCGGCAGAGCGCTGATATGGTCATCGGGCGACGCCTCCGTCCATGTCGCTGCGGTGGCCGGCGGCCTTTCCGGCTGCTCATTGAACCTGGAACTGGGCACCGTCGTTCCGCGCCACATCGAGCTATGGGTGGATGGCGATTTGGCGGCGCAAACCGAAGTCCGACCTGATGCGCCCGCGCACGTCGCACTGCCGGTTCCCAAGCAAGGGGCGGCGGTACGCCTCAAGACCACCCCGGCAGCCGCCCTGCCTGGAAACGGTGACACGCGTCCCTTGGCCTTCTGGCTGGCGATTGGCGATCCGGTTCTATGCGGCGGCGCTGGACGCTTACATTGATGCCGCGGCTCGACGGCATGGCTTTCATCTAGCGAGGGCATCTGCTCGCGGCGCCACACCCGTCGCCAACCTGCGTGCCGACGAATACCGTCATCCCACCCGCGCCGGGCTGCGCGATGTCCGGACTGCCGCGTGAGATTAAGCCGGCTTGGTGTGGGCCGGCGAGTGCACCTGGAATCTCAACTTCGCAATACCTCGAATCCGGTCGGACGCAGGATGACGGCCGTGATTCAGTCGACCAACCGCAGATCGCCCAGCAAAGGCTCCAGAGCGTCCAGCCGGGGCGGAATCGCCGCCCCGTCCTCCCTCATGACGGTCTCCGTTAGAATTGCTGGATATTGGTCGCCCCGATACGACATTGGCCGGATCCGCCTGAAAGCCGGGGCGACGTCCGCGTTTTACCCGGCCATTCATTCTATTAAGAAGCAAACCTCATGATCGCAGCCAATCCCATTGCCCAGCGCGCCGAGCCTATCAAGGGACTGCTATCCGTGGTTTCACCCGTGTACGGGTGCGAAGGCTGCCTGGAAGAACTGGTGCATCGCATCACGGCGGCGGTGCTACCGACCGGCATGGCGCTGGAAATTCTATTGGTCAACGACGGCAGCCCGGATGGCTCGTGGCAGAGAATCGTGGAACTGGCCGAGCATCTGCCTAACGTACGCGGTCTGAGGCTGTCGCGGAATTTCGGACAGCATTACGCCATCGCTGCGGGTATCGAGCATGCGCGCGGCGAGTGGGTCGCCGTGCTCGATTGCGACCTGCAAGATTTGCCTGAAGAACTGCCCAAGTTGCTCGATGCCGCACTCGCCGGCAATGAAATCGTATTCGCGCAGCGTATCGATCGTCAGGACACCGCATTCAAGCGTCTGACTTCCTATACGTTTTACCGCCTGCTCAGCTACCTGACCGAAGTCAAATACGATCACAGCATCGCCAACTTCGGCATTTTCAGTCGCAAGGTGATCGACACCGTCAATCGGATGCCCGAATCGGACCGATTCTTCCCCCTGATGATCAAATGGACCGGATTCCGAACCGCCACCGTGCCCGTCGAACATGCGATGCGTCAGCACGGAACGAGCAGCTATAGCCTGCGCAAGCTCATTCGATTGGCATTGAATGTGGTGCTGTCTTATTCCGACAAGCCGCTGCGGCTGGTGGTGAAACTCGGCCTGATGTTCTCGCTGGTCTCGATCGCTTTCGTAGCATTCAGCGTCTATCGATACTTGTTGGGCGACGTGGCGGTTGCCGGCTTCACCAGCATCGTCGCTTCGATATGGCTCATCGGCAGCGTCACCATCTTCTGCACCGGCATTACAGGGCTGTATATCGGCCGCTTGTTCAACGACGCCAAGCGCCGGCCTTATTACATCGTCAGCGAAGAAGTAACCTCCTCGGAGCAGCGCGCTTGAGCAACAACCGCCTGACTCTCGAGTCCAGCGAAGTGCTGAAGTTCTCCGAGCCGGACTCTCGACGCTTCGCCTACCGAATATTCCGCGGCGCCACCGCATCGCCGGATCCGCATCGCCTGCTGCGCGAGATCGTAGCGCAGCAAGTGGACATCGCGATTGTGCGCAGTCCGGTCGGGCAGGCTTCCGCCATGCAACCCCTCGCCGCGCTCGGCTTGTCGCCCATCCATGCCGATACGCTGGTCTATTACCGGGCCGCGCTGAGCGACCATCGCGCACGCACCGCGCGTAATCACGACCTGACTATCTCCGAGGCGACTGGAGCCGACCTTGAAGGGCTTCAGCAGGTCGCGGCGCTGGCTTTCGCCGGCTACATCAGCCACTACAGCGCCAATCCCCTGCTGGACGCGGCCAAATCCAGCGCGGGTTACATCGAGTGGGCGAGCGGCTACCTCACCCACCCCGAACCTGGAAAAATCACTTGGGTAGCGCGTCGCGGCCAACAGGTAGTCGGATTCGTATGCTGCATGGTCGACCGCGATGCGGGTAGCTGCGAGATTGTCCTCAACGCGGTCCATCCCGATCACGCCGGCGGCGGCGTTTACACCGACTTGGTCAGGCATGCGATGACGCAATGCAGCAATAGCGGCATAAAAATAATCGAAATATCCACCCAGATCTGGAACCATGCCGTGCAAAAAGTCTGGGCGCGAGAGGGTTTTGCCTTGCACCGCGCCTATGACACTTATCACGTCAATGCACTGCTTCACGCTGGCGAAACGCTGGTCAAACGCGAGTTCGTACTCACCCGAGGCAATAATGCAGGCGAAGTGGTTGCGATCTCAGACGCCATGCAGGCTTTCGACGAACCGCTAGCGTCGGCCACCGGACTATCCGTGACGGTGCTGTCGCCGCTACAGGCTGGCGCACCCTATCTCGCCCGCATCCGCTCGCTGACCGATGCGACTGGCAGGCCGATGTTAGTCGCGACAATGCACGATGCGGCCGGTGATCTGAAGCTGCTTTGCTACGCAAATACCACCTCAAAGGAGTCCGTCTGACGTGGGCTATTTATTCATCGCCCTGACGGTGCTGTTCACTGTCTACGGCCAACTGGTTCTCAAATGGCAGGTCGGCCTGGCTGGAACGGTGCCGGACACCGTCAGCGGCAAGATCACGTTCCTGCTGAACACGCTTACCAATCCCTGGGTCATCAGCGGGCTGGGCTCGGCCTTCATCGCTTCTTTGTTCTGGATGCTGGCGCTGAGCAAGTTGCCGCTCAGCACCGCCTATCCCTACACTGCGACGAGTTTTCTGCTTATTCTGCTGTTCGGCGCGACATTTTTCAGCGAGCCGGTGACTGTGGGCAAGATTCTGGGAACCGCTTTAATCGTGGGCGGCATTGCCGTGCTTTCCCTAAAAGGCTGATCAAGCGAGATTCAACATGGCGCAGGTTACTAGCGGCATACGTAGCATTCTGTCGAACCCCTTCGTCTACGATTCATTCCAGAATCTGCTGGGCGCCGAGCGGCATCGTCGGCTTATCTGTTCGGATTACGTCCGCCCTGGCGACGGCGGCATGATCGTCGACGTAGGTTGCGGCACGGCGATGATCCTTCAGCATTTGCCCAAGGACGTGCGCTACTTCGGCTTCGATCTTTCTCCGGCGTACATCGACGCCGCCAAAGCGCGCTACGGAACGCGCGGCACTTTCATGTGCCGCGACATCACGCAACTCAGCGAGGATGAACTGCCGCAGTGTGATACGGCCTTGGCCATTGGCTTGTTGCACCATCTCGACGACGCGGACGCCTCCGCGCTGATAGCGCATCTGTACAAGCGCTTGGCGCCTGGTGGCCGACTCATAACCGTGGACCCGGCGTATTGGGAACCGCAATCAACGGCCGCGCGTTTCCTGATTTCCCGCGACCGCGGCCAGAACGTGCGCGACGGGGCAGCCTACAGGGCGCTCGTCCCCGATATTTACTCGAATACGCAACTGCACCGCCGCGACGACTTGCTCCACATCCCCTACTCACACGCCGTTCTGGAGTGCACCAAGTGAAGGTACCGTTCAACCGCCCCTACATGACGGGCAATGAACTTTCCAATATCGCCGAAGCGCATGCCAACGGCCATCTATCCGGCGACGGCGCTTTCACCAAGAAATGCCATGCGTGGCTGGAAGCCAATACCCACGCGAACCGCGCCTTGTTGACGCACTCGTGCACCGCGGCGCTGGAAATGGCCGCGCTGCTGACCGATCTGAAACCCGGCGACGAAGTCATCATGCCGTCGTTCACCTTCGTCTCGACGGCCAATGCCTTCGTGTTACGCGGAGCGGTGCCGGTATTCGTGGATATCCGCGCCGACACGCTTAATCTGGACGAGCGTCTGATCGAAGCCGCGATCACCCCCCGCACCAAGGCCGTCTGCGTCGTGCATTACGCGGGCGTTTCCTGCGACATGGACGCGATCGGCGACATCGCCAGGAAACACGGTCTCTACGTCATCGAAGATGCGGCGCAAGGCATCTGCTCGACCTACAAGGACCGGCCGCTGGGCACCATCGGCGACCTGGGCGCGCTGAGCTTCCACGAAACAAAGAACATCATCTCGGGCGAAGGCGGCGCCTTGCTCGTGCGCGACGCGGAGTTTGGCGAACGCGCCGAAATCATTCGCGAAAAAGGCACCAACCGCAGCCGCTTCTTCCGCGGACAAGTCGACAAGTACACCTGGGTCGACCAAGGATCGTCGTTCCTGCCCGGAGAAATCACCGCGGCGTTTCTGTCCGCTCAGTTGGATCAGGCCGAAGCGATCACCGAACGACGCCTGGCGCTATGGCAGCGCTACTACGAGTGGGCGCAGGAATACGAATCCCGCGGACTCATCCGCCGGCCTGTCGTGCCTTCCGACTGCAGACATAACGCGCATATGTTCTATATGTTGCTGCCCGACCTCGAGAAGCGCACGCGATTCATCCAGCAGCTGCGCGAGCACGACGTCCAGGCGGTGTTCCACTACATCCCGCTTCACTCGGCTCCGCACGGACTCAAGACCGGACGCGCGCATGGCGACCTGAACGTGACCGACCGGGTATCTGACACGCTGGTGCGCATGCCGCTTTGGGTTGGCCTGGACGATCACCTTGATCGCGTGTTTTCCGTCGCTGGCGACGCGCTGGAGAAGCTTTGAAATGACGCAACCGATGCAGCCTGGCATGGCTGGCGAGCCCAATGGAGCACGTGCCTGGAAGCTCGTCTCGGCCCTGCTCGTGTGGGCGACGATCGCCTACGTCTGCATCTTCATCGCGCTGGACTACAAGAGCGTCTTTCACAGCGACGCGGCGATCAAATCCATCCTGGCCGACTTGGCTTCGCGCCAGGGCCATTTGATCCCGACTCAATGGGTATTCGCGAACGGCGATACCCTGACCATGACGCCTTACCTGTTCATCCTCCCGTTCGCGGGAATGACCGGGATTTCATACACGAGCAACATGCTGGGCGTCGTTGCCGGCTACTTGTCCCTGGTCGGCGCGGCGTGGTTCTGCGCGCGGCAGATACTGGGTCCGCAGCGGCAGGCGCGCACCGCGGCGGTGGCCTTGATCGCTTCCATGTTGAGCGCGGCGAGCCTCGAGTTCATCGCAAGTCAAGGCGCGTACTCTATTTACTCCGCCGTGGCGTTGGGAATGTTCGCCTTGATCGCGAGTCGTTCGCGTGGCCGTTTTGTCGCGATGGCCATGTTCGTTCTCGCCTTCCTGCTCGCCTCGACCAATCCCAAGCGCGCCTTGGTAATGGCGTTTGCGCCCTGCCTGATGGCGCTGGCCGCGGCCGCGCTGCATAGCCGTCGCGGGCGCATGCAGAATTTGCTGTCCAGTTTCCGCGAAGTCACCGTCGTGTCCATGGTGGCCGGTGCCGTCGCGGGAGCCGCGATTTACTACCTCGCCATCATTCCCAACATCGCCAACTACGATGCCGCGGCCAATATCAAACTCGCTTCACCCCGCGCGATCGCGCAATCGATGTCGCAGATCCCCGTCGATTGGTATCGTTACTTCCTGATCAATCGTCCCTGGGCCGAGCTGTCGGGACCGACCAAGATCCTGCAGCTCGGGGTCTGGCTCATCGTCACACTGATCTTCATCGCCCCGGGCTGGATCATCCTCAAAGGCAGCGAGAACCCGCGCCTGAAATATTTCGCATGGCTGTGTTACGCCTTGCTGGCCGCGGGCATACTGCCCCTGATCGTGACCCAGGGCATTTACTGGAGCGCGCTGGAGCTACGCTATTCGACACTCGGCGTGCTCGTCGGCTTTATCGTCTTGACGGGCGCCATAGCCGAGTTGGGTCCGCGAGCGAAAATCCGACCTCGCTACATGTTGATGGCGATGTCCGTGATAGCGGTGACCACCGCGGCGATGTGGCCCTCTCTATACAAGCCGGAGAACGCAGATGCGCATGGCGTCAGCCTGCGCGACCGGGAACGACTGATTAAACTGCTCGAATCCGAGCATGTCGGTACGGCTCTGGGCACGTACTGGAACTCGCACGTACTCTCGGTGTTGTCCGAAGGCAGGGTCAGGGTCTATCCGGTTACTTACAGCGGACGCATGGCGCCGTTCGTTCATCACGTACCGTTCGAGCCGACTCATGGCGGGGCAGGCCAACGCCACGCCGTCGTCCTGAGCAAGGCGGAGTTCGCCTCCGACAGTGGGCTGGCGCTGGAGCGTCAATTGGGCAAACCAAGCGAGCGTATCGACTCGGGCCCTTTTGTCGTATCGATTTACGAGTCGCCTGTCTCGGATGCGGTATACGGGGTCGGCGCACGCTTCGACGAACCGGTGAATAAGGCGACGGTTGCCATCGACACCGGCGCGGGCTTGGTGCCCGCATGCGAAGCACGCGACAAATGCTTCATGCAACTGCGTGTCGTCAACACCGGCAAGACGACCCTGGCGTCGAACGGCCAATCGCCAATGCGTATCGGCATTCAAGGCATGAACGCCAAAGGTGAATTGGTGTCCGCCGATATCGGGCGTATCGAATTCCCGACCCCGCTCGCTCCCGGGAAAGCAATCTCGGTGCAGACGACCCTGGGCAAATTACCGCCCGAGGTCGTATCGCTGCACGCTTGCCTTGTTCAAGAAAACGTGGCATGGCTGTGCGATCGCACCACCGCGACGCATACGCAACCGCCGGCGATTGATTCGCCTGTCGATGCGGCGAGCCTGGGGATCGAATTGTCGCAAAGCACGATAGCATCGTGTCCGGCATCCAAAGCCAATTGCTCGGTAATGGTGCGCCTGACCAATATCGGGCGCTATCCGCTCACTGCTAACGGCGCCGTGCCGCTGCGACTGGGGATGAGGATCGGGGAGCCCGGTGCCGCCGGCACCAGCGACATCGGGCGAATCGATCTCGGCCGGGACCTCGGTCCCGGCGAAAGCATGCAGATCGAGATAGAACCACCGCCGACGGCCTCGGCGGAGAGAGTCGATTACCGCCTGTGTCTGGTACAGGAACTTGTCGCCTGGCACTGCGACAAGACCTTCGACCGCTCCAAGCGCGAATAGATACCAGACCTCTCGGCTGGGATCCGCGCGGGCAGCGTCATTGCTCGCGCAGGTCCTTGATCCAGTTCGGCAGTTTGACCTGATACTTGGACGCTCCCCGCTCCAGGTGCTCCCAGTAACCCTTGGTATGCACATAGTGCTCTTCGGCGAAGAACAGCGTTTTGTAGCGCTCGGGGTGCTTCTTTAACAAGAGCGCGTCTTTTTCGAAGAAGCGGGTACGCTCGGCTGACGACTCGCGCGCCACGTCGCGCTTGTGCGCGGGATGATAGACCTCAACATCCTCGCAGTACGGCACCGCGCCCAGCTCCTGCATGCGCCAGCCAAAGTCGGAATCTTCCCTGAAATGCGGCTCATCGAACGACAGATCGAAGCCGTCCAGGCGCTGGAACACCTCGTTGCGTACCAGCAGGTTGGCGGTCATGAAACCGATCCCTTCGAAGCCCTTGTTGCTGACTGGACGCCAGTCCGGATCGCCGAGGTGATCCGAGCTGACCAGCCCCTCCAAGCCGACAATTGAAGGGTCGCGCAGACGATCGCGCGCGTTCGAAAGCCAGGTCGGTTTCGGTTCGCAATCGTCGTCGGTGAAGGCGATGACTTTTCCCGAGGCCAGATAGCCGCCAAAGTTACGTGCCTTGACCGCGCCCTTGATCGGCGAATGGACGTAAGTCAGCGGAAAACCATGGTCGTGCTCAGCCGCCGGCCAGCGCTCGGCGGACTGATCGATGATCACCACCTCGAAGTCCCGCTCCACCTGCGCACGCAGGCGATCCATCAGCCGATCCAGCAACGCCGGGCGTTCGTAACTGGGAATCACGACGGTGAAATACGCGGCCGCGCCCTGCTTTTCTTCCCATCGTTTCCGCACAAGACGCCCTAGCGACGGTGAGATACGCTCCCACGCGTAGAAATTCTCCACGACCTTGCGCGCGCGCAAGGCGATTTCGCCGCGACGCTCGGCATCACCGACCAGTCGCCGGACCGCGTCCACGAAACCGGAAATCCGCGCGACCTCGAACGGCATCTCGCCTGTATGCACTATGCCGCGGCAACCGATCTCGGTCGTTACCGTAACCAGGCCGGCTGCCATGAAATCGAACATTTTAATGCTGGTGCCCGAACCGCGAGTCAGCGGATTGACCGCGATATCGGCCGCTCGCATCCACTGGCGTTTTTCCTCTTCCGAAACCGTGCCCAGCTCGCGCACGTTTTTCGGCAAGCAGTTCAACGCCAGCGCCTGGCAGCAACTGCCCATGATCGCGAAGTCGACGTTCGGCAGCGCGGGCGCCAACTCAGTCGCCACGAAATTCGCGGCCTCGTTGTTCGGACCGTAGTTCGACCCGAGGAAGACCGCCAAGGGCCGCGTCATCGACAGCCCTAATTGCTCGCGATCTTGCTTGCGCTCTTGCGCGGTTGGCACGGCCTGCGCGAACACGGCGATGCCGTTGGGAACGACTCGCAGTTTTTCCCATGCGACATCGTAAAGACGATGAAACGTGTCGCGATCATCATGAGAACATGCAAGGACCAGATCGGCGGCATGGCACAGGTCGTACTCGGTTTGCGCCACCCGCGTAAGGATCGGATCGGCCTGCGGCAGCTCATCGTGCAAGGATGTGCGCAAAACCGACTCGACGTTCTGCGAGTCGTACACGATCAGTTGTTCCGGACGCAGATCCTGCCGCAACGGGGGGAACGCCCACGGATGAGAGAACACCACCACATCCGCGCCAGCGATGTGTTCGCGAGCGGCACTCAGATATTCCGGAGACAGCGATGCCTGCTCGCTGAACTCCAGGTCGATCATCGTGCGGCCGTCCATGCGTTGTGCGCTGTCGCGAACGGCGGCGTGATGCGCCTTGCTCAACGGCACGCATATCTCGCGCAAGCCCGGAGTGAGCTGCTGATCGCGAAACGATTCGCCAGGCCAGTCATAACTGCCCACATAGGTCGCTTGGACATGCTCTCCGAGCGCGTGGTATAGCCCGAGCAGCCGTTGGCGCCCACCGCCGATGGCCGGCGTAATGGGCTGCATATCGACGATCGTTACCTTCAACTTTCTCATCGCCGCTCTTCCGCTTGCTCGAATGCCGCGTCGATAAGACGCGCGGCGATCTTGTCCCATGACAGCCCTTCCACCCACTCGCGGCCCGAACGACCGAGCCGCACCGCGAGATCCCGGTCGCCGGCCAGCCTGTCCATCGCCTGGGCCAATGCCGCAGGCCGCGGATCGCAGACGAAACCGTTGACACCGTCGCGGACGAGAACCGACGCCTCGCCCGAATCGGTACAGGTGACCACCGGTTTCCCGCTCGCGAACGCTTCCAGGGTGATATAGCCGTAGTCTTCTCTTTTCGGCGTGAAAGGAACGGCAAGCGCGTTGGCGTAAAGATCGCGCAATTGCGCGTCGTCGACACGCCCCAGGAATTCGATCCGGGAGTCGCCGGCGGCAAGCGCGCGCAGCGATTCCTCGGCCTCGCCGACGCCCACGATCTTCAGCTTGACGTCGCTTTTGACCTGGCGCATCGCTTCCACGACCAGATCCACGCGCTTCCATGGATGCAAACGCCCAGGTAGCAGGAAATAGTCCCCGGACTCGCCAACGCGGAAATCGTTGCTCCACAGCGGCGGATGCAAGACCTCGGCGTCGAGTCCGTTGTATTTACGCAAACGCATCGACACTTCGTTGCCGATCGAAAACAGCGCGCGGCATCGCGGCGGCGCCAGGGCGCCGCTATCGAGCTGATGTATCAAGTCCCGGTCAGCGATGAGCGCCTTTCCCGGACGGGGAAAGGTCTCCTCGAACATGTCGTAGAACACTCTTATGGTGTGAACCAGATAGCAGACATGACGGGGATGCCTCACCAGCCAACTTGGCGCCTTGGTCGAAACAACCATGTCGTAAGACGACAGATCCAGGTCGTAGCAGTTCAGATAATTGCGCTTGATCCGCTCCATGCTCGACTCATCGCCGTCCACCGCGATCTCGTCGGCATGATGGCCCAGTTGGCGAAACGAACCCACCAGAGCGTCGTAGAAACGCTCCGCGCCGCCAGCCTCGCCACTCGCGTGGCGCATCGTCACTACTCCAATCCGCATTGCTTTCAGCCTTTACGACGACGCAGGTCCGCGTCCACCATCATTGTGATCAACTGCTCCACCGAGGTTTTCGGCGACCAGCCGAGCTTGGCTTGCGCCTTGGCCGGATTACCCAACAGCACGTCGACTTCAGCGGGGCGGAAGAATCGCTCATCGATGACCAGATGATCGCGATAATTCAGGCCCACGTGCTTGAATGCGATTTCGCACATGTCGCGCACGGTCGTGGTGATGCCGGTCGCCACGACATAATCGTCGCCCTCGGCCTGCTGCGTCATCAGCCACATGGCTTCGACGTAGTCGCCGGCGAATCCCCAATCGCGCTTGGAATCGATGTTGCCGAGACGCAGCTCTTTTTGCTGCCCCAGCTTGATCGCCGCGACCGCGTCGGTGACCTTGCGCGTGACGAACTCGATTCCCCGCAACGGCGACTCATGGTTGAACAAAATGCCGCTGGAAGCGTGCATCTTGAAGCTCTCCCGATAATTCACGGTCGCCCAATGCGCCATCAACTTGGCCACGCCATACGGACTGCGCGGATAGAACGGCGTAGTTTCGTCTTGCTTTTCAGCCTGAATCAGCCCGAACATTTCGCTGGTCGAAGCCTGATAAAAATGAGCGGACGAATTGACGATGCGTACCGCCTCGAGCACGTTCAGCGCGCCGACACCATCCACCTGAGCGGTCAGGATCGGCTGCTGCCATGAGCTGCCAACGAAACTCTGCGCGCCCAGGTTGTAAACCTCGCCGGCCTTCGAAGTCTCCATCGCGCGAATCAACGACGATAGGTCGCATAAATCGCCGTCAATAAAGCGCACATCCTTGTCGATACCCAATTCACGCAGGCGCCAGAGGGTATCGGTGCTGCGTCGCGCGAGCAGGCCGTAGACTTCGTAGCCTTTTCCGAGCAGCAGCTGAGAAAGATACGCGCCGTCCTGCCCGGTTACGCCCGTGATAAGTGCGCTCTTGTTGTTGCTCATGAATGATTCCTTGCGTCGTTCAAAATGTCGTGCAGCGTCGTTTCGAGCGTGATGCTCGGCGTCCATCCGGTATGCGCGCTCAGTAATGCGGAATCGCCGACCATACGGCGCTGCTCGGCGGGCCGGAGTCTACTTGGGTCCTGGTGAAGGTCCGGATTCACACCGGCCAGTCCCGCCATTACTCCCAGCAGGTCGCGAATCCGGCGCTCCCGGCCGCTGGCCACGCAGTAAGTCGCGCCGGTTTGTCCATCGCTCAGCATTGCCGCATAGGCGGCGACGATATCCCGCACATCGGTAAAGTCGCGGGTGGTGTCGATATCGCCGACTTCGATCGTGTCGCGTTCGCCACGTTCGACCTCGACGATCTGGCGGGCCAGCGCGGGCAGCACGAAACGGGCGTCCTGACCGGGACCGATATGATTGAAAGGCCGAGCGATCACGGCATCGAGACCTTCGGTCCGAACCCACTGCATGCAGAGCTGTTCAGCGGCGATCTTGCTAACGGCGTAGGGGCTGCGCGGCTCGGGCCGGCGTTGCTCGTTCACCGGCAATTCGATTTCGGGCACCTTGCCGTAGACATCGCCGCTGCTCACGTAGACCAGTCGGCCGGCAAAGCTCGAATCCCGCAGCGCGAGCAGCAAATTCAGAGTGCCGCCGAGATTGATGTCGAACGTTTCCTGAGGCTGCTCGAAGGAGCGCGGCACGAAACTCTGCGCGGCCAGATGCAGTACGGCATCGGGACGCACCTGAGCCACGACCTCGGCCACGGCCTGCGCGTTGCGGATATCCAGACCGGACGGCACGCCACAAAACGTCCAATCCGCTAGTTTCCCGCCATTGCCACACGCGGCCTCGACGTGCCCGCCCACGAATCCGCCGGCCCCGGTAACCAAAAGACGACGCGCGAGAGCGGCGCTCATGGCGCGATCCCCACGACGGCGTAGTCCGGGGCGTTATGGAACAACTGCAGCACCGCGTTTATCGATTCGGCGCCCGGCTGATCCTCAGCCAGAAGCGCGGGCGCCTGCAGGTCTCGCGACTCTATCAAACGCTCAATCCGCACATCGGTGAATTGCCGCGCCGCCACGATCCACCGCAGCGCCTCGGGCGGCAGGGGATTGCGATGAGTGGGATCGAGATAGAAATAATGTGAAGCCACCGCCAGGTTTTCCGGGTTTGGCGTCTCCAGCGCCAGCAGTCCGCCGGGGCGCAGCACTCGCCGACATTCATCGACCATGGCGACCAATACCTCGAAGGGGAGGTGCTCGGCGATGTGCATCCCGGTGATAGCTCCAGCCGAACCGGTCTGCATCGCGCGTAAACCTTCCATGGCATCGGCCTCTATCACATCGTGGCCGCGCTCGCGATTGAGCCTGAGGAAGGCCTGATTAGTATCGATGCCTCGAGCGCGCAAGCCGTTCTCGCGCAACATATCGAGCCAATCGCCGCGGCCGCAGCCCAGATCGATGACCGGCGCATCCTCGCTGCCTGCTCCCACCGAGCGAATCAGATCCAAGTAGTGGCTTGCGCGTTCACGAATCAGTTCCGGGGAACCACGGAAAGTTTCCTCGAACTGCACGTACATCTCGTCCAGCGCGTTCGCAGGCAGTGGATGCTCATACGCTTCACGCGCATTGAAACGGCTTTCCAGCTCCTGCAAGCGACGATTCGTTCGATCCAGTTCCTCGGTGAGTTCGCGTACATCGAACTCCAATAGAGCCACGTTCTCGCGCAACTCGCCTTCGCTGACATACCGGTCCTGCACCACTTCGCTGAGCGAATCGATGTTGGACTGCACGCGAACGACCTGATCGCCCATCCCGGCGATCGGCGTCAGTTGCCCTTCGACGTCGCGACTGAGCGCATTGACGTGCGCGCCCAATCCTTGAATCTCGCGGGCGCGCATTGCATCCATCTGACCGAGATTGCGAAGCATCCACGGCAAACGAACGAACGCGTGAGCCCAGCCGATCAATGCACCGACCACCGGGATTCTGCGCCACTTCTGCAACAAGTATGGAGCCAGCAATCCATCGACATGCACGCCGCGCGCCAAACCTTCCGGCGAAAAGCGGATCGAGTGCAAAATCTCGACCTTGCTGACGCCCGAACGTAGCGAGTTCAACGCATGGTCCACCCCGGCGGGATCACCCTCGCGGCGCAACAAAACCTTGTACGCCACCTCGATAAATTCGCGATCGTCCAGCGCCAGCAGCTCGCCGATGACGTACTCGCGCTTCAGCGAGACGGCGCCGGCGGCGCCCGACCAGCGCGGCAGCGCGATCGCGGGCTCGGAAGACTCAACTTGGGCAATAGCCTCCGCTTCCTGCGCCGCGCGACGGCGCGCCACCTCCTCGCGCACTCGCCGCATCAACGCACTGCCAGCACGCGGGGGCGATGACGCGGACTCCACGCCATCGAGCTCCAACCTCAACTGCGATATCAACGCATCCACATCAATGATGCTGTTGCGTTTTTTCATTCGACAACCCCTTTGAATTTCGCTCGATGCCGCCGATTTGGTCGATTCACTGGCGCGATTCCCGATCGCGCGACGCGGAGTACGCCGCAAATCGCGCTGATCGCTTGTTTCCAATTCCCGCTAGACATCAAGCGCCGCGCCGCTTTCGATACGATTGATACGAATGACCGAAGGTATGTAAGCCGTGCCGATGAAATTCGCCTTATCGGCATTGGCGACGGTAAAGACCAACGCCAGGTCTTTCCATTGATAGTTCTTGACCAAATGACTCTCGGAGCTGGATAGCGCGACCGAAACCGAGTAGGTCCCGGGACCGAGATTGACCTCGAACCCCACATCGAATTCGACACGGTCGCCGCGTTTGAGCGCGGCGATGGGCTGGTCGGTGTAGTGGGTATTGGTCCCGTAAATCGCCTGCCCAAGCCGGTCGCGCAGCATATAGCCGAACACCAGGCGCGGCACTTCGTCGTCGATCCGCACGCGCGCGCGAAGCGCGGCCTTTTGACCGACCAACAGATACTCCGCCGGACGCCCTTGGTCGTCGAGCATCTGCAAGGACTCGAACTGGGCTTCGCCGGTCCCCGACTCGGTCGCGATTTTATCGTCGCGGCGCTCGGTACGCAGCGTCTTGTTCTCGCGCTCGGCGATCAGCGCATTGTAGTAATCCAGCACTTGCTGCGGCTCGCCATCGAGAACCACTCCGCCATTGTCGAGCAGAATAGCGCGATCGCACATCGACTGAATCGCCGCGGCATCATGCGAAACGATCAACAAGGTGGTGCCCGATTCACGATAATCGCGGATGCGCTGAAAACTCTTATGCACGAAGTACGCGTCGCCCACCGACAGTGCTTCGTCGACAATGAGCATGTCGGGCCGCTCGGCCGTCGCCACACTGAAGGCCACGCGCATCTGCATGCCGCTGGAATAGGTACGGATCGGCTGATCGAAGTATTCGCCGATTTCGGCGAAACTTTCGATATGCGGCATCATCTTCTCGATCTCAGCCTGCGAATACCCCATCAGGCCCGCCGCGTGATAAGCGTTTTCGCGCCCCGTCAGATCCGGATTGAAGCCCATCCCCAGTTCGAGAATCGCAGCGATGCGTCCGGAGCGACGGACCGAGCCCTCACTAGGCTGGGTCGTACCGGTAATCATCTTCAGCAATGTGCTCTTGCCCGCTCCGTTCTGGCCGATGATGCCGACACTCTCGCCGGCGGAAATCGAGAAGAACACGTTCCTCAAGACCCAATGCTCATCGCGTGGACGCGTCGGAAGCCCGAACAACGAGGCCATCCGCAACCATTCGCTTCCCCAGACACGATATGCCTTGCCCAGGCCATGCACCTGCAATTCGCCGCTCATAGCACGTCCACCATTTCGGGACTGGCGCGGCGAAACAATGCGAGCGCGCATACCGACAACGCCAAGGCGGCGAGCAGCAGCCAGCCCAGATCCGTCCACAACGGCGGTTTATTGAACACCAGCACATTCTGATAACTGGTGATCAACGGGTACAAAGGATTGAGCTTGAACCAGCCCTGATACTTCTGGGGCAACACGCTGACGCTGTACACGATCGGAGTGAGCCAGAACAACGCCTGCGTCACTACCGGCACCAGCTGACTGATGTCGCGCATGAATACGTTAAGCACACCCAACACCATGCCCACGGCCATCGCCAACAGGAGATTGAGCAGAATCAAAACCGGCAACCACACGACTTCGCCGCCGGGATAGTGGCCCAACGCGGCGAATACGGCGAAGATGGCGATCAACAGCAACAGGTTGTTGACCAGCATCGTCCCGGCGGCGACCAGTGGCAGGCAGATTCGCGGGAATGCGACCTTCTTCATCAAGTTGCCGCTGTCCACGAACAGATTGACGCAGCGCATGATGGTTTCCAGGAACAGGCTCCAGCCCAACATCCCACCCATCAGATAGAGCGCATAGGCGAACTTGTTGTCTATGCCCGGCAGCTTCGCCGCCAGCACCTCGGACAAGATCAGCGCGAAGATCAATACCTGCGCCAGCGGATGGATGATCATCCATAGACCGCCCAGCTTGCTGCGCACGAACCGGGAATGCAGTTCGTTTCGAATCGAAGAGGCGATGAAATAGCGGTAACGCCAGATCGCGATAAATAGTTCACGCATGGACACACCTTGAGATTTCGCTGCGCCAGCGACTAACGCGTGCCGGATCAGCGCGTAAGGCGAGACGCATATTGCGGATCGAATCGAATCGACCGGTCGTGATTCCGAACGGCATTTACTGAGTCTCCGCGACCGAAATCACTCGCCCGCTCCGTGACTCGAAATGAGCGATCAAAGCGTCCGCCGCGGCGCGCGGAGACAGGCATTGGGCGATATCGCCAGCCGCGCGGCGACCCAGTTGCTTCGCCAGATCACGATCGTCCGCCAGCCGCCGCATTTGCCGCGCGGCATGATCGACATCCGCATCGGCCCACATCGCCCCAGGCGGATGCGGATACTCGCCCTCGCCTACCGGCACCAGCGAATAGTCGACCAGGCAGCTGTTGTCTTCGTTCATGAAATCGACATTGCCCGACCAATTGGTCGCGATCACCGCCTTGCCCATCGCCATGCATTCTGCCAAGCCCAGGCCGAAGCCTTCGGCGCGGTGCAGGGAGACATAGACATCGGCGCAACGCTGCAACGCATGCACGTGCGCGCGATCGATGACTTCATCGCGCACCACGATGCGAGGGTCCTGCGCGCTGACCTTGAGCAGTTCTAGGAACTTGTCCGGATGGCGATGGCCGTTGCTCGATTTGACCAGCAGTTGCACATCGCCGCGACCCTCGGGAAAAGCCCGGCGGAACGCTTCGATGGCCGCGAACGGATTCTTGCGGTGCACCCACGAGTTGAAATCGAAGGTGCACAGGAAGACGAACGTGTCCTCGGGCAAGCCGAAATCGCCGCGCTGCAAGCCGCTGTCGGGGATCGGGCTGAGCGGCAACGGAACACGAAACACCGGTTTGTCGGTGACCCGTTCGAACGCGTCCTTGACGAAATCCGACGCCACCATGATCTCGTCGATCAACTCGATCGCCGGCAACCAGTCGGCGGGGATGTCCTGAAGCTCCCAGAACCAGCAGGCGATCAGCCGCTGACCGCGCAGGCGCGCCTGGCCGATATGCTCCAGCGCCGGTTTCAGGTAGTCGGGATTGACGAAAAGGATGCTGACGGCGTGCGGCGTCTGTTCGCTGATATACGCGTCCAGGCTGTGATCGTCGAAACCGTGCGGCAAGTCGATGGCCACGTCGAACAGCGCCACCGGATAGCCCGCGCCGATCAAAGCGCGCGCATACAGGCGCACGCTTTCGGCCAATCCGAACTGGCCGCGCATGTAGCCGAAGATATTTACGCCGCTGCCTGCCACGGGCGCGACCGCGGTCGTTTGCGCCGCCGTTGCCGGCAGCGGACGCGACCAGGCCACGGTGCGCGGGAATCGGGCGCGTACGCTCGCCCGGTGCGCCAGCGTGAACAACACCCGGTTGCGAACACGCTGAGGCAGCCGGCGATAGATCCGCTGCAGCCACGACTGATTGCGAATCCAGGCGGACAAGGCCAGCAGACTGTTGGCGAAATTGAAACCCATGGCGCGCGCGCTCGTCATCGGCACGAACGCTTGAGTCGACGCGTGGACCGTACCGAGATCATGAACTCAAGCACCCAACGCACGTTCAAGCTCGGCCCGCAAATCCGCCACATCCTCCACGCCCACGCTCAACCGCACCAGGTTGTCGGTGATGCCCAGGGCCGCGCGACGATCCGGCGGAATCGACGCGTGCGTCATCACCGCCGGATGGTTGACCAGGCTCTCCACGCCGCCGAGCGATTCGGCGATGGTGAACAGTTCGCAGCGCTCCATCATCCGGCGCGCGCCGTCCATGCCGCCCTTGACGTAGATGCTGACCATGCCGCCGAAGCCGTGCATCTGGCGCTTGGCCAGTTCGTGCTGCGGATGCGACTTCAGGCCGGGGTAGATGACCTTTTCGACCGACGGGTGGGTCTGCAGCCACTCGGCCAGCGCCTGCGCGTTTTCGCAGTGTGCCTTCATGCGCAGGTGCAGGGTCTTCAGGCCACGCAGGGCGAGGAAGCTGTCGAACGGGCCCTGGATTCCGCCGACCGCGTTCTGCAGGAAGGTCATGCGTTCGGCGAGGTCCGCGTCGTCGCCGACCACGGCGATGCCGCCGACGATGTCGGAGTGGCCGTTGAGGTACTTGGTCGCCGAGTGCATGACGATGTGCGCGCCCAGTTCGAGCGGACGCTGCAGGATCGGCGAGGAGAAGGTGTTGTCGACCACCACGACCAGGCCGCGCTTGCGCGCGATCGCGGCGATCGCGGCGATGTCGACCAGCTTGAGCAGCGGGTTGGTCGGGGTTTCGATCCAGACCAGCTTGGTCTCGGGCCGGATCGCGGCTTCGAACGCGGCGGTGTCGCTCAGGTCGACCCAGCTGAAGTCCAGGCCGGCGCTGCGGCGGCGCACGCGCTCGAACAGGCGGTAGGTGCCGCCGTAGACGTCGTCCATCGCGATCACGTGGCTGCCGGCGTCGAACATCTCCAGGATGGTCGAGGTCGCGGCCAGGCCGGAGGCGAAGGCATAGCCCTGGGTGCCGCCTTCCAGGCCGGCGATGCAGCGCTCGTAGGCGAAGCGGGTCGGGTTGTGGCTGCGCGAGTACTCGAAGCCCTGATGCTGGCCGGGGCTGCTCTGGGCGTAGGTGGAGGTGGCGTAGATCGGCGGCATCACCGCCCCGGTGCTGGGGTCGGGCGACTGGCCGGCGTGAATAGCGAGTGTGCCCATGCCGTACTTGCGGGCATCGCCTTGTGGCGGTTGTTGGCTCATCGAAGACTTCCCATGGGCGGCATTCCGCCGGTTGGCGCAACCGCGAAGTTTAACATTGCGGCCGTGAGCGCCTGCCCGCCCGGGCCCGGACTTCAGGCAGCGTGCAGGCGGGGTGTGCGGGTGGCGGGGTTTGCGACGGCGGCCACGGTGAGCGGCGCCAGACGCGGCTGAATGCGCAGTCTAGGCGGGGTGGATTGGGCTAAAGCGGCGGTTTGGCTGTCGTTTTGGCGAATTTCTGCTGCTGCTCGCGCGGCGACGGACGCCTGTGGCCGATGGGACTGGGGCCTGCATGGGCAGCCCTTGAGCGAGACGGCATCCGCCCCCGGGCTTCAAGCCCCTCTCCCGCTTGCGGGAGAGGGGTGAGGGCGCGCCTGCTGTCCTCATCCGCCCTTCGGGCACCTTCTCCCGCGAGCGGGAGAAGGACTCTTCTCGTGGCTTCCCGGAATTCGGGTCAGGGCGCCGCAGCGCCCGGGGCCCGGGCTTACTGCACGCGCCGCCTCAGGAAATTCAACAAATCGATGCGGGTGATAAGGCCCAGGAACTTATCGCCGTCCATGACGATGGCGACATGGCCGCGGTCGAACACCGGCAGCAGCGATTCGATCGGGTCGGCGACCGGGATCTTGTCGAGTTTGCTGACCATGGCGGTCGAGACCGGATCGCGGAAGCGCGATTCATCGCCGTACACGTGCAGCAGGACATCGCTTTCATCGACGATGCCGACGATGTGTTCGCCATCCATCACCGGCAGCTGCGACACGTCGTACAGCTTCATGCGCTGGTAGGCGGTCACCAACGCATCGGTCGGCGCCACCACGACGGTATCGCGCTGCGAATACGGACGCAGGATCAGATCACGCAGGTCGCCGTGCTGTTCGCGCTGGATGAAGCCGTTGTCGAGCATCCAGTAGTCGTTGTACATCTTAGACAGGTATTTGTTGCCGGTGTCGCAGACGAACACCAGCACTTTCTTCGGCGTGGTCTGCTCGCGGCAGTATTTCAGCGCCGCGGCCAGCAAGGTGCCGGTCGAGGAGCCGCCGAGGATGCCTTCCTTTTCCAGCAGCTCGCGCGCGGTCAGGAAGCTTTCCTTGTCGTTGATCGCGTAGGCCTTCTTGACCCGGGTGAAATCGGAGATCGGCGGCAGGAAATCCTCGCCGATGCCCTCGACCATCCAGCTCGCCGACTTGTCCGACAAGGTGCCGCGGTTGATGTATTCCTCGAGGATCGAGCCGACCGGGTCGGCCAGGATCAACTCGGTATGCGGCGACAGCTTCGCGAACGCGCGCGACAGGCCGGTCATGGTGCCGGAGCTGCCGCAGCCGAACACGATGGCGTCGAGCTCGCCGCCCATCTGCTCGAGAATTTCCGGGCCGGTGCCGAACTCGTGCGCGGCCGGGTTGTCGGGGTTGCCGAACTGATTGATGAAGTAGGCGCCCGGGGTTTCGCCGGCGATGCGCTCGGCGAGGTCCTGGTAGTAATCCGGATGGCCTTTGGCCACGTCCGAACGGGTCAGCACGACCTGCGCGCCCATCGCCTTGAGGTTGAAGATCTTCTCGCGGCTCATCTTGTCGGGCACGACCAGCAGCAGCTTGTAGCCCTTCTGCTGCGCGACCAGGGCCAGGCCGATGCCGGTATTGCCGGCGGTGCCTTCGACCAGGGTGTCGCCGGGCTTGATCCGGCCCGCTTTCTCGGCCGCATCGATCATCGACAGGCCGATGCGGTCCTTGATCGAACCGCCCGGGTTCTGCGATTCGAGCTTGAGATACAGCTCGCACACGCCGGTGTCCAGGCGCTGAGCCTTGACGATCGGAGTGTTGCCAATGAGTTCGAGTACCGAGGAGTGAATGGCCATGCGGCTCCTGCCAGCCGCTACCGTGCGGCGAATCGGACCATTCTAGCCGCCGCGCCGTGGTGCGCGCCTCCTCGCGCAGCCGCGAACGCTTGGATATGACCTGCATGGCGCGAATACGCGCGGCGGTTGCCGGTGCGGGCCGGGATCGCATCGGGCCCGCCTGCTTTCGGTGACTTCATAGATCAGTGGTAGCCGCGGGCGGCGGCGATCGACGAGGATGACCGCCGCCGCCCGCGCTAAGCCTGGAGCCGCGACCTCGGGCGGGTCGGGTCCGTTTGCACTGAGCCGGGACTGTCGCGCCCGGCCGGTGCGCAACCGGCATCGCGCCGGCTGCGCTGCATGCGTGGCCGCCTCACCCGCGGGTGGGCCGCACGCATGCGATGGGCTTCAATGTTGCTGATCGTAGAGTTGGATCAGCCGATCCTTCGCAGCCAACTTCTCGCGTTTCATCTGACCCAAGGTGGTGTCGTCGATCGGCAGCACGCCGAGTTCGGCGTCCATGACCTTCTTGTCCAGATCCTTGTGACGCTGGTAGAGCTGTTTGAATTCCGGGTTGCTCTTGATCAGCGCGTCGATTTCAGGCTGCGGTTGTTCTTCGAACATGAAAGCCTCCTTCAGCACGAATGCAAACGCCCCGGCCGCGAGACCAGGGCGTTGCGGGGGACCGTAAGGTGCGTCGGGCTCGGCGCGGCGCCGGCTTCGCACAGGCCGGCCGCGCGCGGATGTGCGGCGGCGGGATCCTGCGGAAAGGGCGTATCGCTCATCGGCCTGACTCTTCGCCAAGCGGCGGTAGAACCGCTCGGATAATCGACCCTACTCCTGCGATCCGGATCCGGCAAGGGTGGGCTGCAAACGGTTTCAGGCTACGGCCAGACTCGCCGGCCAGGGCCGCAACCGGCGTTTAACCATTTGATTACAAAGAAATAACGGCCACACATTCGGTGCGTGAAGCAGGCTGCGAATCGCAGCTGGAATGTGGCTTTGATCGCCAAGGCCGTTCGTCGGGAGCGAGTCGCCCGCTACGGCAAGGTGGTCCGATGGCAGGCGCCGATTGACGGGTTGAGAGGAAGACCGGGCGGGCGGGATGCGCCCGGTGCCGGTTGGCGCTGCGGCGCCCGACCGGCCGCGTGCGCCGGCCGCCCTCGAGGCCGGATCGATGGGCAGCAAGCCGCCCCGTGAGGCGGCTTGAAGCGAGCCTCGGAACGGACCGCCGGCCTGCCGCCGACTTACTTCTTCTTCGGCTTGGGCTTGGGCGCCGGCTTGGGCGGAGCTTCGCCCATCAGCTCGGCCTCCTTGCGCGCCAGTTCGGCGTCGCGCTCACGCGCGGCGCGCAGCTTGGCGGCTTGCTGGCCGGCGACGTTGTCGAGCAGACCCTCGGCCTCGGCGCGGGCCTGGGCCTCCTGATCGGCGGCCAGACGCAGGCGCTCGGCCTCTTCGGCCTGGATCTGGGCCTGCACGCGCAGACGCTCGGTCTCGGCGCGGGCGCGGTCGGCGTCGCGACGGCTGGCTTCGACCAGCAGTTCGCTGCGCTCGCGGTCGAGGCGATCGACCTCGCGCTGGGCCAGCTGGGTGCGGGTCACGATTTCGGCGGTTTCGACCCGGCGATCGGCGATCCGCAGCGCCCAGGCGCGATCGCGGCTGCGCGCGGCGCGCACCGCGTCGATGGCCTGGCGCGCGCGCAGGCGCTCGAAGGCGCCGTATTGGGCGGCGTCGGGATTGGATTCGATCACGATCACCCGCTGATTCAGGCGGGCGATGTCGGGATCGTCGGGCGGCGCGGCGAAGGCCGCGGCGCAGGCCAGCGACAGCGCGGTGGCGGCGAGCGTGCGCAGGATCAGGCCGCGGCTCAGGTCGGCGAAAACACTCATTGGCCGGCTCCGTTCTGCAGGCGGCGGCGCAATTCGGCGATCTCGGCGCGGCGCTGGTTGAGTTCGGCGTTGGTCTTGGCCTCGCGGCTGCGGGCCAGGGCCAGGTCGGCTTCGGACGTCGCGGTCAGGGCCAGACGCCGGGCGTCTTCGTCCTTGCCCTGCGACAACGCGCCCTGGGCGGCGCTCAGCGCGCTGCGCGCGGCGTTGAGGTCCTGCGGCGCGTACTGGTCGGCGTCGGCATCGTCGGCGCGCATCACCGCCTGCTGCGCGGTGGACAGCTCGCCGGTGGGCGGAGGCGTGGACGCGCAGCCGGCCAGGGCGGAAGCGAGAACTGCGGCCAGCAGCGGCAAACGAAATTGTGCGAAGCTTGCGGTCATTAGGGGAGCGCTGTGCGGAAGGGATGACGCACGGACATTGTCGTCAGGCCGGCAGCGTGCTTGCAACGGCGCGCGCCGTCAACAAGGGGTATGAATGCATGGACATCGGCTATTTCCTGAAGCTGATGACGGAAAAGAACGCGTCGGACATGTTCCTGACGACTGGCGCGCCTGTGTACATCAAGGTCGAAGGCCGTCTTTACCCGCTCGGCAACACCGGCCTGCCGCCCGGCATGGTCAAGAAAATCGCCTATTCCTTGATGGACGAAGGCCAGGTCCCGCTGTTCGAGCGTGATCTCGAACTGAACATGGCCCTCGCCCTGCCCGACGCCGGGCGCTTCCGCATCAACGTGTTCAAGCAGCGCGGCGAAGTCGGCATGGTGATCCGCGCCATCCGCAGCATCATCCCGAGCATCGAGGAACTGCAGCTGCCGCAGGTGCTCAAGGACATCATCATGGCGCCGCGCGGGCTGGTCCTGATCGTCGGTTCGACCGGTTCGGGCAAGTCGACCACGCTGGCGTCGATGATCGACCACCGCAACACCAACACCGCCGGCCACATCCTCACCATCGAAGATCCGATCGAGTACTTGCACAAGCACAAGAAGTCGATCGTCAACCAGCGCGAGGTCGGCCTGGACACCCACGCCTTCCACAACGCGCTCAAGAACGCGATGCGCGAAGCGCCCGACGTGATCCTGATCGGCGAAATCCTGGATGCGACGACCATGGAAGCGGCGATCGCGTTCGCCGAAACCGGTCACCTGTGCCTGGCGACGCTGCACTCCAACAACGCCGACCAGACCCTGGAACGCATCCTCAACTTCTTCAACGAGTCGGCGCACAAGAACGTGCTGATGAACCTGGCCTTGAACCTCAAGGCGGTGGTGTCGCAGCGTCTGGTGGTCGGTGTCGACGGACGCCGCCTGCCGGCGGCGGAAATCCTGATCAACACCCCGCACGTGCGCGACCTGATGCGTCGCGGCCAGGTGCACGAGATCAAGCAGGCGATGGAAGAATCGCTGGAAGACGGCATGGAGTCGTTCGACCAGTGCCTGTTCCGTTTGTACAAGGAAGGCCGGATCGAGATGGAGGAGGCGCTCAAGGCGGCCGACTCGCGCGACGGCCTGGCGCTGAAGTTCCGCCTGTCCGAGGGCGGTACCGGCGAGCACGATCCGTATGCGGATATGTATGACGCTACTGCTGCGCATTGAGCGAGCGTTGAGCGAGCAGTGAGTTCAGAGGAGTGAGGAGTGAGTGGAAGCGCTCCTCGGCGAACGGGTCTTTCGGGGCCCGTTTTGCGTTTTGCGGCGGGGCAGGAGTGAGTTCAGAGGAGTGAGGAGTGAGTAAGAGCGGACACATCGCGGCGCCGGCTTTTACTCACTCCTCACTCCTCTGAACTCGTTCCTCGCTTCAACCCGGCGGTCGGTCCGGCTGATTCTCCGGCCGCGCCCGCTCGAACTCCGGCAGCTCCAGACACGCCTGCTCGATCCGCAGCAAGGTCGGGAACGGGTCCAGCGGCACGCCGAAGCGGCGCGCGTTGTAGATCTGCGGGATCAGGCAGCAGTCGGCCAGGCCGGGGCTGTCGCCTTCGCAATAGGTGCCGGTGGCCGGGTGGTCGGCGAGCATCGCCTCGACCGCGGTGAAGCCTTCGTGGATCCAGTGCGCGATCCAGCCGTCGCGCTCGGGCTGCGGAACGTTCCAGGTGCCGTCCAGGTACTGCAGCACGCGCAGGTTGTTGAGCGGATGGATTTCGCAGGCGATGGTCTGGGCGATCGCGCGCACTCGATGGCGATCGCGCGCGGTGACCGGCAGCAGGTTCGGCCGCGGCCAGGTTTCGTCGAGGTACTCCAGGATCGCGATCGACTGGCTCAGGGTGCGCGCGCCGTGCTGCAGCACCGGCACCAGGCCCTGCGGATTGAGTTCGCGGTACGCCGGCAGGTGTTGCTCGCCGCCGCCGCGAACCAGATGCACCGGCACGATCTCGTACTCGAGCCCCTTGAGGTTCAAACCGATACGCACGCGATACGAGGCGCTGGAGCGCCAATACGAATACAACCGCAACTGCTCGCTCACCCGGGCTCCACCTGATTGTCGCTGCACCCCTGCACGGCGAACCTTACCGGTTGCGCCGCGCCGGAGTCGACCTCTCGTCCCGCGCCCGACGCCGTCAGGCGGAAGGGCGTTCCATGCGCTGTTCGATCGCGCCGAACAGGCTGCTGCCGTCGGCGTCGAGCATTTCGATGCGCACGGTGTCGCCGAACTTCATGAACGGCGTCGACGGCTTGCCGTGTTCCAGCGTCTCGACCGTGCGCTTCTCGGCGAAGCACGAAGCGCCCAGTGAGGTGTCTTCGTTGGCGACCGTGCCCGAGCCTACGATGGTGCCGGCCGACAGCGGCCGGGTCTTGGCCGCGTGCGCGACCAGTTGGGCGAAGTTGAATTGCATGTCGATGCCCGCTTCCGGCGCGCCGAACCATTCGCCGTTGATGTGGGTCAGCAGCGGGCGGTGGACCTTGCTGTCGATCCAGGCCGGGCCGAGTTCGTCGGGGGTGACGAACACCGGGCTCAGCGCCGAACGCGGCTTGGACTGCAGGAAGCCGAAACCCTTGGCCAGTTCGTTCGGAATCAGATTGCGCAGCGAGACGTCGTTGACCAGGCCGATCAGTTGGATGTGGCCGGCCGCGTCTTCGGCGCTGACCGCCATCGGCACGTCGTCGGTGACGATCACCACTTCGGCTTCCAGATCGATGCCGTAGTCCTCGCTGACCACGCGGACCGGATCGCGCGGGCCGTAGAAGCCGGCGCTGACCGCCTGGTACATCAGCGGATCGCTGTAGAAGCTTTCCGGCACCTCGGCGCCGCGCGCGCGGCGCACGCGCTCGACGTGCGGCAGATACGCGCTGCCGTCGACGAATTCGTAGGCGCGCGGCAACGGCGCGGCGAGCGCGGCGAAATCGACCTCGAAGGCGTCGGCGGCGGTGCCGGCGTTGAGATCCTCCGACAGCGCGTTGAGCCGCGGCGCGGTGTTCGACCAGTCCTCCAGCGCGCGCTGCAGGGTATCGGCGATGCCGGTCGCGCGCACGGCGCGGGTCAGGTCGCGCGAGACGACGATCAGCGTGCCGTCGCGGCCGCCTTCCTTCAGGGATCCAAGCTTCATCCAGACCTCGATGTAGATTCAGGGCGCCGCGGCGCAATGGTTTCAATTGTAACCACTCGCGGCGCCATTGGCAGCCGCGGGCTCGGGATGCCGCTTACAGGCATCGGCCGGTTCAAAAACTGGCCGCATCCAGCGCCGAGGCCCGCCAGGGCTGCGTTTGCGCCCAATACCGAACCCCGTCGCCGCTCGCTCCGACCGCCATTTTGCCGCCTTCCGGGCCGGGTCGAAAAATAATTTGAGATTTCTTGATGGGTCCGGCCGCCCTTCCCCGGTTTGTTGAATTAAGCGCGGCGTGGTCACGCCCGGGTTCGCCGGGACAGACCCAGCCGTGTGGAGCCGGGATTAGGGATTCGAGATTAGGGATTAGCCAGCCAAGGCGACGCGGCCGCTTTCCCAATCCCGAATCCCCAATCTCAAATCCCGCCTCTACGGGTTGAGGGCGAGTCCCTCTGCGACCGCGTGATTTCTCAATCATGCCTATGGAGTTTCATCATGAAATCGCATCTCAAATCGCAATCGTCCCGTCTGCTCCTGCGCGCCCTGCCGGCCGCGCTCGCCCTGTGCGTCAGCGCCGGCGTCAACGCCCAGGCCCTCACCATCGACGTGGTCAATCCGATCAAGGACGGCAAGGTCGTGTTCGAAGCGATCGGCCCGTCCCAGGTCGGCGGCGCCAAACAAGGCCGCGTCTCGCTGCGAATGGGAATCCGCAACGACGGCGCCACGCCGTTGAAGATCACCAAGGTCGAGATCCTCAACCAGCTCGCCTCCAATTTCCTCGCGCCGGTCGAAATCGCGCCGGGCACTCAGTACGCGTTCCAGAACTGCAATTGCGACTACTCCAATCCCGATCCGAACGCGCCGGACGTGCCGGCCTCGTACCCGATCATCATCAGCGCGCCTTACCCGACCACGGTCAAGGTCGCGGTGTACGTGCAGGGCTTCGCCAATCCGGTGATCAAGAACCTGCCGTTCGCCGCCGCGACCAACGACAACGGCCCGCTGCGTTTTCCGGGCAAGGCCAGCGACCTGCGCTTCAACGAAGCCTGGCAGACCTCGAGCAACCACGTCGGCGGCAGCCAGGCCTTCGGCCTCGACAACAGCGTGACCGGCTGGGACGGCGACTCGTGGGACGACAAGCGTCCCGGCGCCGATCCGACCAAGCCCGAGGGCCGCCGCGCCTACGGCCTGCCGCTGTACGCGATGGCCGACGGCATCGTCTGCGAAGGCCTCAACGACCTCCCGGAGTGGAAGAACTATCCGCGCGTGTCGAAGGAAATCGAACCCGAACCGATCGCGCCGAGCACCGGCCAGTACTCGGCCGGCGGCAACTTCCTCAAGATCCAGGCCGGCAACGAAGTCGCGTTGTACGCGCACATGCAGCCCGGCTCGATCCCGGCCGAACTGCTGGTGCCCGGCGCGGTGGTCAAGCAAGGCCAGTACCTGGGCAAGGTCGGCTACACCGGCCAGTCCAGCGGCCCGCACGTGCATGTGCACGTCAGCCAGGAAACCTCGCCGGGCTCGTGCGAAGGCAACGCCATTCGCCCGCGTCCGATGACCTTCGCCCAGTTGCAGAGCCTGACCCGCGGCGAAGCCACCGCGATGGCCAGCGCGAACAACATGGATCCGACCGACTGGACCGCGCTGAGCAACCATTCCGCGCCGCATACCTTCAGCCTGCTGTATCCGGCCAGCACGCCGTATGCGTTCGACGCGGCCGAAACCGACAACAAGACCTTCCTCGGCGTGTGGCGCGCAAGCAACGAGATCGAGATCCGGGTCAACAAGCCCAATTGGACCGCCTTCACCCAAAAGCGCGCCGAACTGGTCGCCGACGATTTCCGTCTGGAACAGATCGACACCTACGTCGAGAACGGCGACCGCCACTTCGTCGGCGTGTACAAGCGCGGCACCGGCGCCGGCGCGCTGTACAACGCCAGCAGCTGGGCCGATTTCACCGCGGTGTGGCAGCAGCTCAGCGAGGACGGTCAGCGTCTGGTCGACATGACCACCTACCTGAGCGGCAGCACCCGTCACTACGTCGGCGTGTTCCGTCCGGGCACCGGTAACGCCGGCCTGTGGAGCCACACCGGTTTCTCGGCCTTCGCCGCCCAGCGCGAGACCGCCAAGGCCCAGGGCCTGCGCCTGATCGACATGGAGAGCTTCGACATCGGCAACGGCCAACGCCAGTTCATCGGCGTGTACCGCGCCGGCAGCGACAGCACCGCGTTGTGGCGTTCGACCTCGTGGGGCGGCTTCACCGCGAAGTGGGCCGAGCTGTCCGACAACGGCTACCGCCTGATCGATGTCGACACCTACGTCGATGCCGGCGTGCGCAACTACGTCGGCGTGTTCCGCGCCGGCAGCGGCGGCAAGGCGCTGGAAGCGGTCAAGGGCTGGCAGGGTCTGTATCAGTCGGCCGAGAAGTACGCGACCAAGGGCTTGCGTCTGGTCGATGTGCAGGCGATCGAATGAGGGCGAGGTTAGCGACGCGGTTTGAACGTCGTTGATCGACAAGGCCGACGATAACGGGAACGCCGCCTGCAAGGGCGGCGTTCTTGTTTGTTGCGGTCGACAATGCGACAGGTTCGTCGGGTGCGGGTTGTCGTTATCGGTTGAGGATTGCGTCGTCGTTTGAGTGGCGCGGTCGCGGCTTACGCCGCTCCTACAGGGGGCCACCTGGCATTCGTTAGAAGTCAGGTTTCACTCCCAGCGCTGCGAGGCGTGTAACTCGCGAGACGAACAGGACACCCGAAGGGCGGCTTACATGGATGTGCGCCGTGCGCCACCGAGACAGGATGTCTCGTGTGGCGCATGCCCGCGTAAGCCACGCACTTGCGGGCACTTGATTCAAAGAAAAGCATTTTTCTTTGGTTACCTTTTGACCGAAGGGAATCCAGGCGGACTTTTGTTGCTTTAGACAAAAGAAAGTAACCCGCCGCTTCAGCGGCGGAAGCTTTTGATCTCGCTCAAAGCTACAAAACTCCATAGCAAAAAAGCGATAAAGCTAACGCGACACCACCCGCACCCCCGGCGTCCCCCGCTTAAGCGCATCCAACCGCCGCAGCAAATCCGATTCCGCATACAACTCCCGCCGCAACGAAGGCTCAGCCAGCCGCACCTGCTCCGCCGCCCCCTTCGTATCCCCTCGCGCACGCAACACCTCGGCATACGGAACCCGCGCCTTGGCCGTCCTCACCTGCCCAGCGCCCAACTGCTGCGCGCTATCGGCAACAATCGCAGCCCAGGCCCGCTCAGCTGCGACCCAATCGCCGCGTCGCTGCGCCAGCTCAGCGCGCAGACCGGGAATGCGCGCAAGCATCAAGGCGTTGTACTCGCCGCGATCCAGCTCCAACCCATTCAACCCGGCAGCCGCCTCATCAAGCCGATCGGCGCTGAGCAGCCATTCGATCCGGCTCAACGCCACCATCAACCGCCCCGGATAATCCTCGCCATAACGCGCGTTCCAGATCCGGGTCGAATGCTCGATCAGCGGCTGCGCCCGCTCGCCGTGGCCGGCCCGCGCCAGCAAGCGGCCGAGCGCGCTTTCGATGCGCAGCACCCGCCGCTCCTCCGGCTCCAGATGCCGACGCCGGATCGACAGCGCCAAGGTCCAGCGCCGCTCGGCCTCGGCCACGTCGCCACGCTCGTCGGCGAGCACCGCCCAATTGTTGAGCACGCGAGCGTAGTCCAGGCTGCGCTCGCCGGCGACGGTCGCCATGATCGCCAGCGCGGCGCGGTAGTGCTCGTCGGCCTGGCGAAAATCGCCGATATCCTGCGAGGTATTGGCCAGATCGGAATGAATATTGGCGACCATGTCGCTCTGCTCGCCGTACAGCTCGCGGGCGAGAATCAGATTGTCGAGCAGTTCGCGCCGGCTGTCGTCGACCCGCCCCTGGCCGAACAGCGAGCGCGCCAGTCCGAACTGATTGAGCTGGGTGGCGACGGTGTTCGGCCCGCTCGCGCGGGTGATCGCGAGCGCATCGCGGAAGGTCTGTTCGGCGCGCTTGAGTTCGCCGCGGCGCAGGTACAACTCGGCCAGATGGCCGAGCATGCTCGCGCGCTCCTCAGGCGACTGGCGCATGGCGTGCCTGCGCCGCAGTTCCTGCGATTGCGCGAACGAGCGCTCGGCTTCCGGATACTGACTGTTGGCGACCTGCGCCAGACCGAGCGTGTCGTACGCATCGGCCAACGCACGCGGTTCGCCGTCGCGTTCGCGCAACGCCAGCGCGCGTCGCGCGATCGCGACCGCCTGGCTGCCGTACTGACGCGCGCTCATCGAACGCGACAGTTCCGCCAAGGCCTGCGCGGCCCGGTCGGGGCGCGCCACGGCGGGGTCGAGAAACTCCTTGGCCGCTTGTTCGAGCAAGGCCTCGGCGCGTTGCGGCTGACCGAGGTTGCGATACGCGCGGCCGAGCACCGCGCGCAGGCGCGCGCGGATCGCCGGGGTTTCGTCGAGCCCGCGCTCGATCCGTTCGGCCGAGGTATCAAGCACCTGACGCGCACTGACTTCCTGATCCGGACGCGCGCCGCGCATGCGCGGGTCGGCGGCGTCGAAGGCCGACACCAGAAACTCGCTGACCTGTTCGGCCACCGCCGCTTCGCGCTGCGCGTTCGCGCGTTCGGCGGTGACCCGCCAGACGAAACCGCCGGCGAGCAGCAACACGATCGCGCTGGCCGCGCTCTCGCGCCAATGCCGGCGCAGATAGCGCCCAAACCGGTAACGCCAGCTCGGCGCGCGCGCCGTGACCGGACGCCAGGCCAGATGCCGGTCGATGTCCAGCGACAACGCCTCGACCGAGGAATAGCGTTTGCGCGGGTCCAGCGCGCAGGCGCGTGCGGCGATCGCGTCGAGGTCGCCGCGCAACGCGCCGCGCCAGGCGCAGTCGACGCCGGCCCAGGCGCTCGGCAAAGGCACTGGCGTGTCGCGCTCGCCGATGCCGCGGCCGATCGCCCGACACGACAGCAACTCGGTCAACAACACGCCCAGCGCGAATACATCGCTGACCACGCTGACCCGCGCGCCTCCGAGCAATTCGGGACTGGCATAAGCCGGGGTGCAGAAATCGTTGCCGCGTTCGCCGTCGCCGTGCTGCCGGTCCAGCACTTGGGCGATGCCGAAATCCAGCAACACCGGCTCGCCGTCGTCGAGCACCAGCACGTTACCGGGCTTGAGATCGCAATGCACGATCAAGCGCTGATGCGCGCTCTGCACCGCGCCGCAGATGCGCTGGAACAACCGCAGCCGTTCGCGCAATCCGGGCTGTCGTTGCTCGCAGTAGTCATCGAGCGCGCGGCCGGGCACGTACTCCATCACCAGATAGGGCTCGCCGTTCGGCGTGGTGCCGCCGTCGTAAAGACGCGCGATGTTGGGATGCTGCAATTCGGCCAACAGCTGCCGTTCGGCCGCCAGACGCTGGGCGAATTCGGCCTGATTGACCCCGCTGCCGCGCAGCAGCTTGATCGCGACCTGCTGGCGGAACAGTCCGTCGGCGCGTTCGGCGATGAATACCGTGCCCATGCCGCCGCTGGCCAGACGCTCGACCAGCATCCACGCGCCCAATCGTTCGCCCGCGCGCAGCTCGCTGTCGGGCCGGTTCGCCATCAACTCGCCCAGCGGCTTGAGCGCCTGATCGAAACTCGCGGTCTGCGCGCGCAGCAGATTCAGGGCTTCGTCGATCAACTCCGGATCGTCGCTGAGCCGTTGCAATTCATCGCGCCAACGCTCGGCCGGCAGGTCGCAGACCGCATCGAACAAGGCGCGCAGTTGCTGCCAGCGTTGCGTTTGCATGGGCACTCCGGAGCGGTGGTGCGGCGGCGTTGCGGGCATTGCGTCGGATCAACTCAGTTGCTGACTCAACCAGGCGCGGGCGAAACGCAGATCGCGTTCGACGGTCGGGATCGACACCTCGAGCACGCAGGCGATCTCGCGTTGTTCCATGCCACCGAAGTAGGCCATCTCGACCGCGCGCGCCGAACGCGGATCGCGCGCGGCCAGGCGGTCGAGCGCGTCGTGCAGCGCCAGCACGTCGAAACCGACCGTCTGCCCGCCCTGCAGATCCGCATGCGACAAGGTCAGCAGCACCGGGTTGGCGCCGCGCTTGGACGCGGCCTGCGCGCGCGCCTCGTCGACCAGCACCGAGCGCATCTTCAACGAGGCCAGCGCGTAGAAATGCGCGCGATCCTGCCAGTCGACCTCGCTGCCGATCAGCCGGATCAACGCCTCGTGCACCAACGAGGTCGCCTGCAAGGTGCGATTGGACGAACGCGCGCCGAGCCGCGCGGCGGCCATCGCGCGCAGGGTTTCGTAAACCTGCGCGAACAGACGATCGCGCGCGGCGACATCGCCGCCACGCCAGTCCTGCAGCAATCGAGTCAGTTCCTCGCCCATGCGCGTCCCCCGACGCCGTCGTATCGCATCGATCCCCCTGCGCGCGGATGGTATCCGAGCCTCATCGGCATGGCACAGGATGCGAGCCGGTGAACATCGCGGCCGCGACCGCCGACACGGTTTGCGGGTTTGCCCGCTGCGCTTGGCGTTCGCCACATGACAACGCGCGCACCCGGCATTCGGCGCGGATGACGCCGGATTCGCTGCCAGCCACCACGAGTGAACCCGAATGCATCGCCCGGCCTTCAAGCCGGCACCGGCCGAGGCGAGCCGGCAAACCGCGGCACCCGCGCCGGCGGCGAAGGCTGATACCTTGGCCGCACTCCATCAGGCCCGACGCGATGCTGCCGTTACCGCTGCCCCTGCGCCCCATTCGCGACGACGATCGCGCCGCGTTGCGCGCGTGGCTGGAGCAACGCTGGGGCACGCCGATCGTCCAACTCGACGGCCGCGCAATCGACGCCGCGGCGCTGCCGGGCTTCGTCGCCGACAACGACGACGGCAGCCTCGCCGGCCTGATCGTGCTGCTCGACGAGGCCGGGCATTCGGAGGTCGTGGTCCTGGACGTGCTGGCCTCGGGCATCGGCACCGGCACGCGCCTGCTCGAACTCGCCGCGATCCGCGCGCGCTCGCTGGGCTTGACCCGGCTGCTTGCGCGCACCACCAACGACAACCTCGACGCGCTGCGTTTTTATCAGCGCCGCGATTTCCGTCTGTGGCGGCTGACGCCGGGCGCGATCGACCGCGAGCGCGAGGCCGATCCGGAGATTCCCCTGCTCGGCCATCACGGCATTCCGCTGCGCGACGAGATCAGCCTGTTGCGCGAGTTGGGGTGAGCGATCAGCCGTCGCGGCGATCGTTGCGCTACGAATGCTTACTCGCGGAAATAGAAAACCGGCCTGACAGCTGGGCTTTTCTTGCGAACAACAGACTGCGCCTGATGGCAGGAGCTTTCCTGGAACAACAAAGATCTGCCTGATGGCGGAAGCTGTTCTTGCGAGCAACAAAAAACCCGCCTGGCGGCGAGAGATTTTCTCGCAGACAACAAAAAACCCGCCGATTGGCGGGTTTTTCGTGAAGCCATCCGCCTTGCGGCGATGGCGATCTTGTTTGGCAGCCCCGGATGGATTCGAACCACCGAATGCCTGAGTCAGAGTCAGGTGCCTTACCGCTTGGCGACGGGGCTATAAAACACAGTCTAACGCAAAAATTCGCGGCTGCAAAAGCAAAAACCGATGCAGCCGTCGAACGATTAGCGCTTGGAGAACTGGGTGGCGCGACGGGCTTTGTGCAGACCGACCTTCTTACGCTCGACTTCACGGGCGTCGCGGGTCATGAAACCGGCCTTGCGCAGCTCGCTCTTCAAGGATTCGTCGTACTCGACCAGCGCGCGGGCGATGCCCAGGCGGATCGCGCCGGCCTGGCCGGTGATGCCGCCGCCGGCGACGGTGACGTTGACGTCGAACTTGTCGGTCGACTGGGTCAGCTCGAGCGGCTGGCGCACGATCATGCGCGCCGTCTCACGGCCGAAGAACTCTTCGATCGTGCGCTGGTTGATGGTGATCTTGCCCTCGCCCTTGCGCAGGAACACGCGAGCGGTGGAGGACTTGCGGCGACCGGTGCCGTAATTCTGTTGGATAGCCATGTTCGTACCTTAGAAGTCCAGGGGCTGCGGCTGCTGCGCGGCGTGCGGGTGCTCGGAGCCCTTGTAGACCTTGAGCTTGCGGTACATGGCGCGACCGAGGGGATTCTTCGGCAGCATGCCCTTGACGCCGATTTCGATGACGCGCTCGGGGTGGCGATCAAGCGCCTGGCCCAGCGTCTCGCTCTTCAGGTTGCCGACGTAACCGGTGAACCGGTAGTACATCTTGTCCTGCAGCTTGTTGCCGGTGACCACGATCTTTTCGGCGTTGATTACCACCAGGTAATCGCCGGTATCGACGTGAGGGGTGTAGACGGGCTTGTGCTTGCCGCGCAGACGGCGCGCGAGTTCGGAGCACAGGCGGCCGAGCGTTTTGCCCGACGCGTCGACGATGTACCAGTCGCGCTGGACGGTCTCGTTCTTGGCGGTGAAAGTCTTCATGAAAACTCTTTTAGTGGGTGCAGATGGTCGGGCTGATTCCGCTGGATCGGACCCTCGCGAGGAGGTATTCGGCCCGGGAACTTCGCCGCGCGTTGTAAATGTGGAACGTGAAGAGGCGAGATGATAGCGGGCTTATTCAGCCGCCGCAAGTCGACCCGACCCCCATGCTAGCATTCTGAACATGCCCGTCGCTCCGCCGTTTTCCGCCGATCCGCTGGTGGCGCTGGCCGACCGCTGCGTCCAGTGCGGGCTGTGCCTGCCGGCCTGCCCGACCTACGGGCGCGAGCGGCTCGAGGCCGAATCGCCGCGCGGCCGGATCGCGCTGACCCGGGCCTGGGCGCTGGACACCATCGCCCCGAGCGCGATCGCCGACACCCACCTCGACCATTGCCTGGGCTGCCGCAGCTGCGAAGCGGTGTGCCCGGCGGGCGTGGAGTATGGGGCCTTGCTGACCCTGGCGCGGCGGCGCCAGCGCGAACGCCGCCCGGCGGCCTGGCGCCAGCGCCTGATCGAAGCGCTGGCGGCGCGGCCGCGCTGGCTGGGCGCGGGGCTGGGGCTGTTTCGCCTGGCCTACCCGTTGCTGCCGGCGGCGTGGCGGCCTCTGCCGCGCCCACCGCGGTCGGTGACGATGCCGTTGTCGCTGTCGCCCAGGCCGTTATCGCCCGGATCGACCGGCCCCGCTTCGGACCGGGTCGGCCTGTTCGTGGGCTGCGTCGCCGATCGCTACGAAAGCCCGCTGCGCGCGGCCCTGGCGCGGCTGTGCGGCGCGCTGGACGTCGTCCTCGACCCGGCGGCGCGGCAGAACTGCTGCGGCGCCCTGCACGCGCATTCCGGCGATGCCGCCCATGCGCAGACGCTGGCCGCAGCCAACCGCGACGCCTTCGCCGGCCACGCCACGGTGCTGACCCTGGCCAGCGGTTGCCACGACACGCTCGATCGTGCCCTGGCTGAAGGAAGCCGCGCGGTCGACGCGATCGTCTACATCGCCGATCGCGCCGAACGGCTGCGGTTTCGTCCGAGCACCCAGCGCGTCGCCGTGCACCTGCCCTGCACCCAGCGCAACGTGGTCAAGTCGGTGCCGGCGCTGCGCCGCCTGCTGGCCGCGGTGCCGGGGTTGCAGGTGATCGAACTCGATGCCGGGCATGGCTGTTGCGGCGCGTCGGGCACGCAGATGTTCGCCGACCCTCAGCGCGCGGCCGAATACCGGGCGCCGCTGATCGAGCAGTTCGAACGCAGCGGCGCGACGTACCTGCTCAGCGCGAATATCGGCTGCCGGCTGCACCTGGGCAACGGCACGGATCTGCCGGTCCAGCATCCGCTGGAGTTTCTGGCCACGTTGCTCGACGACGGGCGGGGCGAAGCGCCTTAAGTCCCTGGCGGCCAGACAATCGCCACGCAGATCGCGGCGCGACCTCGAACGAAGCTCCCCGGACGATTTGTCCACCCCGCTTAACCGACTTCTACACCGCCCGCGCCGTAGAATCGGCGGCATGAACGCTCGCACCCTCAATCCCCTGGACCGCGTGCTCAGCGAAGCCCAGCGCGCCCTCGACACGGTCTTCGGCGCGCCCGGCGCCGAGCGCCCGAACCCGGCCGGCAGCACCGCCGAACTGGTGCTGGAACCGGCCGAGAAACGCCATTCGGCCGGGCTGATGCGGATCAACCACGTCGGCGAGGTCTGCGCCCAGGCGCTGTACTGCGGCCAGGCCGCGGTCGCCCGCGACGAGTCCACCCGCGAGCACCTGCTCGAAGCCGCGCAGGAAGAGACCGACCATCTGGCCTGGTGCGCCGACCGCCTGCGCGAACTCGACAGCCGCCCGAGCCTGCTCAACCCGCTGTGGTACGCGGGCAGCTTCACCATCGGTGTGCTGGCCGGCCTGCGCGGCGACGGCTGGAATCTGGGCTTCGTGGTCGAAACCGAGCGCCAAGTCGAAGCGCATATCGACGAACACCTGGAATCGCTGCCCGAAGGCGACCAGCGCAGCCGCGCGATCCTGCGCACGATGAAGGCCGACGAGGCCCGCCACGCCCAGAACGCCGAAGCGGCCGGCGCGCGCCTGCTGCCGATGCCGGTGCCGACGATCATGGCGGCGGCGTCGAAGTTGATGAAGACGGTGGCTTATCGGGTTTGAGGGCTGGGAATCGGGAATCGGGAATCGGGAATCGGGAATCGGCAACAGCATGAGCACAAAGGCCCGCCATTGGCGGGCCTTTGCTTTTTGGCGACGCCTGCGGCGATCGGCTCCCTCTCCCGCTTGCGGGAGAGGGCTGGGGTGAGGGTCTGCGGTAGAGCGACGAGACATCGAAGCGAACCACGCTCGCGGCGCCCTCACCCCGACCCTCTCCCGCAAGCGGGAGAGGAAGACGATCGGCGCGATGGCGGATGACCTGCACCGCGCCGCAACTGGATGAATCAGTCAGCCAGCGCCGAACTTCCTGCTGCACTGCAGCGTCCGATTCCAGACCTGCGCGCCAACCACAACGAGAAAGGCCGGCTTGCGCCGGCCTTTCCCTGAACCACTCGGCGGACCGTGAGCGGAACCGGCTACTGCTTCAGCCAATCCCGAATCCCCAATCCCGGCCTCAATCCGCCAGGTTGCGCCCGTGATACAACTCCTCGATCTCCCGCCGCAGGCGCGCTTCGATCTTCATGCGCTCCTTGAACGAAAGGTTCTTGGCCTTCTCCTCGAACAGGTAGGTGTCGAGGTCGAACTCCTTCAGGTGCATCTTCGTGTGGAAGATATTTTCCTGGTAGACGTTGACGTCGAGCATCTCGTAGCGCGACTTCACGTTCTTGGCCAGGTAGTCCTGGATCGAGTTGATCTTGTGATCGATGTAGTGCTTGCGGCCCTTGATGTCGCGGGTGAAGCCACGGACGCGGTAGTCCATGATCACGATGTCCGACTCGAGGCTCTCGATCAGGTAATTCAAGGCCTTCAGCGGCGAAATCACCCCGCAGGTGGCCACGTCAATATCGGCGCGGAAGGTCGCGATGCCGCTGTCCGGATGGGTTTCCGGATAGGTATGGACGGTGATGTGCGACTTGTCCATGTGCGCCACGACGGCGTCGGAGATGACGTCCTTGCCGGCCGCCTTCTTGTCGATCACCGGCTCTTCCGAGATCAGGATCGTCACCGACGCGCCCTGGGGGTCGTAATCCTGGCGGGCGATATTGAGGATATTCGCGCCGATGATCTCAGCCACATCCGTCAGGATCTGGGTGAGGCGGTCGGCGTTGTAAGCCTCGTCGATGTATTCGATATACCGACGGCGCTCGTCTTCCGAGGCCGCGAAGCAAACATCGTAAATATTGAACGAGAGGGCCTTGGTGAGGTTGTTGAAACCCTGCAACCGCAGGCGCGGCAACGGCTTGACCACTGTGGGGAGATTCCAGTCGGACGGCGAGGGCCGCGATTATGAGGCAAACAGCCCCGGGGGGAAACGCATGGTGTTTTTGGGCTTCGTTGGTGACAAAAGCGTGACCGTCGCTGAACTTCCATCATCGCTCTGTATCGAAGTCCGAGTTTCAACGTCAGGATTTGCTTCCACAGGCCGTATCGCCCTAAGCTCGGTCGACTGCCAAAGCCGAATCCCAATGTCCGCCAACCCGGTAGCTCCCTTGACTGCTCTGCGCCGAACCAACAGCCCGTTGCTGCCGGATGGCGCAACGATCGAACGCTTCCTGGCCCATTGCCACCGTCGTCGTTACCCGTCCCGCACGGACGTGTTCCGCCCCGGCGACCCGGCCAGCACGCTCTATTATGTCGTCTCCGGCTCGGTAAGCATCATTACCGAAGAAGAAGACGGTCGCGAACTGGTCCTGGGCTATTTCGGCCCCGGCGAGTTCGTAGGCGAACTCGGCCTGTTCATCGAAAGCGACCACCGCGAAGTCATCCTGCGCACCCGCGCTACTTGCGAGCTGGCCGAAATCGGCCATGAACGCCTGTACGACCTGCTGCTGACCCGGCTGTCGCTGGATGCGCCCAAGCTGCTGTATGCGATCGACGCGCAGATTTCCCGGCGCCTGCTCGACACCAGCCGCAAGGCCGGCCGCCTGGCCTTCCTCGACGTGACCGACCGCATCGTGCGCGCCCTGCACGACCTGGCCAAGGAACCCGAGGCCATGAGCCATCCGCAGGGCACTCAGCTGCGGGTGTCGCGCCAGGAGCTTTCGCGCCTGGTCGGTTGCTCGCGTGAAATGGCCGGTCGCGTGCTCAAGAAGCTCCAGGCCGACGGCAAGCTGCACGCCCGCGGCAAGACCGTCGTCCTCTACGGGACCCGCTAAGCCCCGATGGGACGCATCGCCCCGTCCGTCCAGACCGCACCCTCGGTGCGGCTGGCGGAGTTGGGCGACGCCAACGACGTGGCCGGCCTGCTCGGCCACCTCGGCTATCCCTGCACCCGCGACGAAGCCTTCGAGCGGATCATCACCCTGCAGGACGACCCGCGGCATTACCTGCTGCTGGCCGAAATCGACGGCCACGCCTGCGGGCTGATCGCCAGTCACACCCGCTATTCGCTGACCCACGGCACCGACCTGACCCGGATCACCGCGCTGGTGGTCGCGCCGTCGTGTCACCGCCAGGGCATTGGCCGGCAGCTGCTGCGCGAAGTCGAGCGCCGCGCGCGCCGCGACGGGGTCAGCCGGATCGAGGTCACCAGCAACGTCAGCCGCCTGGACGCGCACGAGTTCTACCGGCGCTGCGGCTATTCGGACGGGTCGCTGAAATTCGTGAAGACGCTGGGCGACTGAGCCCGCGTCTACTCCAAGCCTCCTGCGCTGCGCCCCGAATCCCCTGCAGGAGCGGCGCGACCTGCGACCGCGCCAATTCGACTATTGCGAACTCTGCCCGCAGAGCGGACGACGGGTGGTGCCGCGCTTGAACGAGGTGCATCGGCTGCCGATTGGCCGGGTCGCGGCTTGCGCCGCTCCTACAGGGGCCACGGGCGGTCTGCGCTGGGTCGCGCTTCGGCTTCGTGTAGGAGCGGCGTAAGCCGCGACCGCGCCAATTCGACTATT
>NZ_JBDGLR010000005.1:245432-306383 GCF_057655755.1 Lysobacter sp. Soil_N_51 | reverse complement strand
CTACGGGCGGTCTGCGCTGGGTCGCGCTTCGGCTTCGTGTAGGAGCGGCGTAAGCCGCGACCGCGCCAATTCGACTATTGCGAACTCTGCCCGCAGAGCGGACGACGGGCGGTGCCGCGCTTGAACGAGGTGCATCGGCTGCCGATTGGCCGGGTCGCGGCTTGCGCCGCTCCTACAGGGGCTGCGGGCGGCCTGCGCTGGGGGCGGACGACGGCCAAATCACCTTGGCTTCGTGTAGGAGCGACGCGATCGGGCGATGGTGCTTGGTCTATCGGGTCGAGCGCCTGCCAGGGGCGATCGGGGCGATCAGGCCGACCCCACCGCATCCCCGCCCCGCCCCGGGCAGCCCCAGTTGAGGATCGGGGTGCCGGCCGGCAGCACGCGGCGGAACATCTCGACCCGCTTGCGCTTGGGATTGACCACCACCGGCTTGAGCGCGGCGTGCAGCAGCGGCAGGTCGGCGCTGCTGTCGGAATAGGCGATTTCGACCGGCGCGGTGAAACCGGCTTCGCGCAGCATCGTCATCTTCATGTACGAGTGGCAGTGGCGGCGGGCGCCGAGCGCGCCCAGGCGTGGGCCGACCAGGGTGCCGACCACCGGCACGTCCTCGTGGGCGACGAAGCTCAGGATCGCGCGCGCCAGTTCCGGCGGCGCGCCGGTCGCGATCACCACCCGGTCGCCCTGCTGGCGATGGTGATGCAGCACGTCCAGCGCGATCGGCAGCAGCCGCGCGCGGATCTGTTCGGTATGCAGGCTGACGTAGCGGTCGATCATCCTGTCGAGCGCGCCGGCGCGATGCACGCCGACCGTGCCGACCCAGACGAAGGCGGAAATGCCGACCCGGCGGGTCTTCAGCCACGCCACCATCGGCCCGGCCACCGGCGCGATCAGCAGCGCCAGCGCCATCCGCCACCACGAGCGCTTGATCAGCCAGGCGAACAGATGACTGCCCGAATCGCCGTCGTACAAGGTGTGGTCGAAGTCGAACACGATCAGCGGCGCATCGGCGCGCACCGCGCGGAACCGCGGCGCGGCGACTTCGGCCGGGCGGACCTCGCTCACGCCGCGAACAGGCGCTGCAGCGCCGCGCCCGGGTCGCGTTCGCGCATGAAGCTCTCGCCAACGAGGAAGGTTTCGATGCCGGCGCCGCGCATGCGGGCGACGTCGCCGGCCGTGGCGATGCCGCTCTCGGTCACCAGGGTGCGATCGCGCGGCACCGCCTCGCGCAGCGCGATCGAGGTATCCAGCGACACCTCGAAGGTGCGCAGGTTGCGGTTGTTGACCCCGATCAGCTCGCAGTCGGTCTGCAGCGCGCGTTCGAGTTCGTCGATGTCGTGGACCTCGACCAGCACGTCCATGCCCAGTTCCATCGCCAGCCCGGCCATCTCGATCATCGCGCCGTCTTCCAGCGCGGCGACGATCAGCAAGATCGCGTCGGCGCCGATCGTGCGCGCCTCGTAGATCTGGTACGGGTCGATGGTGAAATCCTTGCGCAGCACCGGCAGCGAGCAGGCTTCGCGCGCTTCGGCCAGGTAGGCGTTGCTGCCCTGGAAGAAATCCACGTCGGTCAGCACCGACAGGCAGGCCGCGCCGCCGGCCTGGTAGCTGCGCGCGATCTCGCCGGGCTTGAAGTCCGCGCGGATCAGGCCCTTGGACGGGCTGGCCTTCTTGACCTCGGCGATCACCGCCGCTTCGCCGGCGGCGTGCTTGCGCTTGATCGCGTCGACGAAACCGCGCGCGCGCGGCTGCGAGGCGGCGCGCGCGCGCAGGTCGGCCAGGGAGCGCACGCGGCTGCGTTGTTCGATTTCCTCGACCTTGCGGGCCAGGATCGTGCGCAAGACATCCGTCATCGGTTACTCCACTTCGCGGGTCGGTTCGCCTGCGAGCGGCAGGCCGGGGCGCCATTGTCCCAGTTGCAGCCGATCGAGCAAGGCAACGACGGCGTCGCGGGCGTCGGAATTGTGAATCGGCATCACCAGCACATCGCCGGGCGCGGCCCATTCCAGCAATTGCGCGGCGGCGCGGGCCTCGTCCAGACAGACCTGGATCGCCGCCTCGGGCACGCCGCGTTCGAGCAGTTCGCCGCGCAGGATCGCCGCGACCTCGCCCGGCGCGCGCCCGCGCAGGAAGCTTTCGATGTCCTTGAGCACCACCCGGTCCGGCCGGAACGAGGCCGCGACCGCGGCCAGCGCTCGGATGTCGGCGTCCTCGCGGTTGCCGGCCTGGCCCAGCACCAGGCCCAGCCGGCCGTGGCCGCGCGCGGCGACCTCGAGCAGGCCGCGCAGGCCGTCGGGGTTGTGGGCGTAGTCCAGGTAGACCTCGCTGTCGCCCAGGCGCCAGCGCTGCAGGCGGCCGGGGTTATCGCCGGGCTGCGAGCCGAAACTCGCCAGGACCTCGGCGATCTGCGCCGGGGCGACGCCCAGGCCGACCGCGGCCAGGGCCGCGCCGGCCAGATTGGCGACGTTGTAGCGGGCGCGGCCGGCGTAGCTCAGCGGCATGTCCGCGACCGCGCCGAGGTCGTGGCGCTGGCCGGCGTAGTTCAGTTGCAGACGGCCGGCCTGGTCGACGCCGCAGGTCGCGCCGCCGTCGGCGCGGTGCATCGCCAGCAGCGGGTGGCTGTCGTCCAGGGCGAACCAGCCGATCCGGCGTGACAGCGACGGGCCTTGTCGGGCCAGCAGGCTGTCGTCGGCGTTGAGCACCAGCAGGCCGTCGTCGCCCAGGGCGCGCGCGACGGTCAGCTTGACCTGGGCCAGGTCTTCCAGCGAATGGATGCCGTACTCGCCGAAATGGTCCGGGCTGATGTTGGTGACCAGGGCGACGCGCGCATCGCGCGGGGTCACGCCGCGGCGCAGGATGCCGCCGCGCGCGGTCTCCAGGATCGCGGCCTGCACGGTCGGCTGGCGCAACAGGGTGCGCGCGCCGACCGGGCCGGAGTAATCGCCGCTGTCGACCCGTTCGCGATCGACGAACAGACCATCGGTGCTGCTGTAGGCGGTCGACCAGCCGTGCCGGCGCGCCATCGCCGCGAGCAGGCGCACGCTGGTGGTCTTGCCGTTGGAACCGGTGACCACCGCGGTCGGGATCGCGTGCAACTGCGGCCACGGCACCTCCGACGGCGGCGGCAGCGCGTCGATCGGCCAGACCCGGCTGCCGATGCCTTCGCCAATCGACAACGCATCGTCGTCGCTGTGCGCCGGCAGGCCGCGTGCGTGGGCCTGTTCGAGCAACTCGATCAGGGCCGGATTCGCCTCGGCGCCGGCCAGCGCGCGCAGGGTGCCGAGCGCGCTGGCGCGATCCCAATACGCGGCATGGCCGGGCGCATGCGGCGGCAACACGTCCTGGGTGATCGGCCCGGCCGCGGCGATCCAGGCCCATTCGGCGACTTCGGTGGCGGCGTACAACTGATCGATCGGCGCGACGAAGGCCAGCGAGGCGCCGCTGGCATGCACGCGCACCACGATCGGACCTTCCGGCCAATCCAGCGCATCGCGCGCGTCGGCGATGGTGCGTCGCCAACCCGCCAGCGCAGCGGCGTCCAGACGCGCGTCGCCGCGCGTCTCCAGCGCGGCGCCGGGGCCGTCGAAGTACAGGTTGCTGCCGGTCAGCCGGCGCGAGTCCTCGAACGCGAACGCGTACTCGGGCGGCGGCGCGGCGGTGGCCTGCACGGATGGTTCTTGCTCAGGTATGGACACGTATTCAGTCGCTCTCTTCGCGTTCGAAGCGCAAGCCGCGTTCGTCGCGCACAACGCCTTCCATCGCCGCGAACGCGGCTTCGTCCAGCGCCGGTTCCAGCGGCGGCAGTTCAGCGCGCTGCGCCACCGCGGCGACCACGCCCTCGGGCTGGAAGTGGATGATCTGCTTCCACGAACGCGCCAGCGCATCGGCGAACACCAGTATCAGATCGCCGGCCTGGCCCATGCGCAGCGCGGCGTCGACCGCCTGCTGCTCGTCGGGAATGATCGAAATCGAGGTTTCCGCCACGCCGAGCGCGAGCAGTTTCTTGGCAATGATCCGCGGCACTTCGTCGCCGTCGCGGCCGCGCAGCGAATCGTCGCGGCGGCAGATGTAGTGATCGAAGCGGCCGGCGACCGCTTCGGCGATCGCGTGCAGGTCTTCGTCGCGGCGATCGCCGGGACCGGCCAGGACCACGATGCGCCGGCCCGGCACGTCCAGGCGCTGGGCCAGGTCCGACATCACGCTGACCGCGTGGGCGTTGTGGCCGTAGTCCATCACCACCTTGAACGGATGTTCGTTGTAGACGTTCATCCGGCCCGGGGCCTGGAAGAAGGTCGTGTCGAACGTGCGCAGGCCGTGGCGGATCGCGTCGAGCTTGATCCCCAGCGAGAACGCCATCGCCGCGGCGACCATCGCGTTCTGCACGTTGTGCAGCGCGCGGCCTTCCATCGTCGCCGGGATCAGGTGCGTCCACAGCAGCGGGATATGGCTGCCCTTGTCGTACAAGGTGATCATGTGGCCGTTGATGCCGGCCTCGAGCGCGCAGGCGCGGCCGCCGGCGCGGATGTGCTCGCGCACCAGCGCGTGCGAGGGGTTCATGGTGACGTAGCAGATCACCTTGGCGTCGGTGTAGGCCGACATCTTCAACACGTGCGGATCATCGGCGTTGAGCACCGCGCAATCGGTGGCCACTTCGACCACCACCCGCTTGATCTCGGCGAGTTGTTCGAGCGTGTCGATGCCCTTCAGGCCGAGGTGATCGGACTGGATGTTGAGGACCGCGCCGACGTTGACCTCGGACACGCCCATGCCGGCGCGCAGCAGGCCGCCGCGCGCGGTTTCCAGCACCGCCATGTCGACGTGCGGGTCCGACAGCACCATGCGCGCCGACACCGGGCCGGTCATATCGCCTTCGACCGTGCGCTGGCCGTCGATGTAGACGCCGTCGGTGGTGGTCAGGCCCGGGGTGTAGCCGCCCATCTTGGTGATGTGGGCGAGCATGCGCGCGGTGGTGGTCTTGCCGTTGGTGCCGGTGATCGCGGCGATCGGCACCCGGGTCGGCGCGCCGGGCGCGAACAGCATGTCGATGACTGGACCTGCGGCATCGCGCGGCGTGCCTTCGCTCGGCGCGACGTGCATGCGGAAGCCGGGCGCGGCGTTGATCTCGCAGATGCCACCGCCGATGTTCTTGTAGCTCTCGGCGATGTTGGGCGAAATGAAATCCACGCCGCCCACGTCCAGGCCGATCGCGAGCACCGCGCGCACCGCCATGTCGCGGTTGTCGGGATGGATGATGTCGGTGACGTCGGTCGCGGTGCCGCCGGTGGACAGGTTGGCGGTGGAGCGCAGGTAGACGATTTCGCCGGGCTTCGGGATCGACGCGGCGGTGTACCCAACCCGTTCCATCATCAATTCGGCCTGCGAATCCAGCTCCAGGCGGGTGAGTACCTTCTCGTGGCCGACGCCGCGGCGCGGGTCCTGATTCACCAGTTCGACCAGTTCGGCGATGCTGCGCAAACCGTCGCCGACCACATGGCCGGGCGTGCGCTTGGTCGCGGCGATCAGTTCGCCGTTGATGACCAGCAGACGATGATCGTCGCCGCCGACGAAGGTCTCGACGATCACCGAACGCGAATGCTCGCGCGCGGCCTCGAAACCGGCGCGCACGTCTTCGTCGCTGGAAATGTCGATGGTGATGCCGCGGCCGTGGTTGCCGTTGTACGGCTTGGTCACGACCGAACCGCCGAGTTTCTTCGCCGCGCGGATCGCGCCGCTGGAATCGCTGACCAACTCCTGCCGCGGCACCGGCAAGCCGAGCGAGGCGAGGATCTTGTTGGTCTCTTCCTTATCGCTGGCCAATTCGACCGCGATATGCGAAGTCCGCCCCGTCACCGTGGCCTGGATGCGCTGCTGATACTTGCCATGGCCGAACTGGATCAGCGACTGGGTATTGAGCCGCAACCACGGAATATTACGTTCCTCGGCCGCGCGCACCAGCGAAGCGGTCGACGGCCCGAGCGCGCGGCGCTGCGCGTAGCGGATGAAGCCGTCGCGCGCGCTTTCCCATTCGAAGTCCGCCGGCACGCTGCCGGCCGGACGAATCTCCTCGGGCAGCAGCGAACACAACAGCTTGATGCCGAGTTCGCCCGCGGCGATGCCTTCTTCGCGCTGCGCGTACTCGTACACCACCGAGTACACGCCGGGGCGGTCGTCGCTGACGCTGCGGGTCTTGCCGAAGGTGACGTTCTCGCCGGCGACGTTCTGCAGTTCGATCGCGACGTGTTCGAGCACGTGGCCCAGCCAAGTGCCTTCGTCCTCGCGCATGCGGCGAACGAAACCGCCGGGTTCGCGGTAGGAGCAGCCGTGTTCGGCCAGTCCGGGCAAGGCTTCGACCAGTCCGTCGATGAAGGCCGATCCGAGACGCGCGGTCGGCCAGGCTTCCAGTGCCTGCAGGTCCAGCTCCAGGCGTATGACCGGAAAGTGCGCATACAACGAAGGGCCGACATAAACGGAGCGATCGAGAATGCGCATGCAGAACCTCAGTTCATGGTGATTTGGGTCGAGTGGGTTTAAGTCGCGGAAATTCGAATGGATGGATTGGAGCGGAACAGATTTAGCCGGACGGATGTAAGCGCAACGTATGCAAGACCGTCGGACTCAAGCGACATGCGCTCAAGTCACGCCGATTGCATCATCCCGACTTCGATACGGCCAGCGAACCCGCCGATGCCTTGCGGGTATTGAGATTGAACGTAGCGCCTTTGGTCAGGATGTGCACGCCCAAGCCGAGCAAACAGACCGGTTCGTCCTCGCCGACCATGTGCATGGACGAGAACTGCAGGCCGTCGGCGTCGACCACGGTGACCGAGCCGCTGCCTTCGACCTCGATGGTGTTGTCCGGGCCGATGAAGGCCGCGGTGTCCTCGTCCAGGCCGATGCCGATCGCGAACGGGTTGTAGGCCAGCGCCGCGACCAGGCGACCGAGACGGTCGCGCTGGCGGAAATGCTGGTCGATCACCACCCGATTGGTCAGGCCCAGGCCCGGCGCCAGCCGCACGCTGTCGGCGCGCGGCGAGGAGCCTTCGGTGCCGAACGCGATCATGTGCTCACTGAGAATGCTCGCGCCCGCGCTGGTGCCGCCGACGGCCACGCCGCGTGCGTTTTGGGCGCGGATCGCCTGCGCAATCGGCGTGCCACCGAGCATGGTGGAGATGCGCAACTGATTACCGCCAGTGAAGAAAATGCCACTGGCCTGTTCGATCCGCTGGATCCGGTTGGGCTCGAAACAATCGCGGCGGGTATCGAAATCCATCGATTCGACCCGGCTGGCGCCGAGGTCGGTGAACAGTTTTTCGTAACGGTCGCCGGTGTCGGGCATGCGGCTGGCGGTGGGAATCACCACGATGTCGGCGCCGTCGCCGCCGCACAGATCCAGGAACCGCTGCAGAATCTTCGCTCCGTGTTCCTTGTCTTCCGCACCACCTATCGGAACGATCCAGCCCCGCTCTTCACCGTCGGGGATTCTGCTTGGCGACATCCGTACGTACTCACTCTTGGTCGGGCTGGCCGCGCGCGCGGCGCAGCGAAAGCGGCTGGCCGCTGCGTGGGGCCGGCGGCGAACAATGATTCAGCGGTGGGCCGGGCCGATTCGACCGGGAGCGGTCGCGAACGGATCGGTATCAGGTCTCAAAATTACCACGCCGCAGCACCGCGCCGTCGCGCAGATGCGCGCGGCCGGCGATGAACACATCGTGCGCGGCGCCGTTTTCGTCCAGCGCGACCAGGTCGGCGTCGGCGCCGGCGGCGATCAGGCCCTTGCCGGGCAGGCGCAGCAGACGGGCCGGATTGAGGGTGAAGGCCGGCAGCGCGCGTTCCAGTTCGACCCCGCGCGCCAGCACCGCGTTCAGGCATTCGAGCAAGGCGCCCGACTCGCCCACGCCCATGCCGCACATCCGCCCGTGCTCGTCGAAACAGGCCAGGCAGCCGCCGGCATCGGAACTGACGCTGACACGTTCGGCCGGCGCGCCGCTGTCGAGGTACTGGATCAGCGCGTCCTGCGCGGTCCAGGCGTCCTCGCCGTCTTCGACCGGGAAGGCGGTCAGGTCGATATGGCAACCGCGCCGCGCCAGCTCGAGGGCTTCGGCGAACAAGGCCTTGCGCCGGTTGACGTGGGTCGGGTTGAACACCCGCGCCGGCAGTTCGCTGCTATCGAGCGCCTGGCGCACCAGTTCCAGCCCGCGCGGTCCATCGCCCAGGTGCAGGTGGACGATGCCGGCCTTGCCAGTCATCAGGCCGGCGACATGCGCCTCGGACGCGAGCTTGAGCAGTTCGTCCAGGGTCGGCTGGCTGGAGCGGTGGTCGCTGATCGCGACCTCGCCCACGCCGATCAGCGGTTCGATGAACACCACGTCGCCGCGCACGCTGCCGGTCAGGGTGGTCGGCGGCAGGTGGTAGCCACCGCTGTAGCCCCAGGCGTTGAGGCCTTCCTCGCGCAGGGCGTAGATATTGGCGACCAGCTCGCGGGTGCCGCGCGCGAGATCGTCGGTGCCGAGCAGGCCGACCACGCTGGTCACGCCAGCGCGGGTGTAGCGCGACAGCATCGGCGCCGGCACACGGGTGCGGAACCCCGCTTCGCCGCCACCGCCGGTGACGTGGACGTGGCCGTCGATCAGGCCCGGGATCAGCCGCCGGCCCTGCAGGTCGATGGTCTCGACCGGCAGCGAGGACGGCAGTTGCGGCGGGTCGATGCCCATCCACAGGATCTTGCCGCCGCCGAGCAGCAGGTTCTGCCGGCCGAGCGCCTGCGGCGCGTAGACCTCGGCGTTGAGGATCAGGCGCAGCGCGGGTTCGTCGGTCGGGCCTGCGGACATCGTCGGATCACTCATGGCGGCGGCCGGGTTCGGCATCACGGGATTGTGCCGTGTCGACGTGAGCGCCGTCGCGGCGCCAGCCATAGGCGCGTTCGACCCGGGTGACGCGCAATTCGAACTGCGCGTACCACTCCTTGCGGCCGCGCTCGCGGATCGCGGTGTGTTCGAGGTTGCGCTTCCAGGCCAGGATCGAGGCTTCGTCGGCCCAGTAGCTCACGGTGATTCCGAAGCCATCAATGCCGCGGGTCGACTCCACGCCCAGGTAACCGGGCTGCTGCGCGGCCAGTTCGACCATGCGCTGCGCGGCTTCGCCGTAGGCGGCGTCGCCGTCTTGCGTGCGCTGGGAGCTGAAGATCACCGCGTAGTACGGGGGCTTGGGGAGGGTGGCGAAGCTGGCTGGCATGGCTGGCTCGGGGTTGTGGCGGTTGGGGCAGGCAGTTAGGAGCTGAAACGCTAAAAGCTAAAAGCGAATCCCCCCTGCCCCCCTTTTACAAAGGGGGAAAAAGCATGGGCGTCGGCGAAAACTGGGCGTTGTGATGCAGGTTCGCTGCGCTCTGAGTCGCAGCCGCACTCTGAGTCGCACATACAACAAGCCGCACCTCCCGATCGCTTCGCCTGCATTCCCCCCTTTGCAAAAGGGGGGTTAGGGGGGATTCGCTTTTGCTTTGCTTTTGCTTTGCTTTGGCTTCAAGCCACAACCCAACCACCATCACCCCGCCGCCAACCGCCGCGTCAACGCAACGAACTCACCCAGCTTCGCCCGCGCCGCACCGGACGCCAACGCCCCGCGCGCGCGCTCGATGCCCTCGGCAATGCTCTCGACCACGCCCGCCGCATACAGCGCCGCGCCCGAATTCAAAGCCACGATCTCACGCGGCAAACCTTCGTGATTCTCCAGCGCCTGCAGCAACAGCAGCTTCGACTCATCGGCATCGTTGACCCGCAGATTGCGGCTGGCCGCCATCGCGATGCCGAAATCCTCCGGATGCACTTCGTACTCGCGCACCACGCCGTCGCGCAATTCGCCGACCAGCGAACCGGCGCCGAGCGAGAGCTCGTCCATGCCGTCGCGGCCCCACACCACCAGCGCGCGCTGCGCGCCGAGTTCCTGCAGCACGCGCACCTGGATGCCGACCAGGTCGGGATGGAACACGCCCATCAGGATGCTCGGCGCATCGGCCGGATTGGTCAGCGGGCCGAGAATATTGAACAAGGTGCGCACGCCCATCTCGCGCCGTACCGGCGCGACCACCTTCATCGCCGGGTGATGCACCGGCGCGAACATGAAGCCGATCCCGGCCTGTTCGATGCACTGGCCGACCTGCTCGGGTTGCAGTTCGATCGCCGCGCCCAGCGCTTCGAGCACATCGGCGCTGCCGGACTTCGACGACACGCTGCGATTGCCGTGCTTGGCGACCTTGGCCCCCGCCGCGGCGACCACGAACATGCTCGCGGTGGAGATGTTGAAGGTATGCGCGCCGTCGCCGCCGGTGCCGACGATATCGACCAGATGGGTGCGATCGGCGACGTGCACCGGCCGCGCGAATTCGCGCAGCACCGTCGCCGCGCCGGCGATCTCGCCGATGGTTTCCTTCTTGACCCGCAAGCCGGTGAGGATCGCCGCGGTCATGGTCGGCGAAACTTCGCCGCGCATGATCGTGCGCATCAACTCGACCATTTCGTCGTGAAAGATTTCGCGGTGTTCGATGGTGCGTTGCAGGGCTTCTTGGGGAGTCATGGGCCTACTCGGGATTCGGGATTGGGGATCTGGGATTCGCCAAAGCCGTCAACGCTGCAGGAAATTGCGCAGCAAGGCGTGCCCGTGTTCGGTCTTGATCGACTCGGGATGAAACTGCACGCCCTCGACCGGATGCTCGCGATGGCGCAGGCCCATGATCTCTTCGAAACGGCCGTCCTCGTACTCGGTCCAGGCGGTGATTTCCAGGCTCTCGGGCAGGCTGTCGCGCGACACCACCAGCGAGTGATAGCGCGTGGCCTCGTACGCATCCGGCAAGCCGGCGAACACGCCGCGGCCTTCGTGGCGGATGTGCGAAGTCTTGCCGTGCATGATGTGCTTGGCGCGGATCACGTCGCCGCCGTAGGCCTGGCCCAGGCTCTGATGGCCGAGGCAGACGCCGAAGATCGGCGTGTTCGGGCCGAGCCGGCGGATCACCTCGAGCGATACGCCGGCATTGTCCGGCGTGCTCGGGCCGGGCGAAATCACGATGCGCTCGGGCGCGAGTTTTTCGATCTCGTCCACCGACAACTCGTCGTTGCGGATCACCCGGACCTCGGCGCCCAACGACTGCAGGTACTGCACGATGTTGTAGGTAAAGCTGTCGTAGTTGTCGATCATCAAAACGGACATGACGCGCCTCGAATGCGGGTGGTGCGTGGAGTGCGTGGACGACGCACGTCGCCGGGTGGTCCCGGTATCGTGCCTGCGAAGGATTGCGCCGGTTGCGACGCTGCCGTGGCGCGGCGAACCGGCCCCTGCCCTCGCCTGTCGGACGCAGCCGCCAGCCCGCCATTATCGCGGTTGCGAACGGGCCGGGGCAGTGACTGGGGGCGGGAATTGCCGGGATGGGCCGATAGACCCGAATCGGGCGAGGCCGGATCAGAAGACGCAGACTCTGATGGAACCAGATCCGGCCGGAGCGGTACGGTTGCAATCGGATCGGGCGCTCCCGCTAAGGGGCAGCGCCGGCGGCGCTCAGCGGCCGCGGGGGTGGAACGATCGGGCGGGGTCACGCAGGGATTCCTCGGAAGACGACGGCACGCAGACGGAGGCGGCACGCCACCATCGCCAGCCCTGGCCGGCCTTCGGGGAATTGTGCGGGATCGCGCGGAGCTTCATGGCCCTACTGTAACTGCTGGATCGGGGTTTGTGCGACCGCGAGCGCGGTGGTGACTGCCCCTCGCCTCAACGACCGGCGCCGTCCCGTCTCCCGCTGTAGGAGCGGCGTGAGCCGCGACCGCGCCAATGCAATGAAGACGCCATTCCGAAACTTGCGCGGCAGTTGCATTGGCGCGGTCGCGGCTCACGCCGCTCCTACATCCGGAATCACACGCCTGCAACGACACGTCCGAGCGGCTCAATCCTCCGTAGCCCCCAACGTCACCCTCACCCGCAACCCAGGATGGTTGTCGAGCAAGGCGATATGCCCGCCATGCCGGTGCAGGATCGCCCGCACCAGACTCATGCCCAGCCCGGTACCCGGCGAACCGCGATGGGTTTCCAGGCGCTGAAACCGATCGAACACCCGCGCCCGGTCCTCGGCCGGAATGCCCGGGCCGCGATCGTCGACCTGCAGCACGATCACCTGCCGCTCGCGCTGCAGACCCAACCGCACCTCAGTATCGGCCGGCGCGTACTTGACCGCGTTGTCGAGCAGATTGACCAGCATCTGGAACAACTGATCGGCGTCGCCGCGCACCCGCGCGCCGCCCGGCGAAGGCAGCTCGGTGGTCAGGGCGATGCCGCGTTCGGCGGCGATCGGCGTGTACAACTCGGCTGCATCGCGGACCAAGTCGGCCAGGTCCAGCTCGGGTTCGTCGTGCACCGGCGGCTGCGCCTCGATCCGCGCCAACCGCAGCAGCGCGCCGAACGAATGCAGCAGTTGATCGGTCTCGCCGATCGCCGCGTCCAGGCGCGCGCCGGCGTCGACGTCCTGCTCGCGCTGGCGCGCTTCCTCCAGCCGATTGCGCAGCCGGGTCAGCGGCGTGCGCAGGTCGTGGGCGATGTGATCGGTGGCGTGACGCACGCCGCCGAGCAATTCCTCGATCCGGTCGAGCATGGCATTGAAGCGGCGCGCGAGCCGGTCGAACGCGTCGTCGCTGCCGTCCAGGCGCGCGCGCAGGCCCAGTTCGCCGCCGCCGACACGTTCGGCGGTGTTGTCCAGATGACGCAGCCGGCGCGAGACCCAACGCGAGGTCATCCAGCCGATCAACGCGCCCAGGCTGGCCGCGACCAGTAACGCCGCCAACGCCGTGCGCAGCATCAGGCCGAGAAAGCGGTCCTGGCTGCGGGTTCGGGTGCCGGTCAACAAGGTGGTGCCGTCGGGCAGGCGCAGCAGTTGCGCGACCACGCGCAGATCGCCGTCGCTGCCGTGTTCGGTGAATTCGATCCAGTGCGCGCCGTGGCGATGGCTCGGCACCGGCGTGTTGCCGGCGACCACGCGGCCGTCGGGCGCGGTCAACGCGTACACCGCGTCAGGATCGTCGTCGGAGGCGATGCGATCGCGCAGCTCGGCCAGCAGCGCGGCGCCGCCGTCGTCCTGGTACATCTCGACCAGCCCGGCCGCGTCGACCTTGACCAGTTCGCGCGCGTCTTGGATCAGCATCGCCGACACCGCGTAATGCACGCCGATGCCGAGCAACACGAACGCGAACAAAAACGATGCGGTGACCGCCAACGCCAGACGCGCGCTGGTCGAGCGCGGCATCAGGCGCATGCGTGGCGCTCGCCTGCGTTGATGCGCGCGCGGCTCATGCGCCCAACCGGTAACCGGCGCCGCGCACGGTGTGCAGCAACGGCCGCGGATAGCCCTGGTCGATCTTCTGCCGCAGGCGGCTGATGTGCACGTCGATGACGTTGGTCTGCGGATCGAAGTGATAGTCCCAGACCGCTTCGAGCAGCATGGTCCGGGTGACCACGCGTTCGGCCTGGCGCATCAGGTATTCGAGCAGGCGGAATTCGCGCGGTTGCAGTTCGATGCGCTTGTCGCCGCGGCGCGCTTCGCGGCTGAGCAGGTCGAGTTCGAGATCGGCCACGCGCAGACGGGTCGGTTCGCTGCCGCCGGCGCTGCCGCGACGCAGGATGCTGTCCAGGCGCGCGCTCAGTTCGGCGTAGGCGAACGGTTTGACCAGGTAATCGTCGGCGCCGGCGCGCAGGCCTTCGACCCGATGGTCGACTTCGCCCAGCGCGGTCAGCAGCAGCACCGGGGTGCGATTGCCGGCGCCGCGCAAGGTCTGCAGCAGCACCAGGCCGTCGAGCGCGGGCAGCATGCGGTCGAGCACGATCGCGTCGAAGCTTTCGGTGGTGGCCAGGAACAGCCCGTCGCGGCCGTTGTCGGCGTGATCGACGGTGTGGCCGTCTTCGCGCAGGCCCTTGGCGATGAAGTTGGCGGTGTGGGGATCGTCTTCGACGAGCAGGACGCGCATGCCGACTCCGCGATCGCGACGGTGCATGAGGGAAAGGACGCCGACAGGATACCGCGCTGGCCGGGAACCACGGCGATGGCCGCTGCCGGGCCGCGGCGGTCGTGGCGCCGGGGGAAAATCGCCCGCCGGACGGACCGGCGGGACCAGCCGAACCCACTGGCGGAAGCGGAACATACCAACGAAAGCACGGGATCACACGAACGTTCGACCGTCGTCGCGGTCGCTTCAATAAAGACACCCCGCCGGCTCGCGCCGGCGGGGTGTCGGGGACCCACGCCGACGATGCGTGGGGCTCGGGGGAGCAGGCTCGCGAAGGATCAGTTCGAGGCAGGCGCCGCCGCTTCGGCGGCCGGAGCAGCCTTGGCCGACTTCTTGGCCTTGTGATGCTTGTACTTTACGGTCTTGGCGGTCGGCGCGGCGGTGCCGGCGGTGCTCGCCGGCGCGGCGGCGAACGCGGAACCGGCGAACGCGGTCAGGGCGACGGCAATCAGGGCGTTGCGGACGTTCATGTGAGGCTCCAGGGGATTCGGGGGGAGGTTTGTCCGGTGGGGGTGGGCCCCATCGCGAAGCCAGATTGCGCCCCGGCGCTTCGCCTCGAGCTTTCCGCTGGATGAACTATTTTTAATGTGGTGGTTTCAATGTGGCGCGGCCTGGGATCGCATTCGAGCGATCGCTGCGACTTCAGACCGATGTCACAGCTTCATGGGCGCGGTCGCGGCTTGCGCCGCTCCTGCAATCGCCATCCAATTCTCGACGCGACTCACGGTCGCCCCCTGTAGGAGCGGCGCAAGCCGCGACCGCGAATTGCCGATAACCGGCGCGACAGGACGTGAGCGATCGTCGCGACATCCAACCAACGCCGTAATCGCAATGACGTGGTCGCGGCTCACGCCGCTCCTACGGTCGCCGTCCCAACATCCTTCGTAACTCACAACACGCCCTTGTAGGAGCTGCGTGAGCTGCGACCGCGAACTGCCGATAACGGCGCAACAAGACGTGAGCGATCATCGCGACGTCCAAACCAACACCGTAATCGCGATTGCGTGGTCGCGGCTCACGCCGCTCCTACGGTCGCCGTCCCAACATCCTTCGTAACTCACAACGCGCCCTTGTAGGAGCTGCGTGAGCTGCGACCGCGAATTACCGATAACCGGCGCGACATGACGTGAGCGATCATCGCGACATCCAAACAACGCCGTAATCGCAATGGCGTGGTCGCGGCTCACGCCGCTCCTACAGTCGCCGTCCCAACATCCTCGTAACTCACAATGCGCCCTTTTAGGAGCTGCGTGAGCTGCGACCGCGAATTGCCGATAACCGGCGCGACATGACGTGAGCGATCGTCGCGACGTCCAAACCAACGCCGTAATCGCGATGGCGCGGTCGCGGCTTGCGCCGCTCCTACAATCGGTATCGGCAATCCGTCGCGGCGCTTACAACCCCCGCGCCGCCTCGGCCACCGCGCGGAACAAGGCGCGGCCCTTGTTCATCGTCTCTTCCCACTCTTTCTGAGGGTCAGAGTCGTAGACGATACCGGCGCCGGCCTGCACGTGCAGGCGGCCGTCCTGGATCACCGCGGTGCGGATCGCGATCGCGGTGTCGGCGTCGCCATGCCAGCCGATGTAGCCGACCGCGCCGGAGTACACATTGCGCTTGACCGGTTCGAATTCGCGGATGACTTCCAGCGCGCGGATCTTCGGCGCGCCGCTGACGGTGCCGGCCGGAAACGTCGCGCGCAACACGTCGGCGTAGCTCATGTCCGGCTTCAACTGGCCGGTGACTTCGCTGACGATGTGCATGACGTGGCTGTAGCGCTCGATGCCGAACTGCTCGCCGACTTCGACCGTGCCCGGCAACGACACGCGGCCGACATCGTTGCGACCCAGATCGATCAGCATCAAGTGCTCGGCGCGTTCCTTCGGATCGGCCAGCAGTTCGATTTCCAGCGCGTTGTCTTCCTCGACCGTCTTGCCGCGCGGGCGAGTGCCGGCGATCGGGCGCACGGTGACTTCGCCGTCCTGCAGACGCACCAGGATTTCCGGCGAGGAGCCGACCACCTGGGTACCGCCGACATCGAGGAAATACATGTACGGCGATGGGTTCAACGCACGCAGCGCGCGGTACACGTCGACGGGGCGCGCCTTGAACGGCACGCTGAGCCGCTGCGACAGAACCACCTGGAAAATATCGCCGGCGCGGATAAGTTCCTTGGCTTTCTCGACCGCGTCGATGAAGCCGTCGCGGGTGAAGCCGGACACGAAATCGCCTTCGTCCAGACCGGCCGGATCCAGAGTTTCCGGATAGCCGGCGCCGCCGATGCGCAGCCGATGAACCAGCTGATCGAGCCGGCGATTGGCGCGCGCGAACGCCTGCGGCTCGCGCGGATCGGCATGCACGATCAGGTACAACCGGCCCTTGAGGTTGTCGAACACCGCCAGCTCTTCGCTCTGCATCAGCAGGATGTCGGGCGTGCCCAGTTCGTCGGGCTTGTAGCTGCCGTCGGGCTGCGGACCGGCCAGACGCGGCTCGATGTACTGGATGCATTCGAAGCCGAACCAGCCCACCAGGCCGCCGGCGAAACCCGGCAGGCCGTCGATCTTGGGCACGCGGTATTCGGTGCGCAGGCGCTCGACTTCGGCGAAGGGATCTTCGACCTGGCGGCTGTCGACCAGCTCGCCGTGTTCGGACACGAACAGGGTGTGGCCGGCGAACGCGTACACGCGCTGCGCGGGCAGGCCGATGATCGAGTAACGGCCGAAGCGTTCGCCGCCCTCGACCGATTCGAACAGATAGGTGTGCGGGCCGTCGGCGAGCTTGAGATAGACCGACAGCGGCGTGTCGAGGTCGGACAGCACCTCGCGCACGACGGGAATACGGGTGTAGCCGTTAGCGGCCTGTTGCTGGAAGAGTTCGTGCGAGATCACGCGGCGGTTCCTTCATGGACGAGTGGGCAGGAGCGAGGATGGCTTGCAGCCACCATCGCCAACCCACGTCGGCGCAAAAGGAATGCGGGTTCGCCCAGGCTTTCATGGCGCTCACTGTAACTGCTTCGCCGACCGTGCGCGACGGTCCGGCGCCTACCTGTCGGCCTCGGTCGCGAGCGCGCCCGGCAAGGCCTGCACCGCCGTCGCCGACAGCAGCGGGCAGTCCGCCGGCAAGTGCATGCGCAGCCGCGCCGGCACGCAGTCGATGCGGAAGTGATGCGCGTGGACCGGTTCGCCGTCGAGGTTGAGGGTCAGCCCTTGCGGCGAATCGATTTCGACGTATTTCAGTTGCGCGCGCGCGGCGACGCGGTCGAGCGCGGCGTGCTTGCCTTCGGTCAGCAGGGTGCGCACGGTCGCGCCGACTTCGCCCGACAACTCCGGGACCACGGTCACGTCGAGCAGGCCGTCGTCGATCAACGCATCCGGACACAAGGCCTGGCCACCGCCGGCCTGCTTGCCGTTGCCGATGCCCAGGGCGATGAAGTCGCCTTCCCACTCGAAGCCGTCGCCGTGCAGGCGCGCGCGCATCGGCTCGATCTTGCCGAGCTTGGAAATGCCGGTGACCAGGTACGCCAGTCCGCCCAACATCTTCTTCAGACCCGCATCGGTCTCGATCGTCACCTGAGTGCCGAACCCGCCGCTGGCCAGATTGGCGGCCCAGTGCAGCCCGTCGGGCGCTTCCAGCCGGATCAGGTCGATCGGCCGCGGCGCCTGCCGGTCGATCAGATCCAGCGCCTGGGCCGGATCGTTCGGGATCAGCGCGGCGCTGGCGAAATCGTTGGCGGTGCCGAGCGGGACCAGCCCCAGCGACGGCAGCACGTCGGCCGATTCGTCGCGATGCGCGAGCGTGGTCGCCACTTCGCTCAGGGTGCCGTCGCCGCCGCCGGCGATGATCGTGGCGACGCCGTCTGCGATCGCCTCGGACACGTAGCGTTCGGCGTCGCCGCTTTCCCAGGTGACCCGCACATCGAGGACGATGCCGCGGTCGCGCATGGCGACGACGGCGTCGCGCAGGGCATCGTCGCCGGCGGACTTGCCGTTGAGGATCAATCGCCAGCGGGGTTTGGGCATGGGGTCGGGGGTCCGTGGAGGAGTCGCGAGGCTAGCAGTGCCGCGCGCAGGGCAAGTGAATTGCGGATACCGCGAAGTGTGTCACACACCTGTCATCGTTCATCCGGAATATAAGAGGCCATATCAGGGACGACGGGCGGAGGCTGGATTGCCTCCAAATATTCCAGACGCGGGCCGAAAGGCCTGCGTTTTTTATTGGGGTGGCGCCGGCTCGGCGGGCCCATGCACGCTGGCCGTGCTCTCAGCTCACGTTTGGCGATGAAATCGTCGGCGCCGGCTCCAAGCCGCAACTCCGCTTGGCCCGTCACCCGTTACCCCTCGTCCATCGCTCTGTCTCTGGCTTCAACCTAAGCCTTCGCCCTAAGCATCAAGTCGCGCAGTTCATCCAGCGCTGCGAGGCTCGTGACTTCTCAGCGCTGGATGAACTGCGCGGCTTCAAGCGCAAGCCGAAGCTACATGGCATTCCTGTAGGAGCGGCGCGAGCCGCGACCGCGGGAATGCAGCTACGACGCAGCTTGCGACGTCGGCGTAATGGCGCGGTCGCGGCTTGCGCCGCTCCTACAGGGAGAGAACGCACCATGGCGGAGCAATTGTCACTACGGCTTACGCAAAATCATCGCGGCATGCACGCCTCGGTGCACCGCAGCTAACCCACGTATGTGGCGACATAAAACGTCGGCCTCAACGCAAAACACCATCCGCCAACACCACCCCATCCGCATCCGCGCACAACCACTCGCCCGGTCGGATCAGCAATCCGCCGAATTGAACCGGCACATCGCGCAACCCCTGTCCTAACTTGTCGGTCTTGCGCGGACACGTTCCCAGCGCTTTGACCCCGAGCGCCATCGCCCCGATCGCCGCGCTGTCGCGGATCGCGCCGAACACCACCACCCCGGCCCAGCCGTTATCGAGCGCCTTGGCCGCGAGCAGATCGCCGAGCATCGAACGACGCATCGAACCGCCGCCGTCGATCACCAGCACCCGGCCGTGGCCGGGCTCGGCAACCGCATCGCGTACCAGCGAGTTGTCTTCGTAGGCCTTGATCGTGCTGACGATGCCATCGAACGCGATGCGGCCGCCGTAATCGCGCAGCGGCAACTCGAGCACGCGCACCTGCGCGTCGTGGCGGTCGCACAGGTCGCAGGTGTTCATCATCGCGCTCTTATTCGGAATGGATTCAGCGCCGCGCGGCGGCGACCGCGTCCTTCATGCTCGCGATCACCTCGGCGTAGCCGTGCTGCTGCGCGCCGGGGGCGTTGAAGATCGCCGAGCCGGCGACGAAGGTGTCGGCGCCGGCCGCGGCGATTTCGCCGATGTTGTCGGTCTTGACCCCGCCGTCGATCTCCAGGCGGATCGCGCGGCCGCTGTTGTCGATGCGCTCGCGCACCTTGCGCAGTTTGTCGAGCGCCGACGGGATGAAGCTCTGGCCGCCGAAGCCGGGATTGACCGACATCAGCAGCACCAGGTCGAGGTCTTCGAGCACCCAGTCGAGCACTTCGATCGGCGTGGCCGGGTTCAGCACCAGGCCGGCGCCGCAGCCGTGCGACTTGATCAGTTGGATGGTGCGGTGAACGTGCTGGCTGGCTTCGGGATGGAAGCTGATCGTGCTCGCGCCGGCCTTGGCGAAGTCCGGGACGATGCGGTCGACCGGGTCGACCATCAGATGCACGTCGATCGGCGCGGTCACGCCGTGCTTGCGCAGCGCTTCGCAGACCAGCGGGCCGATGGTCAGGTTCGGCACGTAGTGGTTGTCCATGACGTCAAAATGGACCCAGTCGGCGCCGGCCTTGAGCACGTTGTCGACCTCTTCGCCGAGCTTGGCGAAATTGGCCGAAAGGATCGAAGGGGCGATGACGGTGGATTGCGTGGTCATGGGCGGTGCCGGCGGGAGATGTGGGTATTGTCGCCTTGCCGCGAGGATCAGGCAAAAACGAGTTCAGAGGAGTGAGGAGTGAGTAAGAGCGCCAGCGACACCGCCTTTACTCACTCCTCACTCCTCTGAACTCGTTTCTCGCCCTTAGCGTCGGCGCAGCGCCTTGATCCGGTCATAAGCCCGATTGATCTCGCGCGCCTTGAGTTCTGCCTGCTGGCGGACCTCCGGGGCGGCATTGGCGACCCGGTCGGGGTGGTATTGCGAGATCAGCCGCCGGTAGGCCTGTTCGACCTCGCTGTCGCTGGCGTCCGCGCTCAGGCCCAGCGCCAGGTAGGGGTTGTCGCCGCGCAGCTTGAACCAGTCGGTGTCGAAGGCGTGGCCGATCAGCAGGCCGACGATCGCGCCGAACAGGGGGTTGCCGCGCATCAGCGCGATCCCGGCCACGGCCCCCAGCAATTTGCCGTACCAGCGATTCATTCAGGCCCCTCGCGCCGTCCGGCCGGGCCCGCGAGGGCCGAAGCGTCGCAGTTTACCCGCCCGGACCTGCACGCGGCCGGCCAGCCGGCGTACACTGCCCGGCCCCGTCGCGCAGGCGCGCGAGCCGAACGGCTCCGGGCGCAGGGCGATGGAGGGTTTCTGTACCGCCATCAGGGGTCCCCACGTTGACGACCACACTGCTGCAATCCGAACTGCCCGGCCTGCCCTTGCGCCATCGCGGCAAGGTCCGCGATGTCTACGATCTGCCCGCCGACCGCCTGCCCGCGGGCGCCGCCCCCGGCGGCGACTGCCTGCTGATGGTCGCCACCGACCGCCTCAGCGCCTTCGACGTGGTCCTGCCGGACCCGATCCCGGGCAAGGGCGAGATGCTGTGCCAGATCAGTAACTTCTGGTTCGGCAAGACCGCGCACATCATTCCCAACCACCTGACCGGCATCGACGTCGCCGCGGTCCTGCCGGCCAATGTCGACCCCGCGCTGTACGCCAAGCGCACGGTGGTGACCAAGCGGCTGAAACCGGTCGCGATCGAATGCATCGCGCGCGGCTACGTGATCGGCAGCGGCTGGAAGGACTACCAGCGCACCGGCCGGATCAGCGGCATCGCCCTGCCGGGCGGGCTGCGCCAGGCCGAGAAACTGGCCGAGCCGATCTTCACCCCCTCGACCAAGGCCGCGGTCGGCGACCACGACGAGAACATCGACTTCGACACCGCGGTGCGCACGGTCGGCGCCGAACTGGCCGAAGCGGTGCGCGACGCGACCTTGCGCCTGTACCGCTACGCCGCCGATTTCGCCGCCGAGCGCGGCATCCTGCTGGCCGACACCAAGTTCGAATTCGGCACCGACGCCGACGGTCGCCTGTATGTGATGGACGAGATGCTGACGCCGGACTCCTCGCGCTACTGGCCGGCCGACGAGTATCAAGTCGGCACCAGTCCGCCGAGCTACGACAAGCAGTTCGTGCGCGACTATCTGGAGACGCAAGGCTGGGACAAGACCCCGCCGGGGCCGAACCTGCCGGCCGAGGTGATCGAGCGCACTCGGGCGAAGTACGCCGAGGCCTTGCAGAAGTTGGCGGGGATATCGGTGGATTGATTGGACGGAAGGGCCGCGAAAGCGGCCCTTTTTGTTTGTGGCGTTAGGGTTGCGCGGATGGCTTGGCTTTGGCTTCGGCTGCGGCGAAAGAACAAGCAAAAGCAAAAGCGAATCCCCCTGCCCCCCCCTTTTCCAAGGGGGAAAAGCAGTTGCGAAAGAGTTCGGGCGGGTGCCGCGATCTGGTCCGCCAAGCGCAACTCCCCACGTCCGATGCCTTTTCCTCTGCCGTTGCCGTTGCTGTTGCTGTTCCCCCCTTGGGAAAAGGGGGGCAGGGGGATTCGCTTTTGCTTTGCTTTAGTCGCTTTACCTTCTTTAGGTCGTCCCTATCTCGCCCCCCAACTGTCACCTGCTTTACAGACCCCGCCCCCACAAACACGCAACACTCCCAGCAAGGCGCCATCCCGCGCCGCCTTCGCCGCCCGCCGACGCCATGCGCGCTACCCTGCCGACCTCGCCTCACGCGGATCGCCCCCGGCATGAACATCGGCTACCTGTACCTCGCCATCGCCATCGCCGCGGAAGTCGTCGCCACCAGCGCGCTCAAGGCATCGGAAGGATTCACCAAGACCGGACCGACCCTGATCGTGGCCGCCGGCTACGGCGTCGCCTTCTATTTCCTGTCGCTGGTACTCAAGAGCGTGCCGGTCGGAGTCGCCTACGCAATCTGGTCCGGGGTCGGCATCGTCCTGATCGCCACGATCGGCTGGCTGTTCATGAAGCAGAGCCTGGACGCGGGCGCGATCGCCGGCATCGCGCTGATCGTCGCCGGGGTGATCGTGATCCAGCTATTCTCGAAATCCGCGGCGCACTAGCCGCCGCGCGCGCGGCGTCCACGCGCGCGACCGCCGTTTCACGCGCGCCGCTCGCGGACGCGCCAGCCACCGTCGCGCGGGCCGCGCGCCCGCCACGCACCATCGGGAGCCGCACATGAGCACCGTCGCGCAAACCTCGTTCGAAACTCGTCCGATCGACCGCTGGTTCGCCAGCTATTCCGGCGATCACCGCAACGCCACCAACCAGCGCATCCACGTGTTCGCGGTGCCGGCGATCCTGTGGAGCGTGATCGCGCTGCTGTGGTGCATCCCCGCGCCGGGCACCTGGTTCAGGCCCGGCATCTGGGCGGGCATGGCGATGTTCGCGGCGATGCTGTTCTACTACCGCGCCTCGCGCAAACTCGGCCTGGGCATGTTCGCGCAGTTCGGCGTGTTCGCCGTGCTCACGCACTGGATCGCGCAGTCGTTCGGGCTGACGGTGCTGCTGTGGTCGGCAGTCGGCGTGTTCGTGATCGCCTGGATCGCGCAGTTCATCGGCCACAAGATCGAAGGCAAGAAGCCGAGTTTCCTCACCGACCTGACCTATCTGCTGATCGGCCCGGCGTGGGTGCTAGCGAAGCTGTATCGCAAGCTGGGGTGGTCGTATTGAGGCCGGGATTGGAGATTGGAGATTCGATTATTCGAGCGGACGCGATGCGGTGATCTTCGTTCTCAATCCACGATCACGCGAACCAGCCTGACGATACCGAACCCGCCCCAGACCCAAAGCATCAGCGCCGCCGGCCACGCCACCCACAAGGCGCGCGACCAGCGCAGCTTGCCGCCGTCCGGACCCGGCAGGAACATGCGCACGCCGGTCGCCAGAGCCAAGCAGGACAGTACGAAGGCGATCGCGATCAGCGGCCAGCCGCTACCGGCGCCGAGGCTCTGCATCGCGATCAGGGCGACGATGCTCAGCATCGCCCACAGCACCAGCGCGTAGATCACCGACCACAACGCCGCGCCGAACGCCGGCCGCGCGCGGAACTCGCGCGCCACCAGCGCGCGCAGCAACCACGCGCCCGGGATCAGCCACAGCAGCACGACGACCAGCAACAGCAGTCCCCACTCCCAGATACCCGCAGATTGCAGGGCTTGCTTCACAATGGGTCCCCTCTGCCATTCGCGGCCGCTGATTCGGCGGCCACGATAGCCCAAGCCGGACCGCCATGCCCGCTCGCGATATCGCCTTGTTGTTGCTCGTGGTCGTGGCCTGGGCGATCAACTTCCTGACCTCGGCGCTGTCGCTGCGCGAGATTCCGCCGTTCCTGTTCACCGCGCTGCGCTTCGCCCTGCTCGCCGTGCCGCTGGTGTTCGTGCTCAAGCGGCCGGCGCCGGGCCAATGGCCGCGCCTGATCGCGGTGTGCCTGTGCATCGGCGTGCTGCATTTCGGCCTGAGCTTCAGCGCGCTCAAGGCGGCCGGCGATCTGTCCTCGCCGGCGATCGTGCTGCAAAGCTACGTGCCGATGACCGCGCTGCTGGCGTGGTGGCTGCTCGGCGAGCGTTTCGCCTGGCGCACCGGGGTGGCGATCGCGATCAGTTTCGGCGGCGTGCTGGTGCTCGGTTTCGATCCGCTGGTGTTGGATAAACCCATGGCGGTGGTGCTGATGCTGATCTCGGCCGCGGCGCTGGCGCTGGGCACGGTGCTGATGAAGGGATTGCGCGGGCTGGACGTCTATAGCCAACAAGGCTGGACGGCCTTGATCGCGGTGCCGCCGCTGTTGGCGATCAGTTTGATCGTCGAGCCGGGCGGCCTGGCGAGCTTGGGCGAGGTGAGCTGGGTCGGCTGGACCGGCGTGGTCTATGCCGCGTTCGTGTCCTCGCTGCTCGGCCATGGGCTGTATTACGTGTTGGTGCAGCGCCATCCGGTCGCCCAGGTCACGCCGTGGCTGCTGTTGGTGCCGGTGATCGCGGTGGCGCTGGGGATCGTGTTCTGGGGCGATCGGCCGGGGCCGAGTTTGTGGATCGGCGGGGCGATGGTGCTCGGTGGGGTGTTGCTGATTGCGTTGCGGAATCTGGCCAAGGCGCGGGCGCAGCGGGCTTTGGCGGCGGATCTTTAAGACGCGGCTTTCATTGCGACATCGTGTTTGCGCCGCGTGTGAGGTGTCGCGGTCGCGGCTCGCGCCGCTCCTACAGGGGGCGACCGATCAATCGCGTGGGGTTTCGAACATTTCGGCGCTGGGCTGGAAGCTGCGCGGGGCATAGCCGAAGTCGCGTTGCGCCGGGCCCGCGTCGAAGGTCATGTCGTTGCGCATGCGCCGTACCGCGGCTTCGCCCAGGCCGGTCGCGCGACCGGCCGCCTGCGCGGCGAGCAAGGCCAGGTTGAACAGCGGCGACGGCAGTTCGATCAATCGCACCGGCGGACGCAGACAGGCCAGGGTGCGTTCGACCATGTCGCGGTAACTCAGGGTTTCGCCGCCGGGCACCGCATAGACGTTGCCGAAACTCGCCGGCGCGGTCAGCGCGGCGAACGCGGCATCGGCGAGGTCGTCGACGTGCACCGGCTGGCGCAGGCCCTCGGCGCCGCGCGGCAACGGGAAATACTTCAGGCGCTTGGCCAGTTGCGCGATCCGGGTCAGGGTCGCATCGCGGCCCGCGCCGTAGATCAAGGTGGGGCGCAGCACCGTGACGGCATCGCTGCGCGGCAGCGCGGCCGCGAACAGGACTTCCTCGCCCTGGCGCAGTTCGGCGGCGTTGCGGCGCTCATCGGCATCGGCCGAACCGCGCTTGGTCTGGGCGCTGGTCGAACCGAACGCGACCACGCGCGTGGCCTCGATGCCGGACTGTTCGTACCAGCGCGAAAACTTCAGCAGCGGACCGCAGCTGAAGATCGCATCGACCCGCGCCGGCAGCGCCGGCACGGCGTCGAGATCGCCTTGCAGCCATTCCAGGCCGGGGCGGTCGTGGCGTTGCTGGCGCGATATCGCCGATACCCGCCAGCCCGCGTGGTACAGGCGTTGCAGCAGCGGCACGCCGATCTGGCCACTGCCGCCGAAAACCAAAGCGTGCTTCATAAAGCGTGCGTCATGCGTTGTTCAATTCTGGGCGCCGCGCACCGGCAATACCGCGCGCAGCCAGGCAAAGCCGATCACCGCCGACAGCAGCGAGGCGCCAAGAATACCCAGAACCGCTTCCTCGTAAAGCCGCGCGTCCTGATACGCCAACGACGCGATAAACAGGCTCATGGTGAAGCCGATTCCGCACATCAGCCCCAGGCCGACCATCGCGCGCAGGTCCATGCCGTTGGGGAAACGCGCCCAGCCCAGCGCGCGCATCAGCACCGCCGCGCCGACGATGCCGACCGGCTTGCCGACCACCAGGCCCAGCACGATGCCCATCGGCAAGGCCGCGGTCGCATCCTCCAGCTTGACCCCGCTCAACGACAGACCGGCATTGACGAAGGCGAACAACGGCAGGATCGCGTAGGCCACCCACGGATGCAGCGCATGCTCCAGGGTTTCCAACGGCGAGTGTTCGTTCGCGTCGTCGATGTTGTTGCGCTTGTCGACATGCGGAATCATCAGGCCGGTGGCGACGCCGGCCAGGGTCGCGTGGACGCCGGACTTGAGCACGCACACCCACAGCACCACGCCCAGCGCCAGATACGGCCCCAGCGATTTGACCCCGCGCCGGTTGAGCACCCACATCGCCGCCAACGCGGCCGCCGCCCACATCAGCGCGGTCGCCGACAGGCCGTGCGAATAGAAGAACGCGATGATCAGGATCGCCATCAGGTCGTCGACCACCGCGATCGTCGACAGCAGCAGCTTCATCGCCACCGGCACGCGCGAACCCAGCAGCGCCAGCACGCCCAGGGCGAAGGCGATGTCGGTCGCGGTCGGCACCGCCCAGCCGCGCATCGCGGCGGCGTCGTTGTGATTGAGCGCGGCGAACAGCAGCGCCGGCACGATCACGCCGGCGGCGGCGCACACCATCGGCAGCACCAACTGCGAGCGCTCGGCCAGTTGGCCGCTGAGCGCCTCGCGCTTGATCTCCAGCGCGACCACCAGGAAGAAGATCGCCATCAACCCGTCGTTGATCCACAGCAGCAGCGGTTTGCTGATGTCGAGCGCGCCGATGCGCACCTGTACCGGGATTTCGCGGAACGCTTCGTAAGCCGATTGCAGCGGCGAATTGGCCGCGATCAAGGCCAGCGCCGCCGCGGCGATCAGGACGATGCCGCCGGCCGCTTCCAGTCGGAAGAATTCGCTCAGTGCGCGCAACGCGCGCCGCGGCAAGCGCGGCATGGGGGTGATTTCGCTCATGACCCATTATAGGCGGGGCAGTTGCAAGGGTGTTGTGGATGCGCCCTGCCCTTCTCCCGCTTGCGGCGACCGAAGACAGTGCACGGCTGAGAAGGTGCCCGAAGGGCGGATGAGGGCTAGCCCCTGCGAGATCATCGGCGCGACGCGCGCCCTCACCCCTGCCCTCTCCCGCTAGCGGGAGAGGGAGATCGGTTACTGATGCAGCATCAGCAACTCGAACCCGATCCACGCCAGCAACGCCACCACCAGGATCGCGCCCTCGCGCTTGCTGATGCGCAGGTCGCCCTTGAGCATCGGGTACAGCATCAAGGCGAACACCGCCGCGGCCGGCAGTTCGAAACGCACGAACGACGCGGGCAGCGGCACGGTGTGCAGCGCGGCCATGCCGCCGAGCACGATCAGCAGATTGAACAGGCTCGAACCGATCACGTGGCCGACCACGATGTCGCCCTGCCCGCGCCGGGCCGCGGCGACCGCGGCGGCGACTTCGGGCAGCGCGGTGCCGATCGCGACCGGCAGCAGGCCGGTCAGCAGCGGCGACAGGCCCAGGCCGGCGCCGATGATGGCCGCGTTCGGCGAACCGAACCCACCGGCCAGGGCCGGCGCGGCGCCGCCGAAGCTCCACAGGCCGTTGCCGCCGACGATCAGGTACGCGCCCAGGTGCAGCAGCACCGCGGCGATCAGCACCCGCACCAGATTGAGGCCCAGGTGGGTCTGGGTCTGGGCGAACGCGGCGATGGCGTCCTGCAGCTCCGGCGCCTCATGGCGGGTGCGCGAAGTCGCGTAGGCGACCACGACCACGAACGCCACCAGCATCGCCACGCCTTCCCAGCGGCTGAGCGCGCCGTCCAGGCCCAGGCCGATCACCGCCAGCGTGCCCACCAACAGCAGCACCAACAGCGGCGCCAGCGCGCGCCAGCGCACCACCAGCGGCGCGGCGAACGCCGCCAGGCCCAGGGTCAGGCCGAAGTTGACGATATTGCTGCCGACCGCGTTGCCGAGCGCCAGCGCCTGCTGGCCGCGCACCACCGCCTGCAGGTTGACCGCCAGTTCCGGCAGCGAGGTAGCGAACGCGACCAGCACCAAGCCGGCGGCGAACGGCGAGGCGCCGAAGCGCTGGGCCAGGCCGGAGGCGCCCTTGACGATCGAATCGCCGCCCAGGGCCAGCAGGAACAGGCCCAATACGAACAAGCCGACGGCTTCGAACATGGCGATCTTCCCCTTGCAGTGAACGGCGTGCGGTGGACGGCGTGGCCCGGCGAGCGGGCGCATCGGTCCCGATTCTAACGTCGTGGCCGGGCCGGCAGTGGCCGGCCTGTCATGGCGCGACGCCGGTCCGCTGCCCGTAACGGCTCAGCGGCCATGGCGCGGTCGGCGACGGCTCAACCGCAGCCTTCGACGTAATCCACCTGCGGCGGCAGACCGATACGCCAGGAGGTCACCTTTCCGGTGACATCAGTTTCGAACACCAGCGCACCCGCGCCGCCCGCGCTGTCGCTGACCCGCAGGTAATGGCCGCCCTGCACGTACTTGTGGTTCTGCTGCTCGACCCGGCCGGCGTAGAGCTTGCCGATTTCATCGGCGCTCATGCCGCGCTTGCCGCCGCCGGGCGCGGTCTCCTTGTCGTTGCCCACATCGAGGCGGACGAACTTGCCGTCCTCGACCATGAAGGCGAAATCGCGCGGGTTGGTCACCCAGATCGGCTGCAGGTAGTAGCAACCTCCGTCGGCCGGCGGCTTGCCCTTGAGCTCGCCGCCCCAGGCCTGCTTGGCCTGCTCGGCGCTCATGCCGAAGCGCATGGCGCCGTAGCCATCGAAGCGCGCCTGGGTGTCGCTGGCGGCCGGCGGCGGATTGGACACCGGCGCGGTCGCGGGCGGAACGCTTTCGGCGGGCTGATCGGTGATCGGCGCCGGGTTGGCCTCCGGCGCGGCGGTCGCGGCCGGCGTCGCCGCGTCGGCCGGCGCAGCCTCGCGCTGGCAGGCGGCCAGGCCCAGGCTCAACACCACGGCGGCGAACAGCACGGCGCGGCGTGGCGCGATCGACATCGGCGCAAGTTTCATCGGCGGAACTCCGGCGCACAAGGCGCGATTCGAATGGCCGAATCAGCCTAGCGGTTTTGCGTGAACGCGGCGAGAAGCGAAGGGTTCGCGGCTGGATTCGCGCTTGCTCCAACGCGAGGTTGCGTTCGAATGCGCGCAGCTGCACCCACCCCATGTCGAAATCGAGAGGTTTTTTGTAGGAGGGGCTTCAGCCCCGACACTCTTGGCTCAGATCGAATCGAATCTCTACCTCTATCCGATCGAAAAGCATCGGGGCCAAAGCCCCGCCCACAAAAACATCTCGGCGATATCGGTGTTCAAACGAAAACGCGCGGCCGAAGCCGCGCGTTTTTTGTCGGTACATGCAGGTTCGAAGCGACCGCCTCGAAACGCCCCACTTACTCCCGCGAATTCGGATCGAAGTGCTTGCGCAGCCCGGCCCAGCAGGCCTGATAGTCGCGCTGCCGGTGCGGCGCATCGAACGCCTGCGCGGTCGGTCTGATCACCGCGCGCGTCTCGAACATGAAAGCCAGCGTATCGACGATCACATGCGCCTGACTCAGATCGGCATGCGATGCCTTCTCGAAGGTCTGCGCATCGGGCCCATGCCCGGTCATGCAGTTGTGCAGCGACGAACCGCCCGGCGCGAACCCATCGGCCTTGGCGTCGTAGGCGCCGTGCACCAGCCCCATGAACTCGCTGGCGACGTTGCGGTGGAACCACGGCGGCCGGAACGTGTGCTGCGCGACCAGCCAGCGCGGCGGGAAGATCACGAAGTCGATATTGGCCGTGCCGGGCGTATCGCTCGGCGAGGTCAGCACGGTGAAGATCGACGGATCGGGATGATCGAAACTGATCGAACCGATGGTGTTGAAGCGGCGCATGTCGAACTTGTACGGCGCGTAGTTGCCGTGCCAACCGACCACGTCCAGCGGCGAGTGGCCGATCTCGGCGCGCCACAGATGGCCCTGGAACTTGGCGATCAGTTCGAACTCGCCCTCGATATCTTCGTAGGACGCATGCGGGGTCAGGAAGTCGCGCGGATTGGCCAGACCGTTGGAACCGATCGGGCCGAGGTCGGGCAGGCGCAGCAACGCGCCGAAGTTCTCGCACACGTAGCCGCGCGAGGCGCCGTCGAGCAGTTCGACGCGGAAGCGGATGCCGCGCGGAATCACCGCCATTTCCTGCGGCTCGACCTCGATCGCGCCCAACTCGGTCGCCAGCAACAGGCGGCCTTGCTGCGGCACGATCAGCAGCTCGCCGTCGGCGTCGTAGAAATACCGCCCCTGCATCGAGCGATTGGCCGCATACAGATGGATGCCGCAACCGTGCTGGCCGGCGGCCGACCCGTTGCCGGCCATGGTGTACAGGCCGTCGACGAAATCGACCTCGGTGTCGGGCAATGGCAGCGGGTCCCAGCGCAGCTGATCGGGCGAGACCGGGCCGTCGCCGAAATCGTTGTGCAGGCGCGGCTGATGGAACGGCGCGAAGGTCCCGTGCATCGCCGCCGGACGGATCCGGTACAGCCAGCTGCGGCGGTTTTCCTTGCGCGGCGCGGTGAACGCGGTGCCGCTGAGCTGCTCGGCGTACAGGCCGTGCGGCGCGCGCTGCGGCGAATTCTGCCCTTCCGGCAAGGTGCCGGCGATCGCCTCGGTGGCGAATTCGTTGCCGAAACCGCTCATGTAGCCGCGCGGACGCTGGCTGACGCTGTCGGTGCTGGGCATCGGGATGACGTTGTCGATGTCGTTGGCTGCGGTGCTCATACGGGCTCGCTGGGCTGTTGGACGCCCCTCGACGGCGGCGCGACGTCGCCGGTGGGCGGCGGCGTCTTGAATCTTCGCGGCGATGGCGCCGACGCCGGAACACCGGCGAGGCGCCGACGCCGCCCATCACATGATCGGGCGATGACCCAACGAGCGCTGGGTCGACGGTTCGATCGAAAGCGCCAACTCGCGCGCCAGTTCCAGCACCCGCGCGGCGTCCTTGCGCCAGACCAGCAAGGCGTTCAACTGGTCGCTGAAACTGTCGTCGAGCAGGAACAACTGATAGCCGCCGCCGTCTTTTCCGCGTTCGGCCAGCAGCGGGTCCAGCCAGGCGAAGTATTCGTCCGGCAGGTACCAGCGCCCGTTGGCGTGACGCGGAAAATCCGCCAGCGGCTCGGCGAAGAAGTCGCTGATTTGCTCGTGCACTTCGTCGATCTTGTCGCCCACGGCGAGGTGGTTGACGAGCTTGAACACGATCGCGTTCTGGATCAGCTCTTCTGGCGAGGGATCGTCCATCCAGTCCAGATCCGGATCGTCCGCCGCGCCTTCGATCGTGGCGACCAGCGACGCCAGTTCGTCAGGATCGAGTTCCCGGCAGGTCAGCAGATCGACGAGTTCCTTCAGCATTGCGACTCCTTCGCGGCACGGTCGCCTATTACAGCACGCCGCGCTGGATCTGATCGCGCTCGATGCTTTCGAACAAGGCCTGGAAATTGCCTTCGCCGAAGCCTTCGTTGCCCTTGCGCTGGATGATCTCGAAGAAGATCGGGCCGATCGCGTTCTTGGTGAAGATCTGCAGCAGCTTGCGCTGATGGGTTTCCGGGTCGGCGTCGATCAGGATCTTGTTCTTGGCAAGACGCGGCACGTCCTCGCCGTGATTCGGCACGCGCAGGTCGATCACGTCGAAATAGGTATCCGGGGTGTCGAGGAAATCGATGTTCTGCGCGCGCATCGCCTCGACGGTCTCGTAGATGTTGTCGGTGAAGCAGGCGATGTGCTGGATGCCCTCGCCCTTGTAGGCGTCCAGATACTCGTTGATCTGCGACTTGGGATCGTTGGATTCGTTGAGCGGGATGCGCACCACGCCGTCGGGCGCGGTCATCGCCTTGGACACCAGGCCGGTCTTGACGCCCTTGATGTCGAAGTAGCGGATCTCGCGGAAGTTGAACAGACGCTCGTAATAATCCGACCACTTCTGCATGTTGCCGAAGTACAGGTTGTGGGTCAGGTGATCGATGAAGGTCAGGCCGAACCCGGTCGGATTCTGGTCGGCGCCCGCGATCGGCTCGTAGTCGCCGTAGGCGCTGCCGTTGCCGCCGTACTGATCGACCAGGTACAGCATGCAATCGCCGATGCCCTTGACCACCGGCGCGTCGATCGCGCGGGTGTCGGCGCCGTCGCCGATCGCTTCGCCGCCGTTGGCGAGCACAGCGTCGAACACTTCTCCGGCCGGCTTCTTGAACCGGATCGCGAAGCCGCAGGCGCACGGGCCGTGGGCCTGGGCGAAGGCCGAGGCGAAGCTGTCGGGCGTTTCGTTGATCAGGAAGTTCACCCCGCCCTGGCGGTACACGGTGATCGGCCGCGACTTGTGGCGCAGCACGGCGGTGAAGCCCATGCCGCGGAAATAGGCGTGAAGCTGCTCGGCTTGGCCGGCCGGCGCGGCGAATTCGACGAACTCGAAGCCGTCGATGCCGAGCGGATTTTCGAAGGTGGTGACCTGCATGCCGAGGTTGGGCTGTGCATTCATGGCATTGTTCTCGGGTGGCGGCCAGGTCCGCTGCGGACGGCCTCGGGGAAAGGGTCGTTATAGTTTCACATGAAACCATAAGCAAGGCACAGTGCAACATGAATCGACCGAATCCGGATCCTGAATCACCCGTCCCGCCGAGCCCGGCCCCCAGCCCCAGCAAGGCCGTGGGCGGCGCCCGCCATGCCGAGCTCGACCTCGAGCACTTCCTGCCGTATCGCCTGTCGGTGCTGTCGAACCGGGTCAGCAGCGCGATCGCGCGGGTGTATTCGCAGCGGTACGCGCTGAGCGTGACCGAGTGGCGGGTCATGGCCGTGTTGGGCCGCTACCCGGGCCTGTCGGCCAACGAGGTCGCCCAGCGCACCGCGATGGACAAGGTCGCGGTCAGCCGCGCGGTCGCCCGCCTGACCGAGGCCGGCCGCCTGGAGCGCGAGACCCACGACGACGACCGCCGTCGTTCGGTGCTGCAGTTGTCCCCGGATGGTTACAAGATCTACGACGAGGTCGCGCCGATGGCGTTGGCGTTCGAGCAGCGGTTGCTGGTCGACATCGACCCGGCCGAGCGCGAGGCGCTGTTCCGGTTGCTGGATCGGCTGGACGAGTTGGAGATGCAGGCCGAGGCGGAGATGGCGGCGGATACGCGCTGAGGTTTCGCGCTGGGTTTCTGCGTTCGGGTTTCGCGCAACGAGGCACTTTGTCCCTCGTGTCGCCATTGCTTCTGCCTCTGCCATTTTTGCTTTATGGCCCGCCTCCCCAATCCCCAGAAACGAAAACGGCAGCCTGAGCTGCCGTTTTCGATAGAGCGATCAAGCGATCAGCACAACCCGATCACTTCACCCCGTGCATCAACTTCTGCACCAGCGGCGCGATCAGGAACAACAGACCACCCGCGCCCACCAACGCCCAGAAACCGAAGGTGTAACCGCTCAACGCCGACGTCGTGGTCATGCCGCCTTCGCCGCTGACCACGCCGGCGAAGATGCCCGACAGGTTGTTGCCGATGCCGGTCGACAGGAACCAACCGCCCATGCCGAAACCGACCAGGCGCACCGGCGCCAGCTTGGTCACCATCGACAGACCGATCGGCGACAGGCACAGCTCGCCGATCGACTGGATCCAGTACACCGCGAACAAGGTCCAGAACGGGATCTTGCCGGCTTCGCCGACCAGCTTGGTCAGCGCGAACATCAGCAGCAGGAAGGCCAGGCCGTTGAAGATCAGGCCCAGGCCGAACTTGCGCGGGATCGACGGATTGGCGCGGCCCATCGCCACCCAGATCCAGGCGATCAGCGGCGCCAGGGTGATGATCGCGACCGAGTTGACCGACTGGAACCACGCGGTCGGGAACACCCGCTCGCCGCTGATGCTGAACACGAAGTCGGCCATCGAGGTGCCGAAGATGTCGCGGTTGACGATCTTGTCGGCGAGGAAGGTGAACGAGCTGCCCGCCTGCTCGAAGAACATCCAGAACAGGATGTTGAAGGTGAAGATGATCAGCATCGCGATCACCTTGTCGCGCTGCACCGAACCTTCACGGAAGCCTTCCACCAGCAGCAGGGCGCACAGGCCCAGGAACATCGCGGTCAGCACGCCCTGCAGCGCGTTCGCGCCCATGGCGAGCAGGAAGTACACGATCGGAATCGCGACCAGCGCGCCGAGGAACACGTACAGCACCTTGGCCTTTTCGGCCTTGCCTTCCGGCGGACGGCCGATGCCCTGCAACTGCTGGCGGCCGAACCAGAACCACACCAGGCTGATCAGCATGCCCACGCCGGCGGACAGGAACACCATCTTGTAGTCCGGCATGGTCTCGCTGCCGAAGATCTTCTTCGCCAGCCACTGGGTCAGCAGCGGCGCGACCATCGCGCCGAGGTTGATGCCCATGTAGAAGATGGTGAAGCCCGAGTCGCGGCGTTCGTCGCCGGTGCTGTAGAGCTTGCCGACCATGGTCGAGATGTTCGGCTTGAACAGGCCGTTGCCGCAGATGATCGTGGCCAGACCGAGCTTGAAGATCTGCTCGTTGGGCAGGGCGATCATGAACAAGCCGGCCGCCATGATCACCGCGCCGAGCAGGATCGAGCGTTGATACCCGAGGATGCGGTCGGCGACATAGCCGCCGAAGATCGCCGCGGCGTAGACCAGGGCCAGGTAGGCGCCGTAGACGCGGTTGGCCGAGGCTTCGCCGGAGGCGTCGCCGCCGTGGAACTGATGCACGATGTAGAGCACGAGCGCCCAGCGGATGCCGTAGAAGGCGAAGCGCTCCCAGAACTCGGTCATGAACAGCATCCACAAGGGTCTGGGATGCCCGAGTCGCTGCGTGAAATCCGGGATGGGCGCGGTGCCCTGGGTGGCTGGTGCGGCTCCGCTCATGCGGTGTCCCCTGTCGTGTGGAAACTGAATGAAAATCCCACGCCGACGGCACGGGTCGGGGAGATTTACCGGTGCGGGCCGGTCACGTCAAACCTTTGTGAAGCCTGTCGCGATGTGCTGCGGCGCAACATTTGCGCCTGCAAGTGCCTGAATAGGGGTGGATTTTGCACGAACCGAGGGGCGAAGTTCGGGGTTTGGGATGCTTACGTGCGGGGATCGGGTGACAACTGTCACCTCGACGGGTCTCGTCGGACGGGCTTCGATGTGGGCGCGGTGGGTGTGGATTCGCGGTCGCGGCTTGCGCCGCTCCTACAGGAAGGCCATGCGGGAGCGCGATGATTGCGGTCCGGGAAGCCGCGGGCGCCGGTGTGGCTTCGGACCGTCCAAAAGCACCTCTCCCGCCTGCGGGTGAGGGCACGCCGGCCGGCGCGCCCCATCCCAGCCTTCCCCCGCTAGCGGGGGAAGGAGCAAAACATCAAACGTCAGGCCGGGCCGGCCCCACCGCCGACCGGGCAGCCCTGACCGGGCTCGGCCGCTCCGTAGCCGCCGGCAGCTCCGTACCCTCCGGCAACGCCGATACTGGTGCGCACTTCGAACAACTCCGGAAAGAAGGTCAGCTCCAACGCCTGCTTGAGGAAGCCCACGCCGCTGGACCCGCCGGTGCCGCGCTTGAAGCCGATGATGCGCATCACCGTGCGCATGTGGCGGAACCGCCACAACTGGAACTGGGTCTCCAGGTCGACCAGGTCCTCGCACAGCGCGTATTCGCGCCAGTAGACGTCGGTGTTCTCGTAGATGCGCTCGAACACCGGCTGCAACGCCGGGTCGCTGACGTGCGGACGGCGCCAGTCGCGCTGCAGATGGCTGGCCGGGATGTCGTGGCCGAAGCGCGACAGGTACATCAGGAATTCGTCGTACAGGCTCGGCGCGGACAACGCGCGTTCGAGTTCGACCTGGCCGTCGGGGTCGTGCGCGAACACCCGCAGCATCGCCTCGTTCTTGTTGCCGAGCATGAATTCGATGGTGCGGTACTGCAGCGACTGGAAACCGGAGGACGGCCCGAGCGTTTCACGGAACCCCATGTATTCCGACGGCGTCAGCGTTTCCAGCACCGACCATTGCTCGGTCAGCTGACGCAGCACCTGCTTGCAGCGCGCGATCACTTTCTGGCTCTGCCAGACCTGATCGCGGCGCAGGTGGATCAGCGCGGCGCTCAACTCGTGGACGATCAACTTCATCCACAGCTCCGAGACCTGGTGCTGGATGATGAAGAGCATCTCGTCGTGGTGCGCCGGATCGGCCAGGCCGCGCTGGGCCGACAGCAGTTTGTCCAGCTGCAGATAGCCGCTGTAGGTGATGCGTCCGTGCAGGTCGGTATGGATACCGCTTTCCAGTTCGCGCTGGTTCTTTTCGACGGACATCGGCGGGGCTCGCGGCAGGGGCGCAAAGCGTAGCGCATCGGGCCGGGCGCGGGGCCGCAACGCCTGCGCCATCGCGTGCTCGCATCGTGCGCCGCGTGCACGCTGTCGCGATCCGTGCGACACCGCAAACGTAAAATAAACGCGCCTGCCCACTACAGCGCAACGCTGTCGGTTCCAGTCCGCAGGCGCACTTTCCAAGGGGAATTCATGCACAAACTCACAAGCCGCGCGCTCGCGGCGGGGATCGCTTTGGCCTTGGCCTCGGCCGGCAACGCTCAGGCCCAGGTCGTCATTTCCCAGGTCTACGGTGGCGCGGGGAGCACCACCAGCGGATACAACGCGGACTTCATCGAGTTGCACAACAACGGCGACAGCGCCGTCAGCCTCAACGGCTGGAGCGTGCAATACGCGCAGAACAACGGCAGTTGGCTGCGCACGCCGCTCAGCGGCAGCATCGCGGCCGGCGGCTATTACCTGATCCGCCAAGGCAGCGGCGCCGGCAACCTGAGCCTGCCGCCGTACAACGCCAGCGGCGGCATCGCGATGACGCCCGGCCTGGGCAAGGTCGCGCTGGTCGCGAACAACATCACCCTGAGCGCGGCCTGCCCCACCGGCCTGGTCGATTTCCTCGGCTACGGCGCGGCCAATTGCGCCGAAGGCGCCGCGCCGGCCTCGTCCGCGTCGAACACCACCGCGCAACTGCGCAAGAACGGCGGCTGCACCGACACCCAGGTCAACGCTGCCGACTTCGTCGTCGCCACCGCCAAGCCGCGCGGCAGCACCGCGCTCAGGCTGGTGTGTTCGACCTCGGCGCCGCCGGTGCTGACCGCGAGCGTGGGCGAGATCGTCGAAGGCGATTCGGGCTACGCCGATGCGCTGATCACGCTGCGGCTCGATCGTCCGGCCGGGCCCGACGGCGTCGCCTGGAGCGCGTTCACCACCACCGGCGGCAGCGCCTCGCCGGCCAACGATTACCTCGCGATCAACAAGTCCGGAACCATCGCGCCGGGCCAGAGCGAAGCCATCGTCGTGCTGCCGATCAAGGGCGACACCGTGGCCGAAAGCGACGAAACGGTGAACCTGCAGATCAAGGTCGCCGCCGGCGCGGTCACCGCCAACGGCGATTACCTCGACCTCACCGCGACCATCCGCGACAACGACCGCGCGCCGCCGCCGACGCTGACGGTGTCGCCGGTCGCGCGCAACGAAGGCGACGCGGGCATCACGCCGTTCGAGTTCGAGTTGCGGCTGGATCGTCCGGCCGGCGCCGGCGGCGTCGCCTGGAGCGCGTTGATCCTGCCCGGCGGCAGCGCCGTCCCGGGCGAGGACTACAACGCGATCGATCCCAGCGGCGTCATTCCCGCCGGACAGACCAGCGCGCGATTCGTGTTGCCGGTGCTCGGCGACTTGAGCTACGAAACCGATGAAACCGTCAACCTGCGGATCAAGATCGCCGCTGGCGCGGTCGCCGCCAACGGCGATTACCTCGACACCCAGGCCACGCTCATCAACGACGATTTGCGCGTCACGCCGATCCACGAGGTGCAGGGCCGCGACGCGGTGTCGCCGTTGCGCGATCAGTCGGTGATCGTCGAAGGCATCGTCACCGCGGTGGTCAAGGACGGTTTATTCCTGCAGGCCGACGCCGGCCAGGCCGACGCCGATCCGGAGACCTCCGAAGGCCTGTTCGTGCAGACCGCGTCGGCGCCGTCGCCGCAGCTGCGCGCGCAGCGCGTGCGTGCGAGCGGCACGGTGATCGAGCTGATGAGTCCCGGCGACAATCCGCAGCGCGAATCGATGACCGCGATCGGCGGTTCGCCCTCGGTCACGCAACTGAGCACCGAGCCGGTGCTGTTGCCGCCGCCGGCGAGTGCGTTGCTGCCGGATTACCACATCGGCGCGCGCGGTTACGAACACTACGAAGGCATGCGGGTGATGTTGCCGCAGACGCGCGTGGTCGGGCCGACCGGCGCGATCACCGACATAAGCTCGGGCCAGAGCGTCAGCGACGGGCGCTTTTACGTCGTCGACGGCGGACAGAATCCGGCCGCGCCCTTTGTCGCGCCCGAACGCGAACCCGGCACCCGCTATCCCGTGTATTGGCAGGGCCAGTTTCAGGGCTGGCTGCCGCGTTGGGACGGCAATCCGGAAGTGCTCGGCGTCGACAGCGCCGCCGCCGGCCATGCGCCGATCGACCTCGCCGCCGGCGCGCCGATCGGCGGCCTGATCGGGCCGCTCGATCATCGCAGCGGCCGCTACAGCATCGTGCTGGACGCCGATGCGCCGGCCTGGCTGCCGCCGCAATCGCCGCCGACGCCGTCGCTGGTCGCCGCGGGCGCGCCGGGCCAGCGCGCGACCACGCTCGCCCATTACGACCTGCGCGATCTGTTCGATTTCACCAGCCCGCCCGGCTCCGGCCAGCCCGCGCCGATGCCGTTCGCGCTGGAACGGCGGCTCGGCAAGATCTCGCGCGGTATCCGCGAAAACCTGCGCCTGCCCGACATCGTCGCCGTCAGCGGGGTCGAGAACGAGCTGTTGTTGCAACGGCTGGCCAACCGCATCGACAGCGATGCCATGAGCAACGGCCAGCCCGCCGCGCAATACCGCGCGATCGCCCCGCCCGGCAACGACCCGAACGCGACCAACCTCGGCTTCCTGGTGCGCAGCGACGCGATCGTCAACGTCGGCGCGCGGGTGATCGTGGACAAGATCGAGCAGCTCGGTTCGAACGCGTTCGCGCAGGCGCCGGGCGGCGGCATGATCGCCTTGTTCGATCAACCGCCGCTGGTCATCGACACGCGCAGCAACTACGCCGACGGCAGCGCGTTGCGAACGCGGATCGTGCTGGTGCGATTGCAATCGCTGGACGGCCTCGACGCCGACAGCGTGCAGGCCGAACGTCTGCGCGACCGGCGCCGCGATCAGGCCCAGTTCCTGGCGCAATGGGCGCAGCAGCAGCAACACGCCGCGGATGGCTTGCCGCTGTTGTTCGTCGGCGATTTCCAGGCGCATGCGTTCAACGACGGCCTGGTCGATCCGCTCGGCACGATCGTCGGCACGCCCAGCGATCCGCTGCTGACGATGGTCGCGCACGACGGCGCCGATCAGGTCGAACCGGACTTGATCGATCTCACCGCCATCCAGGCGCGCGAGCAGCGTTACTCGTCGATCGATCAGGGCAGCCGGCAGGAACTGCAGCACGTACTCGCCGACGAGCGCCTGCTGATGCAGACCGAGTCGATCGAACTCGAACGCGCGCGCATCAACGCCGATTTCCCGGCGCGATGGCGCGACGACGAGACCAGCGCGATACGCGGCGGCGACACCGATCCGGTGCATGTGCGGCTGGTGCCGCGCGACCAGGCCTCGTTGCGGGTGTGGGCGCAGCACTCCGCGCCGAGCCATCGGGTCGGCGAGTCGATGCAGCCGACCTTCACCGCGCAGGTGCAGAACCTCGGTCCGGAGGTGGCCCGGCAGGTCGGCCTGGGCCTAGCCTTGTCGGAACCGGTCGAGCCGCTGTGGGTGAGCGTGCATTCGCCCAACTGGACCTGCGAGCCGCCGGTGACCGCCGACGGCCGCACCAGCGTGGCCTGCACCGGCTTGAACGTCTCGCCGCAAGGGCCGTCGAGCAACGCGGTGAGCCTGAGCTTCTCCGCCACGCCCGAGCGGGCCGGCCGATCGATCACCCTGGCCGCGTCGGCGGTCTCCTCGGCGCTCGATGCCGATCCGTCCGACAACGCCGCCCAGACCTCGATCGAGATCCTGCCCGCCCTGCCCGTGCCGCAGCCCTGACCCCGGCGCCGCGGCGTCGCGGCGTCCATGGGGCGCCGCGGCCCGCGGCAAGACGCGGATGATTCGCCCCCGGCGCGAGCCGGGGGTTCTTGTTGCGACGCAGCAGGCCTGCGCCGGCGTTCGCGCGGGCCGCTCCGCTGAATGCGCCCGGGCCGGCGCGGCCGGGCTGAGCGTGACCCGCGTCATGCTCCTGCAACGCCAAAAAGTGAGTATTGATGCACAATCCAGCCGTCTGCGACCGGGGAGGTCGGGCAGACGCTCACATGGGGAACCACATGGACAAGCGCACGAGCCGCCTTTTGGCGGCGGCGGTATTGACCTTAGCGGCGGCCGGTTCGGCGCAGGCGCAGGTCGTGATCAGTCAGGCCTACGGCGGCGGCGGCAACAACGGCGCCCGCTACAAGAGCGATTTCATCGAGCTGCACAACAACGGCACCAGCGCCGTTGATCTGAGCGGCTGGAGCGTGCAGTACAACTCGTCCGCCGGCACCGGCGCCTGGCAGCGCACCACGCTGACCGGCTCGATCGCGCCCGGCGGCTACTACCTGATCAAGCAGGCCGACGGCAGCGGCGGCACCGATGTGCTGCCCACGCCCGATGTGGTCGGCACGATCGCGATGTCCGGCAGCGCCGGCAAGGTCGCACTGGTCAACAACGCCACCGCGCTCAGCGGCGCCTGCCCGGCCGGCCGCGTCGACACCGTCGGCTTCGGCAGCGCGACGACCTGCTCGGAAGGCACGCCGACCGCGAACACCGCCAACGCCACCGGCGCGGTGCGCAAGAACAACGGCTGCACCGACACCGACAACAACAGCGCCGACTTCGACATCGTCGAACCGACCCCGCGCAACAGCGCCTCGCCGGTGTTCGCCTGCGCCGGCGGCAATCAGCCGGTGCTGTCGGTCGCCGACGTCTCGCTCGACGAAGGCGACGCCGGCACCACCTCGTTCGTGTTCACCCTGAGCCTGAGCCAGCCGGCCGGCGCGGGCGGCGTGGCCTGGTCGGCCTCGACCGTCGACGGCACCGCCACCGCGGGCAGCGACTACGTCGCCCTGGCCGGCGCCACCGGCACCATCGCCGAGGGCCAGAGTTCGGCCACGGTGACGGTCACCGTCAACGGCGACACCGTCCAGGAACCCAACGAGACCTTCCAGTTGCGGGTCCAGGTCACCAGCGGCGGCCTGCCGGCCCCGCCGGCGTTCGCCCAGGCGACCGCGACCATCGCCAACGACGACGTCACCCTGGTGCCGATCCACGACATCCAGGGCAATGGCGCGACCTCGCCGCTGACCGGCCAGACCGTGACCTTCCAGGGCGTGGTCACCGGCCGCAAGAACAACGGCTTCTTCGTCCAGGCCAGCGACGCCGAGGCCGACGCGGATCCGGCGACCTCCGAAGGCATCTACGTGTTCACCAGCACCGCGCCGACCGCGGCGGCCACGGTGGGCAACCGCGTGCGCGTGAGCGGCACCGTGGTCGAGTTCATCCCGACCGCCGACCTGGGCCAGCTGCCGCTGACCGAGATCAGCTTCGCCACCTACACCCAGACCGGCACCGACACCCTGCCGGTGCCGGTGGTGCTGCCGCAGGTGCTGCCGACCTCGCCGCTGGACGCGCTGGAACGCTTCGAAGCCATGCGCGTGGCGATCCCGAGCTTCACCGTGACCGCGCCGACCAAGGGCAGCACCAACGAGCCCAACGCGACCGGCACCAGCAACGGCATCTTCCACGGCGTGATCGGCAGCGTGCCGCGTCCGTTCCGCGAACCGGGCATCCAGCCGGGCACGCCGATCCCGGGCGGCGGCACCTCGCCGCCGATCCCGCGCTGGGACGGCAACGCCGAACTGATGACCGTCGACAGCGACGCGCTCGGCGCGCCGAAGCTGGAAGTGGCCAACGGCGCGGTGATCACCGGCATGACCGGCCCGCTCGACTACGGCTTCCGCCGCTACACCCTGCTGGTCGATCCGGGCGCGACGGTCAACGTCACCCCGGGGCCGGCGCCGCACGCGGCGGTGGAAACCGTCGACCCGAACGCGGTCTCGGTCGCCGGCTACAACCTCGAGCGCTTCTTCGACACCGTCAACGACCCGGCGATCGGCGAACCGATCCTGACCGCGGCCGCGTACGATCTGCGCAAGAAGAAGGCCTCGCTCGGCATCCGCGATTTCCTCAAGACCCCCGACATCCTCGGCGCGGTCGAAGTGGAAAACCTGACCGTGCTGCAGGACCTCGCCGCGCGCATCAACACCGACGCGGTCGCGGCCGGCCAGCCGAACCCGAACTACGTCGCGTACCTGATGGAAGGCAACGACGTCGGCGGCATCGACGTGGGTTACCTGGTCAAGACCGGCGAAGTGCTGCCGGGCAAGCCGCGCGTGCAGGTCGTGTCGGTCGCCCAGGTCGGCAAGGACACGCTGTGGACTGAACCGGCGGGCGGCAGCAGCCTGCTCAACGATCGTCCGCCGCTCGCGCTCGACGCGATCGTGCATTACGCCGACGGCCGCGAGTTCCCGCTCAGCGTGGTGGTCGTGCATCAGCGCTCGCTCAACGGCGCGGAAACCGACGATGCCGACGGCCAGCGCGTGCGCGCCAAGCGTCAGCGTCAGGCCGAGTTCCTGGCGACCTACCTCAACCAGCGCCAGACCGACAACCCGTCCACCCGCCTGATCGTGCTCGGCGACTTCAACGCGTTCGAATTCAACGACGGCTACGTCGACGCGATGAACGTGGTCACCGGCACGCCGAGCCCGGACAACGCCACCGTGGTGCCCGGCGACGGCGCCGATCTGGTCAATCCCGACCTGATCAACCTGGCCAGCATCACCGAGCCGAGCGAGCGCTATTCGTTCGTGTTCGACGGCATGGCGCAGAGCCTGGACCACGTGCTGGTCAACGAAGAAATGGTCGTCAGCACCAGCCGCATCGTGCCGGCGCATGCGCGCATCAACGCCGACTTCCCGGAGGTCAACCGCAACCTGGCCGACTCGCCCTCGCGCCTGTCCGACCACGACCCGGTGGTGACCTACCTGTTCCCGCGCGAAATCGCCGACATCGCGGTCCACGCCAGCGCCTTGCCGGATCCGGTGCCGGTGGGCCAGCCCTACGGTTACGCGGTCAACGTGCGCAACCAGGGCCCCGGGCTCGCCACCGCGGTCGGCCTGGGTCTCGCTCTCGACGCCGAAGTGCCGTCGCTCAGCGTGACCGCCTTCGGCCAGGGTTGGACCTGCGATGCACCGCAGATCGCCGACGGCAAGACCTCGGTCGCCTGCAGCAAGGCGCAGCTGGCGGTGAACACGCAGGACACCTTCTCGCTGTCGGCCACCGCCACCGCCGACCTGGTCGGCAAGACGGTCAAGCTCGCGGTCGCCGGCACCACCACCTCGCAGGACCTGGTCGCCGCCAACGACAGCGCCGAAGCCTCCGTCGCCATCATCGCCGCCGGTCCGCCGGCCACGCCGATCGGCAACGGCCAGAGCGTGCTGGTGTCCGGCGCGGCCAACGAAGCGCGCGTGTATCGCATCGACGTGCCGGCCGGTGCGCGCAACCTGCGCATCGTCACCGTCGGCGGCAGCGGCGACATCGCCCTGTACGCCAAGCGCGGCAGCGCGCCGACCGCGAGCGACTACGACCAGCGTTCGATCCGCACCGGCAACAACGAAGTGATCCTGATCGGCGCGCCGCAGGCCGGCAGCTGGTTCATCACCGTGCTCGGCGGCGCTAACGCCTTCGCCAACGTGTCGCTGCGTCCGAGCTTCGTGCCCTGATCGCGATCGACTGATACATCGCTGTACGCACCACCTCGACCCCGGCCTTGCGCCGGGGTCTTTTTTTGCCTCGGCGATTGTGTCGAGCGAATGTCGTTGCGATGCGATGCCGTGATCGCCGAGATGCCGAAGCGATGCTCGAACCATTGGGTCTGACGGCATGAATCATCGTGTCGCGTTCGCTCGCACCGCCAACATCGTCGACTCGTCCAACGCGCCCGCTTCGTCGGTTCGCTGCGTCCGCCTGCCCCATCGTCCCCACCGCGATGCTTGACCGCTTTGCCGCAACAGCCGTTTCGAACGCGCCGCCGCGTACGCAACTGTCATCGATATCCATACCGCGCCGTGCTGTTCGGTTTCCGCGCAGGATCGAAACCAGATCACATTCAGCAAGACGATTCGCGATGCGTCGCGACACTCGCAAGCAGCGCGAACACGGCGCGCGACTAGCGCAATCCAGGCCTGCGCGCAAACCCGCGTCGCCAACGCAAGTCGCGACGCCATAACGAAATTCCGATCCGTCATCATCCGCGCGGCGCGTTTGAATTCCGGGCGAGTTCACGAAATCGGTGATTTCGCCGCACGCCTCCCGACGCCTAGCGGGTTTCCGCGCGCAATGCATGCCGCAGCGCGCAACGGCGCTTAACACGCGTTTGGGTATCATCCGCGCCATGACGCAGCGCCCCAGGCCGGAAGGCCACGGGCGCTGCGGCTTTAGCCCGGCCCGGCTGACTCCGCACTGGAACGGAGAACCGGACCCAGCCGTCTGAAGCTGACCAGCGCGCCCGGCACTGGATCCGGGACCGGAACGATTCGGACCTCATCCCCACCCGTGAGGACCCTTCCCGATGACCGTCGCCGCGACGTTCGAAATCGAATACCTGCAATACCTCGGTGCCGACGGTAAGCCCGTCGCCGAGATCCCGGCCGCGTTCAAGGACGCGAACACCTTGCTGCCGCTGTTCAAGCAGATGCTGTTCGTGCGCACCTTCGATACCAAGGCCATCGCGCTGCAACGCACCGGCAAGCTCGGCACCTATGCCGCCTGCCTGGGCCACGAAGCCACCCATGTCGGCATCGGCGCATCGATGCAACCTGATGACGTGTTCGCGCCGAGCTATCGCGAATACGGCGCCCAGTTCATGCGCGGCGTGCAACCGCGCGAAGTGCTGATGTACTGGGGCGGCGACGAACGCGGCAACGACTTCGCCGGTCCGCGCAAGGACTTCGCCTGGTCGGTGCCGATCTCCACCCAGTGCCTGCACGCGGCCGGCGCCGCATTGGCGTTCAAACTGCGCAAGGAGCAAAACCTCGCGGTCGCCTGCTGCGGCGACGGCGGTTCGTCCAAGACCGACTTCTACGCCGCGCTCAATTCCGCCGGCGCGTACGAACTGCCGCTGATCCTGTGCGTGATCAACAACGGCTGGGCGATCTCGGTGCCGCGCAAGGCGCAGACCGGCGCCAAGACGCTCGCGCAGAAGGGCCTGGCCGGCGGTCTGCATTGCCTGCAGGTCGACGGCAACGATCTGATCGCCGTGCTCGAAGGCATGCGCCGCGCCGCCGAACTGGCGCGCAGCGGCGGCGGCGGCAGCGTGATCGAATTCCTCACCTACCGCCTGCACGATCACACCACCGCCGACGACGCGCGCCGCTACCGCGACGACGCCGAAGTGAAAGATGCCTGGACGCGCGACCCGATGCCGCGCCTGCGCACCTATCTCACCGATCAGGGCGTGTGGAGCGAAGAACTCGAAAAAGCCTGGGCCGAGGAATGCGGCAAGAAGGTCGACGTCGAGATCAACGCCTACCTGGAAACGCCGGTGCAGCCGGTGGAAGCCATGTTCGATTACCTGTACGGCGACATGCCTGCGGATCTGCAGGCGCAACGCGCCGAAGTACTTGCTCTGGAGGGTCGTCGATGAACGTCGCGACGAAAGCCAACGTGGATACGAGTCAGCCGGTCGCCACGCCCGCCGCGATCACTTTGATCGAAGCGATCACCCAGGCGCTCGCCTACGAGATGCGCCACGACAACACCGTGCTGGTGCTCGGCGAAGACGTCGGCGTCAACGGCGGCGTATTCCGCGCCACCGCCGGCCTGCAGCAGATCTTCGGCAGCGAGCGCGTGCTCGACACGCCGCTGGACGAAACCACCATCGCCGGCCTCACCGTCGGCCTGGCCGCGCAGGGCATGAAGCCGGTCGCCGAAGCGCAGTTCGACGGCTTCGTCTATCCGATGCTCGATCACATCATCTGCCACGCCGCGCGTTTCCGGCACCGCACCCGCGGCCGCCTGACCTGCCCGATGGTGCTGCGGGTGCCGTGGGGCGGCGGTATCCGCGCGCCGGAGCATCACAGCGAAGCCAACGAATCCTTGTTCACCAACGTGCCGGGCCTGCGCGTGGTGCTGCCGTCCTCGCCGGCGCGCGCCTACGGCCTGTTGCTGGCGGCGATCCGCGATCCCGATCCGGTGATCTTCTACGAACCCAAGCGCATCTATCGCCAGTACAAGGAAGTGGTCGCCGACGACGGCGAAGCGCTGCCGCTGGACGTGTGCTACGTGCTGCGCGACGGCACCGACATCACCCTGGTCAGCTGGGGCGCGCAGGTCAAGGAAACCCTGGAAGCGGCCGAGAAACTGGCCGGCGAAGGGATCAGCTGCGAAGTGATCGACGTGGCCACGCTCAAGCCGCTGGACTTCGCCACGATCGCCGAATCGGTCGCCAAGACCGGCCGCTGCGTGATCGTGCACGAAGCCCCGCGCACCGCCGGCTTCGGCGCCGAGATCGCCGCGCGCCTGGCCGAGGAGTCGATGTACGACCTGCTCGCGCCGGTCGAACGGGTCACCGGCTACGACACCCACATCCCGCTGTTCCGCCTGGAAATGAAGTACCTGCCGAGCGTCGACAAGATCGTCGCGGCGGCCAAGCGCGCGCTCGGCCATGGCTGAGATGCGCGCGCTCGTGGTCGCCGATTACCGCACCAAGTATCACGATCCCATCCGCTTCGAGGCGGGTGAGATCGTGCACCTGGGCGAACGCGACCACGAGTGGCCCGCTTACGTGTGGACCCGCCTGGCCGACGACCGCGCCGGCTGGGCGCCATGCGATCTGCTGCGCCCGCTCGACGCCGAACGCGCCGAAACGCTGGCCAGCTACGACGCGCGCGAACTCGACGTGTCGGTCGGCCAGTCGCTGCGATTGCACGACGAACTCGGCGGCTGGTGGTGGGCGCAACGCGAGGACGGCGCGCAGGGCTGGGTGCCCGCGCGCCATCTGCAAGTCATCCAGGACGATGCGTCGTGACGCCGCGTCCCAACTCCCTATTTCAGAGACGAACCCGTTTATGAGCGATACCAAGACCTTCCTGCTTCCCGATCTCGGCGAAGGCCTGCCGGACGCGACCATCGTCGAATGGGCGGTCAAGGTCGGCGACACCATCCGCCTCGACGACACCCTGGTGTCGATGGAGACCGCCAAGGCCGTGGTCGAGGTGCCCTCGCCCGTGTCGGGCAAGGTGCTCAAGCTGGCCGGCGCGGCCGGCGATATCGTCGTCACCGGCACCATGCTGGCCGAGTTCGAACTCGACCTCAGCCAGCCGCAGCGCGCCGACGGTCAGGACACTGGGCACAACCACGGTCATGCCGCGCCCGCGGCAGCCGCTGCACCGGCGCCGGCCGCGGCCGCCGAACCGGTTGCCGCGGCCAAGCCCGCGGAAGCCACCGAACGCGCCGACAGCGGCACCGTGGTCGGGGCGATGCAGTCCTCCGATGCGGTGCGCAGCGAACAGGCCGTCGCGGTCGGCGGCGTCAAGGCGATGCCGGCGGTGCGCGCGCTCGCGCGCAAGCTCGGCGTCGACCTGAGCCGCGTGCGCGCCACCGGCAACGATGGCGTGGTCACCAACGACGACGTCAAGCGCGCCGCCGCCGACGGTTCGGCCAAGGTCGGTTCGGCGCCGACCGCCGCGGTCGCTGCACCGGCGCAGAATCGCGCTCCCGTCGCTGAAGCGCCGGCCGCCTCGCGCAGCACCCTGTCGCAGGCCGGCCGTCCGATGCGCACCCAGCCGCCCGGCGTGGCCGCGAGCGGCCAGCCCGAACAGCTCAAGGGCGTGCGCCGCAACATGGCGCGAGTGATGGCCGACGCGCACAGCAAGGTCGTGCCGACCACGCTTGCCGACGACGCCGACATCCACGCCTGGGCACCGGGCAACGACATCACCGGCCGCCTGGTCCGCGCCATCGTCACCGCGTGCAAGGCGGTGCCGGCGCTCAACGCCTGGTTCGACGGCGACAAGCTCACCCGCACCCTGCATCCGCATGTCGACATCGGCATCGCCGTGGACACCGACGACGGCCTGTTCGTGCCGGCGCTGCGCAATGCCGACGTGCTCGACACCCGCGGCGTGCGCGAAGCGATTAATCGCCTGCGCGTGCAGGTCCAAGACCGCAGCATCCCGGCGTCGGAACTGACCGGCTACACGATCTCGCTGTCGAACTTCGGCATGTTCGCCGGCCGCTACGCCACCCCGGTGGTGGTGCCGCCGACCGTGGCGATCGTCGCCGCCGGCAAGGGCCGTCACCAGATGACCCCGGTGATGGGCGGCTTCGAATCGCACAAGGTCATTCCGTTGTCGTTGACCTTCGACCACCGCGCCTGCACCGGCGGCGAAGCCGCGCGCTTCCTCAAGGCGATGATCGACGATCTGGCCCGCGCCAACTGATCGACCCGCGCGGCGCCGGTCCCTCGCGGGCCGGCGCCCGCCTCGCGACACCTTGCATGAGCGCGAATACCCGGCGCGCTGAGTGCGCGCGGTTCGCGAGCAAAACCGATGCGATGGCCGCGCAAGAAAAATCGCGCGCGAACTGCGACCGCTTCGACACCCGGACACTTCCGCATTCGCCGCCCGCGCGGCAGTCTGTCGCTCGACCTCGGACAACGGAGCGACGACATGGCCCACCGCAGCCGCCTGGCCGGCTTCATCATCGATTGTCAGACCGGCGAGATCGACCCCGCCGCGGATTTCTGGAGCGGCGCGCTCGGCCTGGCCCGCGGCGAAACCGACGAAGACGATGGCGACGGCGCGCAATACGCGCAGCTCGCCAACACCGCCGACGAGCTTTACGTCGCGGTGCAGAAGGTCGCGCATCCCTCGCGCGTGCACCTGGACATCGAAAGCGACGACATCGAAGCCGAAGCCGATCGCCTGGAAAAACTCGGCGCCACCCGGGTCGAATTCATCAAGCGCTGGTGGGTGATGCAGGCCCCGACCGGCCATCGCTTCTGCGTGGTGCAGATGAAGCACCCCGAGCGCGGACCGCCGCCGAATCAGTGGGATTGAACGCGCGCGCGGCGCGCGCTCAACTGTCGTCGACCACCAGCCGATCGCGCCCCGCCGCCTTCGCGCGGTACAAGGCCTGATCGGCGCGATCGAACACCTGCTCGGGCGCATCGCGTCCGGGCTCGCCGCCGGCCACGCCGATCGACACGGTCAGCGCGAACGGCAACGACGAACGCGCGACGCGCTGGCGGATGCGTTCGCCGATTTCGCTGGCGGTGGCCAGACGCGTGCCCGGCAGCACCACCAAAAATTCTTCGCCGCCGTAGCGCACCGCGACATCGTCTTCGCGTATCGACGCGGCCACCGCGTCGGCCACCGCGCGCAAGGCGCGATCGCCGAGCAGATGGCCGTGGCGATCGTTGACCTGTTTGAAGTGATCGACGTCGATCACCATCAGGGTGTAGGCAGCGCGACCCAGGCGCTGCATCGCGTCCGGACTGTCCTGCAATTGCGCCAACGCGCTGCGATTGAGCAGGCCGGTCAGCGCATCGTGGCTGGCGCTGTGCTGCAGCAGGTCGTGACGCCGCTGCAGGTCGGCCTGCGCGCTTTCCAGTTGCCGGGCGAAGGCCTCGCGCTCGGACAACAGGCGGCGCTGTTCGATGGCATACCGGCGAAGTTCGAACAGATGCTGGATCTGCCGCGCCAGCGCGGCCAGGCCGTCGGCCTGGGCCGCCGACAGCGCGCGCGGTTGAGTGTCGAGGACGCACAGGGTGCCGAGCGGATGACCGTCGGGGCTCATCAGGGCCGCGCCGGCATAGAAACGCAGCGCTTGCCCGCCTTGCAGGCTCAGGCCGAGCGCGGCGAAACGCGGGTCCTGGGCGACGTCGCCGATCAGCAGCAGGCGATCGGGCCGGGCCTGTCCGATCAGTTGATGGCAGATCGAATGCGAGCGCGGCAATTGCTCGGCGTCTACCCCATGCCGCGCCTTGAACCAGACCCGCTCGCGATCGATCAGGGCGATCGCCGCGCCTTGGGTGCCGCACAAGGTCGCGGCGAGCCGGACCAGATCGTCGTAGGCCGCCTCCGGCACGCTGTCGAGCAGGCCGTAGGACTCCAGCGTGGATTGACGGCCGTCGTCCTCACCAGGCGAACGCGGCGGCGAATCGGCCGCGGGCGCGAGGGCATCGTCCTGCGCGGGCGGGCCCGGGATCGACAGCGGCAGGAAATGACGGAGTCGCAGCGGCACGACGGGCATCGGCGATATAGGGGGGAGAGATGCTACGTGGTCTCGCTCAAGCTACCCCGGAGACGATTCAATGCCCGTGACGGCCGCGCGGCCTGATCGTGGCGCTCCGGCGTCGGTTCAGCAAAATCGGCCCTGGCGAGGGCCGCGACCGCTCAGCCGCGCCGATCCAGCCAGACCTCCAGGCCCTGGGCGTTGAGCTCGATGTCGACCGCCAGCACCGCCCGCATCTGCGCCGGGCTCAGCGCGCTGCCGTGCGCCTGCGCGCGCGCCAGGAAGTAATCGGCCAGCGCCGCGACCAGGCGCGCATGCCGGTCGCCGCCGGCCGCCGACGCGGCGCGCGCCAGCCGCACCATCGCGTCGATCTGTTCGATCAATTCGGCGCCGAGCCGCTGCACATCGCCGACCCGACCGTAGTGGGTCAGGTACATCGCCTCGGGATCGCGCGCCAGCAAGGTGCGGATCGAGGTCTTGAGCGGCTCGGGTTCGAACTGCACCGGCGAACTGGTCGGCAGCACGAACGGGCCTCGCGGCGCATCGAATTCGCGATACGACAGGCCGAAGGTGTCGCCGGTGAACCAGCCGCGGCTGCGCTCGTCCCACACGCACAAGTGATGGCGCGCATGCCCGGGTGTGTCCACGCACAGCAGCGGTCGCCCGGCGAGATCAACGACATGGCCGTCCTTGGCGACGACCACGCGTTCGGCCGGAATCGGCACGATCTGCCCGTAACTGCGCTCGATTTCCTCGGCACCGTAGACCGCGGTGGCGCCGGCCACCAGCACCGAGGGATCGATCATGTGCGGCGCGCCGCGCGGATGCACGACCGCGCGTGCATTCGGCAGGCGCTGCATCAGCGCGCCGGCGCCGCCGGCGTGATCGAGGTGCACGTGGGTGAGGATCAGCCAGTCGACCTCGGCCGGCGTCAGCCCCTGCCGCGCGAGCGCGTCGAGCAGGGCCGGGATCGAATGCTGGGTGCCGCAATCGACGAAGGCGGCGCGGCCGTTTTCGACGATCAGATAGGCCGCGTCGAACACCGGACGATGAAAGCCGGTGTCGACGGTGACGATGCCGTGCGAGTCGGCTGCGTGCGAGTCGGCTGGGTGCGAAGCCGCGGCTTGCTCGGAAGCGGCGTGCGTGCTCGGATCGGAAGCTGAGGTCATGGCAGAGAATCGGGCTGTGACTGGCTTGCAGTCTATGCCTTCATGGCGCGCCGCCGCGATGCGGCTTTCGTAGGCATCATTTCGCGGTTTCGTCAGCGGTTTCGCTTGTTCTCACTCGCGATGATCGACCACCCCGCGCAACCAGCGCCAACGCACCAAGCACGCGATCGCCAGCACCAGCAGGAACACGCCATAACCCAGCGAGGTGGCGAGAATCTGCGGCCACATCGCGCCGTGCCCGCGTCCGGCATGCAGGTGCGCCCAATGCACGGCGAGCACGAACGCGCACACCGACACCGCCAACGACACCGCATCGAACAACTTGCGCGCCGGGTTGCGCGGCCGGCGCGGATACAGCCAGAACAAGGCGCCGAGGATCGCGAACCACGGCAGGAACAGGATCAGCGCCAGATTGAGTTCGACGAAGCGACTCATGGCTGGGGTCGAACGGAAAAATTTTCAATGACCGGACTCACAATCAGGTCCTGTCTTCCAACGGAGAGTTCTTCGCGTTTATGTTTACAGAAGCAATTCCATTTTCTCTCGCTGCATCCGAATTATATAACTCGCTCGTACCAATTATCTGATGATTGGCCGCCTTCAAAACAAAGTAGGGTTTGTTGCTCGACGACAATTTTTTCTCAAATCTAGCAGGCATCTCCGCATTGGACCGAACCGCTTCAATTCCATTCAAGCAGGACTCTTTCGTACTGTAGCTTTCGCTCGAGAGTATGGTCTCTCCGTTACCAGCCTTAAGAACAAAGTGATACTGCCCATTGCTCTGTCGCGATACAACGTAGCGGCCACTGAGGCGTGGCTTCAGATATCGCTCAGCTTCTTGCGGAGTCGCGTTTTTCATCACGCCACTGAAAACACCGAGAGCTTCTCCATTTCGCGTCAAGAGCAATTGATCCTGAAGTTCCTGCAGCCCAAAAAAATCCAATCCAAGCAGCGCCAGCTCACTTATAAGCGCATTAGCAACTTTCGCATCACTAAACTCTTTTGAGACAAACATCTCCTGTCCAGCCTCGTTTGAAATTCGAAACCTGAACATTCCACTCTTTTCCCTGAAGGGAACGGCTTTAAATCCGGGAAGTGTCGGAGTGCGTACAGCCTTTTTGTCCTGTTTGACAATCGCCTGCGACAGATCGCGCAAGCCGACCGCCGCGCGCAGGCGCTTCATGGTCGAATGCGCGTAACGCTCGCGTACCCGGCGCGCGCCGTCGATCAGGATCGCTTCGATCTTGTGCGGCTGCGCGATCAACGTTTCGTACTTCTCGCGCAGCGGAGAGATTTCCGCGTCGATGCGTTCGAACAAGGCCTGCTTCGCCTCGCCCCAGGCGATGCCGTCGGCGAACGCGCGCCGCATCGCTTCGGTTTCGTCCACGCTCGCGAACGCCTGATAGATCTGGAACAGCGCCGAGCCTTCGGTGTCCTTCGGCTCGCCAGGCATGCGCGAATCGGTGACGATCGAATAGATCAATTTCTTCAACTGCTCGCGCGGCGCGAACAACGGAATGGTGTTGTCGTAGCTCTTGCTCATCTTGCGGCCGTCCAGGCCCGGCAGGGTCGCCACGCTTTCCTCGATCAGCGCCTCGGGCAGGACGAAATGCTCGCCGTACAGATGATTGAAGCGCTGGGCGAAATCGCGCGCCATCTCGATATGCTGGACCTGATCGCGGCCGACCGGAACCTTGTGCGCGTTGAACACCAGGATGTCGGCCGACATCAGCACCGGGTACATGAAAAGACCGGCATTGATGGCCGCGTCGTCGTCCTCGCCCTCGGCGCGGTTCTTGTCGACCGCGGCCTTGTAGGCGTGCGCGCGGTTGAGGATGCCCTTGCCGGCGACACAGGTCAGGAACCAGCTCAGCTCCGGAATCTCGACGATTTCGCTCTGCCGGTAGAACCACACCTTGGCCGGGTCCAAGCCGCAGGCCAGCCACGCCGCGGCGATCTCCAGGGTCGAGCGCTGCACGCGCTCAGGTTCGGTCACCTTGATCAGCGCATGCAGGTCGGCGAGGAAATAGAAACTCTCCACGTCCGGCGTGAGGCTGGCGGCGACCGCCGGGCGGATCGCGCCGACGTAGTTGCCGAGGTGGGGAGTGCCGGAGGTGGTGATGCCGGTCAGGACGCGGGTCTGGGTCATGGTGAATCGCGGGTGGATCGTGGCCGGCCAGTGTACCCGCTGACCGCCGCGGCCGACCTCTGAGCCGGGCCGCCCACCGGGCTATCCGCCTGAGCGGCAGCTGAGCGCCGTCGGCCGGCTAGGCCGCGCGAGCGGGCCTGTGATCGCAGCCACAACCCCGTTTCGATCGGGCAGGCGTTTGCAGGATCGACCACCTCATCGACCCACCAGGAGACCCGCCATGTTCCGCTCGCTAGTCCTGCTCGTCGGCGCCGCATTGACCGCAAGCGCCTGCACCCCGAGCTACGCCCGCCCGCTGGTCGATGTCGCCGTGGTCGACCGCGACAACGGCGACTGGCTGCCGAGCTGGCCCCATCGCGGCCAGCAGTGGATCGCCGGCACCCCGGGCCATCGCTATTCGGTGCGCCTGACCAACACCACCGGCCAGCGCGTGCTGGTGGTGCTGTCGGTCGACGGCGTCAACGCGGTCAGCGGCCAGACCGCCAACCCCTCGCAGGCCGGTTACGTGCTCGATGCGTGGCAGTCCACCGAAATCAACGGCTGGCGCAAGTCGCTCGACGACGTGGCCCAGTTCGTGTTTACCGATCTGCCCGACAGCTACGCCGCGCGCACCGGCCGGCCCGACAACGTCGGCGTGATCGGCGTGGCGGTGTTCGAGGAGCGCGCTTATCGCCAACCGCCGCGTCCGTATCCGTATCCCTACCCGTATCCGCCGATGGCGCGCGAAGGCGAAGCGGCCAAGGCCGAGCGCCGCGCATCGGGCAACGCCGCGCCCGCGCCGGCGGCGAGCGAGATCGGCCGCGAATCGGCCGCCGCCGACGCGGCCGCGCAATCGATCGGCACCGGTCACGGTTCGCGCGAATGGTCGCCGGTGTCGCAGACCCAGTTCGTGCGCGCCTCGCGTTCGCCCGCGCAGGTCCTGCAGTTGCGCTACGACGATTACCGCAGCTTGGTCGCGCGCGGGGTGGTGCCGCGTTATCGCGATCCGTACTACCGCAATCGCAACGAACCCAACGCGTTTCCGAGCGGCTTCGTCGCCGATCCGCCGTCGCGCGGTTGGTGAGCGGGAATCGGGAATCGGGAATCGGGAATCGGGAATCGGGAATCGGGAATCGGGACGAGTCTTGCCTGGCTTGGAAACACACGCAATAAAAACGGGCCGGATTCGCATCCGGCCCGCTTCTCCTCGTACCTCGCACCGGTGGCTGTCCACAACTGCGCCGATGCGACTGGCGCGCGGCGCGATCAGCAGGTTTGATCGGCGCCGCTGATTACACCATCCAGACCCGTCGGGTCAGTTCAAGGTCTTGCCGAACTCGCGCACTTCCTTCTCGGCGCGGTCTTTTTCCCAGCCATAGCGTTCCTGCAGCTTGCCGGCGAGGTATTCGGAGTTGCCCTCGGCGACATCGAATACGTCGTCGGTCAGGTCGCCCCACTTCGCCTTAGCCTTGCCTTTGATCTGGGTCCACTTGCCGGCAATGATGTCTTTGTTCATCGATGTCCACTCCTTCAGTTGGGGGATTCGGATTCGGCGCCGCGCACTGCGTCGTGTCGACCGCGTCGTGCGTGATCGGCCTGCCGAGATCACGAGGCCAGCTTCGCAGCCGCGACATTCGCATCCGATCACGATTGCGTTAGCCCGGACTTGATGTCGATGAACGAAGTGAATCCTTCAGCCGCAAACTGAGCGCTGAGTGGCGTAACCATCGTCGTCGCGCGGTTTCGAACCAAACATCAGGCAAACAAAAAGGCCGGATCGCTCCGGCCTTTTTGCTTATAGCGGTTCGCGCTGCTTACTTGCCGTCGCGTACTTCTTCGGCCTTCTGCTCGACCTTCTCGCCGGCCTTCTTCACGTCCTTACCGGCGCCGGCCACGGTGTTGCAAGCACTCAGGGTGCCCATCGAAAACAGGGCCAGCAGCAACAGGGCAGTCAAACGCTTCATAGAATCTCCTTGGTCATAGCGGCCGCGCCACTCGTCGCGTCCTGGAGCCGATCAGACGCGAATGAACGTGAAGCCCGCGTGGAGTGAGGCGCGAAAGCCACGCGAAACAATGCCTTACATGGGTTCACCGTGTCCGGCGTCAGCCGCGATTCATCGCCGCGGCCGCCATCGACGCGTTTGCCTTACTCGCGCATCAAGGTGGATTTTCCGAACAGGCTTTCGACCAGGTCCACCGACAGCTTGGCGGTGCGGTTGCGCTTGTCGAGGATCGGATTGAGTTCGACGATGTCCAGCGACGCGAGCCGTCCGCTGTCGGCGATCATCTCCATCACCAACTGCGCTTCGCGATAGTTCGGCCCGCCCGGCACCGTGGTGCCCACACCAGGCGCGATGCTCGGATCGAGGAAGTCGACGTCGAAGCTGACATGCAGATGGGTGTTGTCGTCCACGCCTTCCAGCGCTTCCTCCATCACCCGCTTCATGCCGATCTCGTCGATGTAGCGCATGTCGTACACGTCCAGGCCGTGTTGCTGGATCAATTGCTTCTCGCCCGGATCGACCGAGCGGATGCCGATCTGGCGAATGTCCTCGGCGCGCATCGCCGGCGCCGGGCCGCCCAGCGTGGTCAGTTCCTGCGGGCCGATGCCGCACAGGCACGACACCGGCATGCCGTGGATGTTGCCCGACGGCGTGACCTGGCTGGTGTTGAAGTCGGCGTGCGCATCAAGCCACAGCACGCGCAGTTGCTTGCCGGTTTCGCGGCAGTAGTTCGCCACCGCGGTGATCGAGCCCAGCCCCAGGCAGTGATCGCCGCCGAGCAGGATCGGCATGCGCCCGGCGCGCAGTTCCGCGCCGACCGCGTCCATCACCAGACGGTTCCAGGTCACCACTTCGGGCAGATGGCGATAGCCTTCGACCGGTTTCTGCCAGGGATTGCGCGGGCCGTCGAGATTGCCGCGATCGACCACGTCGACGCCGCGCGCGACCAGGGCTTCGCCGAGGCCGGCGATGCGCAGGGCTTCGGGCCCCATACGCGCGCCGCGGTGGCCGGCGCCGACGTCGGTCGGCGCACCGATCAACGAAACCGGGGGATAGGTACGACTCATAAGGATGTCCTCTGCCGCGCTGGCTGACGGATGAGCGCGCGGCATCGATAGGTGAACGCGGACGATGCCCGCGGCATCGCGCGATCGCCGCAACAGGGCCGTTGCGGCCGCCGACGATGGGGGCATTCTAGTGCCTAAGCGCGAACTGGGCTTAACCGTGAAGGTGTGCGCAAAAACGCGGGTGTGAATGGCGAATGCGTCGCTTCGTGGCGAGGCGAGGCGATTGCGCCGTGAGGCCAGGCGCGGGTGTCGGGAGTTTGCTGTTCTTGGTTTCGCTGGCGCGGGGCGCGAGCTGGACGCGGCATGCTGAGCCGATGTGCTTGCTCGGATGCGGTTGGGGGGTGTGGCCGGGAGTGCGGCCGGAATTGGCGCGGCCTTCGGATGCGGTGGCCGGGCGGTTGTTTTTCTCGGACTCACTTGGATTCACGTGGTGCCGCTTGTCCGAATCGAACGGACGACCGCTCGCTTACAAGGCGAGTGCTCTACCAACTGAGCTAAAGCGGCAGCTTGACGTGACGGGCGACCAGCGAGCGGATCGATGGCGCCGGCGCATTCTATCGCGCCCGGGTCTCATCGCGACAGCGCGACGCGTGCGGGCTGCGAATGGGCCGCGATCAACCCAGACCGGCGCAGGAACGGCCGCGCCAGCGCGAGGCGCCGGCGGCGCGGCGCAATGCATCGCCGTTGGAGGTGGTGGTGGCGACGTCGATCCAGGTCGGGCCTTCGCCGCTTTCGCCGAGCGCTTCGACCCGCGCGCTGAAGCCGGCCGCGCTCAACTCGGCGCCGCGCTTGCGCGCCGATTCCTCGCTGCGGAAACGGCCCAGGGCGATGGCGTTGGCTTCGCTGCCGCTCATCACGAACAGATCGCTGAAACCGGCCGCGCGGATGCGCTGCGCGGTGGCCTGCGCGGCCTCGGCGCTGGCCTGCGGCATGTACACGCGCCAACCGCGTGCATTGCCGGTGCCGGCCTGAGTGCGCGTGGCCAGTTTCTGCGCCAGCGGCTGCAGCTTGGCGCGTGCCTCGGCGGCCGCGGCGGTATCGGCGAACGGCCCGACGCTGAAGCATTGCGGCTTGGCTTCGGGCGGTGGTGCGATCGGCGCGGGCGTGCCGACGGGAGTGGTCGGCAACGGCGTGGCCGTCGCTACCGTGGCGGCCGCAGACGGCGTTGCGGCTGGCGGCGTCTGCGGTTTCTCCGCCGCCGGGACCGGCGCCGAATTCACGGGCGCGGCCGACGCGGGCTGCGGCGCCGACGATGCCGCCACCGGCGCGGCGGCGTCCGTCGTCTTCGGCGGCGTAACGGCTTGCGGCTTAGCCGCGCTGCGCGGTTCGTCGACCATCTGCAGCCGCGCCACGCCGGACGGAAGTTGTTCGCGCGGCGGCGCGGGCGGCGCGGGTCGCGCGATCCACCACGCGGCGACGCCGAGGTTGAGCGCGATCAGCAGGACGATGAGGGCACGAACGAGCATGCGTCGATTCTAGCCTGCCCGATCGCCGCCCCGCTCAAGGCGAAGTTTCGATTCCGGCCCAGATCGCGAGACCTTCCAGCACCAAGGTCGGCGCGGCGATCGGCGCAGGCAGCGCGGCGGCGAGCGCGTCGCTGCCGCCGCCGTGCAGCAGCAACTGCGGCACGGTGCCCAGCTTCAACTTCGCCACGGTCAGGCTGCGCTCGATCAGCGCCAACGCCGCGCCGTCGCAGCCCGACGCCAGCGCATCCTCGGTGTCGGCGGCGAACGACATGCGCTGACCGCCGAGTTCGGGCAACTGCGGCGCGCGCCCATGCAGCGCTTCGCGCATCAGCGTCGGCGACGGCGCGATCAGGCCGCCGTGATGCAGGCCGTCGGCGTCGAGCAGGTCGATGGTCAACGCGGTGCCGACCCCGCAGATCAAGGCCGCGCCTTCGCCGCGCGCGTGCGCGCCCAGCAAGGCGAGAAAGCGGTCGACGCCGAGCTTGCGCGGGTCGGCATAGGCGATGCGCACGCGGCCGAAGCCGTCGAGTTCGAAACTCGGCTGAGTACGCGCGATCGAGATCCGTCCGCAACGTTCGGTCAACGCCTGCAATACCGCCATGCGCAGCGCCGGATGGGCGACGCTGGCCAGATAGGCGACCTCGATGCGCTCGTCCGGCAAGGCCTCGGCCAAGGCCGCGGCGACGTCTTCCTCGCGATGCGGCAGCGCCAGCGCCGGGCCGGGACGGCCATGCGCATCCAGCGGCGCGCACTTGAGCCGGGTATTGCCCAGATCGAACAGCCAGGCGCTCATCGCGCGTCTCCCGCGCCACGGCGCACGCTGACTTCGCCGGCATGGAAGCGGCGTTCTTCGCCGTCGGCCAGACGCACCCGCAAGGCGCCGTCGTCGGCCAGACCGATCGCGGTGCCGACGTGATCTGCCTGCGCGCCGTGGACGGTCACCGCCTGCCCGGCCAAGGCGTCGAACGCGGCGTAGCGATCGATGAAAGGCGCCAGGCCGGACGCGTCGAATTCGTCCAGCGCCGGCAGCAGGCTGTCAAGTAAGGCGGCGGCGACGGCGTTGCGCGACAACACGCGTTGCGACACGAGCATCGCCAAGTCACACCAGGGTTGATCGATCTGCGCGGCGGCCGCGGCCGGCATGCGCACGTTGAGGCCCAGGCCGATCACCGCCCGCGCCGGGCCGGCGTATTCGCCGCCGCCTTCGATCAACAGGCCGCCGAGTTTGCGCAGGCCGGCGCCGTCGAGCACGACCAGATCGTTCGGCCACTTCAATCGCACGTCGGCATAGCCCAAGCGCTGCAGGGCCTCGACCGCGGCGATGCCGGCGACCAGGCTCAGCCCGCCCAGGCGCGCGAGGCCGCCGCCGAAACTGCGCGACAGCGACAGGTACAGATGCGCGGCCAGCGGCGAAGCCCAGACCCGGCCGCGCCGACCGCGCCCGCCGGTCTGGCGTTCGGCCAGCAGCACCGCGGCGCCCTGCGCGGGCGTGGGCCGGCGCAGCAATTCGCTGTTGGTCGAATCGATCGTCCAGGCCACGTCCAGCGCCGTCAGGCGCGCGCGCGCGTCGGCGTGCATGGCGGCGGTGATCGCCTGCGCGTCGAGCAGATCGAGCGGCTGCGACAAGGCATAGCCACGGCCGGGCTTGGCCTCGATCGCGACCCCGGCTTCGCGCAGGGCCTCGATGCGTTTCCACACCGCGGCGCGGGTCTGCCCGGCCGCGCTGGCCAGCGCGTCGCCGGTGGCGGGACCTTCGATCAGGCGTTGCAGCAGCGCGCGATCGTCCATCAGCTCCGGCGCCAACGGTGCAGCAGGCGCGCGCCGTTGAAGCGCGATTCGGTGCCGGCGCGCAGGCGCGCGAGATTGCCGCGATGGGTGAACACGATCAGCACCGCCGCGGCCAGGGCGAAATACAGCCGCGGCAGCCCGGCATCGCCGAGCCAGGCCAGTACCGGCAGACACAGCGCGGCGATCACCGTGGCCAGGCCGACGTAGCCGCTGAGCAGGATCACTAGCGCCCACACCGCCAGCAGGATCGGCAGCGCGAACGGCCACAGCACCGCCAGCCCGCCGACCAGGGTCGCCGCGCCCTTGCCGCCGCGAAACCCGTGCCAGATCGGCCAGACATGGCCGAGCACCGCGGCGAACGCGGCCAGATACCCGTGCGAGGTGACCGACAAGGCATGCCCGACCGGCGCGTAGCGCAGAGCCAGCCAGGTCGCCAGCGCGCCCTTGCCGATATCGAACACCACCACGGCGGCGGCAAACCGCAGGCCCTGAGTGCGGAAGGCGTTGGTGCCGCCGGCATTGCCGCTGCCCTGGGTGCGGATGTCGACCCCGCGCAGCTTGCCCAGCAGCAGGCTGCCCGACAGCGAACCGATCGCGTAGGCGGCCACCAGCAGCGCCACCGATAGCGGCGCCAGTTGGGTGACCACGGACAATTGCGGAGACAGGAGGTCGAGCTGCATGCGCGGATTATGCGCGAGCCGGCGCGGGTTCGAGCGCGGCCCGGAGCGATTGGCGCTCCGCGCAAACCGGCTGTGGCGTGCGGCTTGTGACCCGCGTGCTGATTGCGTGCACCGCGCGGAGTCGCCGTAGTGGCGGCGGCCGCGTATCCGACTGTAGGAGCTGCGCAAGCTGCGACCGCGAAACCGCGGCCGCGACGATGGCCGCAGGAGCCTGCACCGTGGGCCCATTGGCGCGGTCGCGGCTCACGCCGCTCCTACAGGTAGGCCATGCGAAGTCGGCTGCGTGTCGCGGCCGACGCCGACGACAGCCCCGTATCCGACTGTAGGAGCTGCGTAAGCTGCGACCGCGAAACCGCGGCTACGACGCTGGCTACAGGGACCTGCGCAGCAGCCGCAGTGGCGCGGTCGCGGCTCACGCCGCTCCTACAGGTAGGCCATGCGAAGTCGGCTGCGTGTCGCGGCCGACGCCGACGACAGCCCCGTATCCGACTGTAGGAGCTGCGTAAGCTGCGACCGCGAAACCTCGGCCACGACGTTGGCTGCTGGGGCCTGCGTCGCAGCCGCATTGGCGCGGTCGCGGCTCACGCCGCTCCTACAGGTAGGCCATGGAAAGTCGGTCCCGTGTCGCGGCCGACGCCGACGGTAGCCC
>NZ_JBDGLR010000005.1:0-245335 GCF_057655755.1 Lysobacter sp. Soil_N_51 | reverse complement strand
CCCCGTATCCGACTGTAGGAGCTGCGTAAGCTGCGACCGCGAAACTTCGGCAACGACGCCGGCTGCGGGGACCTGCGCCGCAGCCACACTGGCGCGGTCGCGGCTCGCGCCGCTCCTACAGGTAGGCCATGCGAAGTCGGCTGCGTGTCGCGGCCGACACCGACGGCAGCCCCGTATCCGACTGTAGGAGCTGCGTAAGCTGCGACCGCGAAACTTCGGCAACGACGCCGGCTGCGGGGACCTGCGCCGTAGCCGCACTGGCGCGGTCGCGGCTCGCGCCGCTCCTACAGGTAGGCCATGCGGCGGCGGTACCGCGCGCTGTTCGACGCCATCCTCAAACCGCCCCGGGCACCGGCTGCAACGACACCAGCAACGCGCCGCGCCCCGCATGCGCGCCCAGCGCCGGGCCGGTCTCGACCAGCCAGGCCTGTTCCAGGTCCAGCCGCCGCCGCAGCGCTTCGAGCAGGCGTTCGCCGTCCGCGCGCGCGTCGCAATGGCCGACGATCGCGCGCCAGCGCTGGCCGCGCGGCGCGCGCCGGGCGATGTAGCGCGCGAACGCTTCCGGCGCGCCCGCCTTGGCGAACACCCCGCCGCTGACGCCCAACCGGCCCTCGGGCTTGATCTTCGCGATCGGGGTCAAGCCGGTGAACCGCACCAGCGGCACCGCCCACGGCGGAATCCGGCCGCCGCGCACCGCATGCGAGATGTCGCGCGCCAGCGCCCAGGTCAGGGTCAACGGCCGCAGCCGTTCGAGTTCGGCCACGATCGCCGCCAGTTCGATCCCGTCGGCGGCCAGCTCGGCCGCACGCCAAGCCAGCAGCGCCTGGCCACCGGCGGCGTTGAAGGTGTCGAACACCTGGACCCGGCGCGAACCGCTGTCGTCGGCGCGGACGGCGGCCTGTTCGCCCGACTGCAAGGTGCCCGACACCGCCCGCGACAACCCCACGTACAGGACCTGAGCGCGATGGCCCAGCAGGAATTCGAAGGCCCGGCGGAAATCGCCCGGCGGCGGCTGGCTGGTGCGCGGCAGGTCCGCGCTGACCGCCATGCGCCGGTAGAACTCGGCGGTCGCCAGACCGGTCTTGTCGAGGTAATCGCGGCCATCGATCGACACCCGCACCGGCACCACGTGCACGCCGTAATGCTCGGCCAGTTCCTCGGGCAGGTCGGCGGCGCTGTCGGTGACCACGGCGACGCGTTGCACGCGTTCGATGCTGCGCTGCTGCGCGAGCATGTCGTCGGCTTTCATGCCCTCGACCGCGCCGAACCGCGCGCACGCGTCGAACAGCGTCTGCGGGGCGCCGACGTGGGCATGCACGCGCATGCGGGTGGCGCCGCCGGCCAGCACCAGCGAATCGGCGCCGATCGCTTCCAGTGCTTCGCGCAGCCGATCGCGTTGCAGGCCCTCGCCGACCAGCAGGCATTCGCTGCACCAACGCCGCAGCGGATCGACCGTTTCGTGCAAAGCGGGAATCGCCAGATCAGCGTGATCGGCGGCGTGCGCATGGCCGCCGCAGCCCTCGTTCGCGGCGATGCCGGCGCCGTGCATGCGCAATGCGCGCGGGCCGCCGTCGACGAATTCGGCGATGCCTTCGAGCAGGTCGACGAAACCTTGCGCGCCGGCATCGACCACTCCGGCCTTTTGCAGCAGCGCCATCTGCTGCGGCGTATACGCCAGCGCCGCGCGCGCCCGCGCCAGCGCGCTGATGAAGCCCGGGCGCGGGTCGCCGTCGGCGCTGGCCGCCGCGGCTTCCTCCAGCGCATCGGCGAAGGCGTTGATGACACTCAGGATGGTGCCCTCGACCGGATGCGCCAGCGCGGCGCGGGCGTTGGCCGCGCCATGGCGCACCGACGCGGCCAGGGTGGTCGCGTCCAGTTCGGGCTGGGCGCGCGCGTGTTCGGCCACGCCGTGCAGGAACTGGGCCAGGATCGCCCCGGAATTGCCGCGCGCGCCGTCGATGGCGTCGTCGCCGATGCGCTTGAGCAGCTCGCCGATATGGCGGCTGCGTCGGCTCAGCGCCCCGTTCAGCAGACTGCCGAGGGTATGCGCGAGGTTGTTGCCGGTATCGCCGTCGGCGACCGGGAACACGTTGATCCGATTGAGCAGGTCGCGGCCGGCGATGACCCGGCGCGCGCCGGAGATCAAGGCCCGGCGCAGGGCAGGCGCGGTCAGCGGCAGGCGGGCGTTGGGCATGGAGCCAGTCTGGCGCAAACCCGCTCGGACGCTTGTTGCGGCGCACAAGCAACGGTTCCGTCGAACGGCCAGGCGCACTTGGCGGCGATCCGACCGAACGGCCGGGTGCGTGTGACAGCCATCCGGCCGAACGGCCGGGTGCGTGTGGCAGCCATCCGGCCGAACGGCCGGATTCGGTAACGGTTTCGCGCTATAGTCGGCAATGGTCCGGGCGCATCGCCGGGCCGACCTCCAAGGATTCCGCCATGTTACGGATCTGCACCTGCCTGCTGCTCGCTCTCGCCAGTGTCCTGGTCGTCGCGGAGGCGAGTGCGCGCGAGGTCAACAAGCTCAGCCAGGCCGATGCCTGCTCGGCCTCGCAGAAGACCGCCGCCGACCGTCCCGCCGCGCGCACCAGCGCGCCGCCGCCGACCGCGCGCGACACCAAGGCCAAGCCGAGCATGCACAGCGATTCGGACAGCAACAACCGGCTGCAGTCGCCGCGCTGGCACAACTTCCTGCCGGGCATGTTCCGCTGATCGGATCGCTCCACTGATCGTCTAGGCCGCCGCACCTTGTTCGAGTTCCTGCGCCGTCTGCGGCGCCCCGCCCCATCCATCGACGACGAACTGTGGCGCATCACCGTCGCCGCCTTGCCGTGGGCGCACGCACTGGATGCGTCGCGACAACAGCGGCTGCGCGAACTGAGTGCGCGCTTCCTGCATGAGAAGACGGTCACCCCGGTGCAGGGCCTGCATCTGGACGAAGTCCAGCACTGCATGCTGGCAGCGATGTGCTGCCTGTCCTTGCTCGAATTCGGCGCCGAAGGCCTGCACGGCTGGTCGCAGATGCTGGTCTATCCCGACGAATTCCGGGTCAAGCTGGTCGACTTCGACGAAAACCACGTGCAGCACGAGTGGCACGAGGAAATCAGCGGCGAGTCGCACGACAACGGCGTGCTGATCGTGTCCTGGGCCGACGTCGCCGCCGAATGCGCGGCGCCGCATCGCGGCGACATGGTCGTGGTCCACGAAATGGCGCACAAGCTGGATTTTCTCGACGGGTTAGTCGACGGCACGCCGCCGCTGCCGCGCGAGTGGCAGCTCGAATGGGCGCGCGATTTCCAGGCGGCTTACGAGGATTTCGGCGACGAGGTCGATGCCTTGCTCGATGCCGAGGACGAAGACCCGGATCGCCCGGCGAACGACGACGAAGACGCCGGCTACCTGCACGGCATCCGCATCACCGCGGCCGACGCGCCGGAGGAATTCTTCGCCGTCGTCAGCGAATGCCATTTCAGCAATCCCGACGCGTTGCTGGCGCGCATGCCACGGGTGGCCGCGCACTTGACCCGGTTCTACGGGCCTTCGCCGTTCGCCTGAACGCAGTCGCTTCGATTCGCACGGTGGTATCGGCGCGAACAATCGTCGCGAAAACGAAGGTTTTTTGAGAGAGGTTTCAGCCGCGACGCTTTACTTTCGACTCGCTCGAAAGTCCGCGGCGATCCGAGCGAAAAGCGTCGGATCTGAAGCGTCTTCCCCATAGAAACGTCATGAGTCGCGGGTCGACGATCCTGCGCGCACAGCAAACGCACATCGCCGAAAACATCGTACAACCCGGGCTTACAACCCAGGCGGCAACTTCACTTCGAACCGCGTCCCGCCCAGTTCCTCCGACGGCGTGACATCCAGGGTGCCGCGGTAGCCGCGCACCAGATCCTGCACGATCGCCAGGCCGATGCCGTGGCCGTGCACACGTTCGTCGCCGCGCACGCCGCGCTGCAGAATCGATGCAACCTTGTCGGGCGGAATGCCGGGGCCGTCGTCGTCGACCGCGAGCAGCAGACCGGGCCGGCGATTGGCCGCGGTCTCGCCGGGCTGGACCGTCAGCAGCACCCGCGAATTCGCCCATTTGAACGCGTTTTCCAGCAGATTGCCGAGCAGTTCCTGCAAGTCGCCGGGTTCGCCGTGGAACTGCACGCCGTCGGCGAGATCGAACTCGCACAGCACGCCCTTCGAGGCATAGACCTTTTCCAGGCCGCGCACGATTTCCTCGGCATGCGATTCGATCGCGATCGGCGCGGCGAACAGCGCATGCCCGCCCGACGCGGCGCGCGCGAGCTGGTACGACACCAGATCGTTCATGCGCCGCAATTGCACGCTGACGTCTTCGCGCAATTCCGGATCGATCGGCACCGGCCCGTTCTCGTCGTCCAGGCGCGCGTGCAGCACCGCCAGCGGCGTTTTCAGGCTGTGGGCAAGATCGGCCAGGGTGTTGCGCTGGCGATCGAGATTTTCGCGTTCGCTCTCGATGAAGGCGTTGATGCTTTCGGTCAGCGGTTCGAGCTCGCGCGGATGGCGCTCGCTCATGCGCGAGGCCAGGCCGCGCTGTACGCGCTTGAGTTCCTCGATCACGCGTTTGAGCGGACGCAGGCTCCACTGCATGATCAAGGCCTGCAACAGCAGCAGGATCACGCCGGCGCCGCCGAGGTAACGCCACAACGCCTGACGGAACACCGCGACCTGATGGCGCAGCGCGCTGGTGTCTTCGAGGATGTAGATCGTGTACTGGAACTCGGCCTTGGCGTCGCCGTCGACGCTCCAGATCAGGCCGCGCCCGTAACGGTAGGCCTCGCCGGTGCGGCCGCTGATTTCGGTGACCGGCAGCGGGCCTTCGAAGGTTTCCTCGGTGGGCTTGAGCATGCCGCCGTCGGGCAACACCGGGCCTTGCGCCGACATCGAATCCCAGTGCCCGTCGGGCAGGATGACCTCGGCGTACAGGCCGCTGCCGGGCCGGTCGAAACGCGGGTCCGGCGGATCGTAGGGCGGGATGATTTCGCCGCCGCGGCCGAAATCGGTGTCGGCCGCGTAGGCCAGCGCGTAACTGGTCAGGCGCTGGCGGAGATTGCTCTCGGCGGTTTCCAGGAAGGCGCGGTCGAGCGCGTAACCGGCCAGGGCCAGAAACGCCAACAGGCCCAGGCTCGCGGCCAGCAACTGGCGCGCGCGCAACGAACGCGGCTGTCCCCAGCTCACGGCATCGGGCGGGCAACGCGGCCCGCATCAGGAAAAGACGCGGGCCGCATACGGTCCGTCAGGTACTCCGGATCAATCGCCGCTGCGCGGAATAGCGAAACGGTAGCCGCGACCGCGCACGGTCTCGATCGGCTTGAGCGCGCCGTCGGGATCGAGCTTCTTGCGCAGGCGTCCGATGAACACTTCCAGCACGTTGGAGTCGCGGTCGAAGTCCTGCTGATAGATGTGCTCGGTCAGGTCGGCCTTCGAGACCAACTCGCCCGCGTGCATCATCAGGTACTCCAGCACCTTGTACTCGTAGCTGGTGAGGTCGACGTTGGTGCCGTTGACGCTGACCGTCTGCGCGGCCAGATCCAGCATCACCGGGCCGCATTCCAGGGTCGGCTTGCTCCAGCCCGCGGCGCGGCGTACCAGCGCGTTGAGACGCGCCAGCAGTTCCTCGACGTGGAACGGCTTGACCAGGTAATCGTCGGCGCCCTGCTTGAGGCCCTCGACCTTGTCCTGCCAGCTCGAGCGCGCGGTCAGGATCAACACCGGGAATTTCTTGCCCTCGTCGCGCAGGGCCTTGATCAGTTCCATGCCCGACATCTTGGGCAGGCCCAGATCGATGATGCCCAGGTCGAACGGCACCTCGCGGCCCATGTACAGGCCTTCCTCGCCGTCTTGCGCGGCATCGACCGCGAAGCCCTCGCGCTTCAAGCGCGCGGCCAGGGTCTCGCGCAGAGGCGCTTCGTCTTCGACCAGCAGAATTCGCATGGGCACTCCCTTGATGAAGTCGGTCCGACCGGATCGTTTGGACCGTCGGAGCGAAGGTTAGTCGTTATCGTTGTCGTCGCGGCGTGTAGGGCGATCGTCGTCGCGGCGCCCACGCTGCTGGGGGTCGTCCATGTAAACACGGACCCGGCCACTGGAATCGACCACTTTGACCCGATTTACGTCACGGCCGTCAAAAGGGATGCGTTCGGCGCTGAGCACCTGGCCGCCGCCGCTTTCGCGCTCGACCCGGCGGATCGCGTCGGACAGGGAGCGGTGGTCCTCGCGACGGTCGTGGCCGCGCCAGGGCCGGCCGCCGTCGTCTTGCTGCTGCGCCACGGCCTGGCCGATCGCCGCCGAGGAGGCGACGAGCAGCAGCAAGGACAGGACGCGGGCGGACCGGATGCTCATGACTTCGAAGTTGACCCCAGCGGAACAATAAAGTGCGTAAATCGCAATGTGCAGGCATTTTCGAAACGTAGCGGTGAATCCGATCTGAACTTTTCCGCACGGTCCCAGCCGCCATTCAGGCCGGTACGACCGCCATCACACGTTGGCGCTGTCGAAACGGGCCCGAGCGTGGGCTCAAGCCCGGGCCAATCGTCGGCCCGATCAGTAGATTTCACCGACACAGCAACGCAGCGACCCGCCGCCGGCCTCGATCGCGTCCAGTTCGACCGTCGCCAGCGCGAAACCGGCGTCGGCCAATCCGGCCCGGGTCGCGGCCGTCAGCGAACGCCCGGCCGCCGCGCTCATCCAGACCTGGTCCGCCGACAGCGCGATCGAATTGGCCGCGAACGCCGCGTGCTCGGCGGCCGACAGCAGCCAGCCGTGCGGGGCATGGAACCCGGCGATCGCCGCGGCCACGCCAGCATCGGCGAATCCGCCCGGACACACCAGCGCGGCGCGGCCGGCCAGCACCGCCAGCACCACATTGGTGTGGTATTCGCCCGGCGCCAGGTCGAACAGCAGGGTCGCGCGCAGCCCCAGCGCCTCGTGCATCAGCCGCGCGCCGGCCTCGTCGCAGCGCTCCGACAGACCCGCGTAGCCCAGCCCGCGGGCGCGATCGATCACCAGCGCGCCGGTGAGTTCGCACGGATGCGGCTGGGTCGACAGGTCCACTTCGGCGTAGCCCAGCACCTGGGTGAAGAAGGCGCGGATGTCGGCGCGGGCCGCCTCGCGCTGGCGCACCGGGTGGCGCATGCGCCCGATCACGCAGCGCGGACCGGTGGCCGCGCCGGCGCTGGTGGCGAAGACGTTGTTCGGAAACAGCGCGTCCGGGGTGTCTGGATCGCCGGCGAAGCAGATCGTCGGCAGCACCGCCGACAAGGCGCGTTGCAGCTCGCGGTGCTGGGCGCTGGCCCGGCCCGGGTCGAACTCGTCGGCCTGGGCCATGTAGCGGTTGTCGCCGGCCGATTGCTCGGCGCGGGCGAAGCCGTCGGGCGCGACCAGAAACGCGGCGCGCGCGGTCGCCGCGCCGAAATCGGCCGGCAGCGAGCGGGCGTGGGCGAAGAAGGCGGCGTGGTCGCGGGTGATCATGCGTGAGTGCAGCCGCTCAGGCGGCGTCGCGCGCGGCGAAGGACTCGGTCACCCCCAGCGCCTGTTCGATCAGCGACCAGTCCGCGCCGGGCTTGTGCGCGCCTTCGCTGAGGACCTGCCGGAACGCGCGGCCGCCGCGCTCGCCATGGAACAGGCCGAGCATGTGGCGGGTGATGTGCTTGAGGAACACGCCGCGTTCGAGCTGGTTTTCGACGTAAGGGCGCAGCGAGCGCAACAGTTCGGCGCGGCTGCGCAGCTCTCCGCCGAACCACGCCGTGTCCAGCCGATGCAGCACATAAGGCTCGTGATACGCCGCGCGGCCGAGCATCGCGCCGTCGGTATGTTGCAGATGCGAGGTCGCTTCTTCCGGCGTGGCGATGCCACCATTGACGATCACCTGCAGCGCCGGGCGTTCGAGCTTGAGCCGATACGCCCAGTCGTAGCGCAGCGGCGGCACCTCGCGGTTTTCCTTCGGCGACAGCCCCTTGAGCCAGGCGTTGCGGGCGTGCACCACGAACATCCGGCAACCGGCCGCGGCGACTTCATCGACGAAAGCCAGGAACACCTCGAAGCGGTGATCGTCGTCGACCCCGAGCCGGCATTTGACCGTGACCGGCACATCGCAGGCCTCGACCATCGCCGCGACCGAGGCCGCCACCAGCGCCGGTTCGCGCATCAGGCAGGCGCCGAAGCGTCCGGCCTGGACCCGGTCGGACGGGCAGCCGCAGTTGAGATTGATCTCGTCGAACCCGCGCTCGGCGCCGATCCGCGCCGCCTGCGCCAGCAAGGCCGGCTCGCTGCCGCCGAGCTGCAATGCGACCGGATGCTCGACCGGCTCCATCGCCAGCAACCGCGACCGGTCGCCGTGGATGACCGCGTTGGCGTGGACCATCTCGGTGTACAGCCGCGCATGCGGGGCCAGGGTGCGGTGGAAGACGCGGCAGTGCGAGTCGGTCCAGTCCATCATCGGGGCAACGGACAGACGCAACTGAGCGGCGGGAATGGCGGGCGTGGGGATCATCGCGGCCATTGTAATGGTTGCGCATCAGCAAGACTGACGGCGGCGACACCTATCCCCGCTGGCGGCAGCGCGATCTAAGTCATACACGCCTGCAACCAGGCCGGCCTCGACCCGGCCAACGACGTGACCATCAGCGATCCGCTGCCCGCCGGCGTGACCCTGAGCGGCCCGTGGACCTGCGCCGGCAGCGGCTCGGTCCCGGGCGCGTGCCCGGCGAGCGGCGGCGCGATCGGCGGCAACGCGGTCTCGATGATCGAAGTGGTGTTGCCGATCGGCGGCTGCTTGAGCGTGAATGTGCCGGGGAGTTTCAGTTCGAATCCGACGGATTACTGAGCGCGGTGGAGTGGTCGCGATAAAAAAAAGCCGCACCGCCACGTTTGCGGCGGTACGGCCCGGTTACGAACGCACGGTTACGAACACGCGGTTACGAACGCACCGTAACGCGCCAGCACTTCCGCTCGACCTGCACCCAATCGATCTCCACCGGCAGGAACTTCTCGATCAGGCGCGCGTTGCTCGACAGGTGATCGCTGATGAACGCGGTGGTGAACTCGCCGCCGCCGGCCAGCGCCATCGGCAACAGCAACTGATCGGACAAGTGCTCGCCGACCGCGGCGCTCGACGCCAGGTAGTCCGATACCTGCTTGACCACGCCGATCGCGACCTGCTCGGCGCTGAGGCCGCGCTCGCCCAAGGCCGTGAACAACTCGGTGTGCTGCTGCTCGCCCTGCACTCGCAGCATCAGCACATTGCCCGGGCTCTGCGCGAGCGCGGCGCGACGCAGGTGCTGATGCTCGGGCGCGAGGCCCAGGCGTTCGGCGACGACCTGCAACTCGCGCTGGCCGATCTGGTCGTGCAAGGCCGACAGCAATGCGGTCGCGTCCAGTTGCGGCGCCGGATCGCGCTGATCGAACGCGTGCGACTGCAGTGATGCGTTCGGCGCGACCCGCAGTTGCAAGGCGCCGCCGCCGGCCGGAAAGAAGCCGTGACGCAGCAAGGCGAATTCGGTGTCCACGCCCATGCGCCGCAACGCCGGCAGGTAGGCCTCGGCGATGAAGTCCGCGCACGGCGCGAGCGGGTTGTGGGTGCCGCCCTCGATGGTCACCTCGGACGGCCCATCGCACGACCACAGCGCCGGCAATACCGTCTGCATCACCAACGTCGCCGAACCGGCGGTGCCGATCGAGAAACGGTAACGCCCCGGATTGACCGCGCCGGGGATGAAACGCAGCGTGGTCGCGCCCAATTGCGCGCCGTCGACGTGCGCGCAGCCGATCTGCGCCGCCGCGCCCACCGCGGTCAGGTGCTGGCGCATCAAGCCCGGGCGCGAACGCTTGGCGCGGATGTGCTGCATCTCGAACGCGGTGCCGGTGCACAGGCTCAGACTCAATGCGGTACGCAGCAGCTGTCCGCCGCCCTCGATCCCGCTGATTTCGATCAATTCCATCTTGCGATCCATGACTCCGGGCGGCCTTGCGGACGCCCGTACTCCTTTGTCTATCCAATCTTTCGTCGAACGGCCAACACCGTCCGTGTGTATCGCCGACCCACGCGCGGACAAACTTCATCCGCGCGACGGCATCAGCCCTTGACGCACACCACCTGCCGCAGCGTATGCACGATTTCGACCAGGTCGCTCTGCGCGGCCATGACCGCGTCGATCGACTTGTAGGCGGCCGGCGACTCGTCGACCACCTCGGCATCCTTGCGGCATTCCACGTGCGCGGTCGCCTTGGCGTGATCCTCCAGGCTGATGCGCTTCTTGGCCTCGGTGCGGCTCATCACTCGGCCCGCGCCGTGGCTGCAGCTGTGGAAGCTGTCGGCGTTGCCGAGGCCGCGCACGATGAAGCTCTTGGCGCCCATGCTGCCCGGAATGATGCCCAGCTCGCCCTTGCGCGCGCTCACCGCGCCCTTGCGGGTCACCAGCACGTCCTTGCCGAAATGGTGCTCGCGGTTGACGTAGTTGTGGTGACAGTTGACCGCCTCGGCCTGGGCCTCGAACGGCTTGGCGATCACCGTGCGCACCGCGTCGACCACATGCTTCATCATGATCTCGCGGTTGCTGCGCGCGAACTGCTGCGCCCACTCGACCGCGTGCACGTAATCGTTGTAGTGATCGCTACCCTCGGGCAGATAGGCCAGGTCCTGATCCGGCAGATTGATCATCCAGCGGCGCATGTCCTGCTTGGCCAGTTCGATGAAGTGGCTGCCGATAGCGTTGCCGACCCCGCGCGAACCCGAGTGCAGCATGAACCACACACGATTCTCCTCGTCCAGGCAGACCTCGACGAAGTGATTGCCGGTGCCGAGCGTACCCAGGTGATTCAAGTGATTGCTGCGCTCGAGCTTTGGATGCTTGGCGATGATGCGATCGAAGCCCTCGTGCAGGCCCGACCAGCGCTGCAGCGAGGCCTCGGGCGGGTTCGCCCAGGCGCCCTTGTCGCGCAGTCCGCGGCCCACGGTGCGACCGTGCGGCACGGCCTTTTCGATCCCCGCGCGCACCTCGCCCAACTGATCCGGCAGGTCGTCGGCCATCAACGTGGTGCGCACCGCGATCATGCCGCAGCCGATATCGACGCCGACCGCCGCCGGCACGATCGCGCCCACGGTCGGCACCACCGAACCCACGGTCGCGCCCTTGCCGAGATGCACGTCGGGCATCACCGCGATCCAGCGGTGGATGAAGGGCAGCTTGGCGATGTTCTGCAACTGGCGGCGCGCTTCGTCTTCCAGCGGCACGCCGCGGGTCCAATGCTTGATCGGCACCGAGCCCGTATCGTTGATCACGTCGTAGTGGACGGCGGCATTGTTATTGGCGTTCATGCTCTTGCTCTCTGTGTTGCGGGCCTTGCGGCCCTCGCTCCCGCCGTCGGTCCTCGACGGCGGGAAGGTGAAGGATGCAGCGTCGCGGCGCATGCGGCCAGCGCTGATCAGCGCCCGGGCACGGCGACCGCTCGCGGCGGTAGGGGGCGCGGCACGATGCGACCAATAAAAAGCGGAACATTGAACTTGGAAGGTTGTAGTTCCGCCGGCATTCGCATCGTGACGCGCTTGAAGCAAAAGCCGATGTATCGCGACCAGGTTTACGCGGAACGTTCTGCGCTCTACCGACTGAGCTACCGTCTCGCAACGGGCGGGGATCGAACCCGCGACAACAGGTCAATGTAGTTCCACAGGCATTCGCGATACAGCGGTAAAACGGTTGGAGCGTTGCAAGGATCGCCCCTCGCAATCCTCCAGTTCGTCATTCCCGCGGACGCGGGCTGCGCTTCACTTCGGCGGAGCCGAATATCCAGCGACTTTCGTGCAGGTAGCGGCAAAGGCACTGGATTCCCGCGTCCGCGGGAATGACGAACTGATGGATTCGGTGAATTCTAAGAAATCGATGCATCGCGACTAGAAACGACGAAACGTTTACCTGCTCTACCAACTGAGCTACCGCCTCGCGGCGGACGGGACTCGAACCCGCGACCTGGACATTCAGAGTGTAGTTTCGCCAAGCATTCGCAATACATCGACCAACCAAAAACCTGGGCCGGCCGGCGGACCCTATTGTCCGCCGGCCCTTCCTGTACCGCATCGCACCTCCATGGCGCGTGCGGCCGACGGACCGTCCTGGTCCGTCCGCGCGAACGTATCCCTCGTTCGCGTCGCAGCGCGTCCCTGCGCCGCGCGGCACCGTCCTGTTGCCGCTTGCAACCGATGACCGCTTACAGCGCGATCGAATCGATCCGCTCCACCCAGCGCGCCGCCGCCCCGCCCTGCGCCGCGTACACCGCCAACAGGTCGAACACCGCGTCGCTGAAGCCGCCGATATGCAACACGTCCGGCAACTCGGCCGTCTGGCTGGTCGCGGTCGGCTGCAAGTCGATGCAGACCAGCCGCGCATCCGGGCAACGCGCCTTGATCTGCGCCCACTCGCGCATGGTCGCGGTCGCGCCGCCATTGCGGGTGTCGCGCCAGCTTTCGTTGTCCGACACCAGCACCAACAAATCGACCTGGGACTTATCGCGATTCAACTGCGCCAACGGCGCGCTGACCGCGGTGCCGCCACCGCACAACGCCGCCAACTGCGTCGCCTGGGTCATCACGCTGTCGCGCGGGTTCAAACGCAGCTTGCGCACCTCGGTATCGAACGGCATCACCCGCGCGCCCTTGTGGTTGCGCTGGATGCAGGCCGCGACCAGCGCCGCCACGTCGACGCAACGCATCTTGGTGGTCGCGCCCTTGCGGTAGCCGGTGACCGGCGAAGCCATCGAACCCGACACGTCCACCGCGACCACGACCTCGCCTTCCAGCGCCGGCACCTGGCGGGTCGCGATCTCCATCGCGTCCTGCAAGGCTTCCACGATCGGCGCCGGCAAATCGGCGGCGGCGCGGTAGGCGCTCAACAACTGGTACGGAAACACGCGGGCGTTGCGGATTTCGTCGCGGTCGCGCAGGCGCTCGGCGATTTCCCCGACCATCTTCGAGCCGTTGAACACACCATGACGCTGGAACGTGTTGAGGTTCATGCGCAACGTCTGCCACGACACCGTCCGCGCCAGATGGATCCAATGCGACGCGGTCAACGGCAACGAGCTGAAGTACTGCATCGGCAGCTTCGGCATCATCGCCGACTGCGAGCGCTTGAACGCCTCGTACGCCCGTACCTTGGCCGGCAACACCGCCTCGTCGACCGGCTTGCCGATCAACCATGCATACAGCGCGGCGCGCTCGGCATCGGCCGGCTTCGGGTGGACCATCTTGATCACGTCGGCGAGCGAAGGCTGGTTGCCGATCGCCGCGTTCAACAACTGATCCACCGAAGCGCGGTCGAGCCACTGCCGCACCAGCCGCTTGGGACGCGAGCCCAACGACTTGCGACCGACCTGCCCGCTGCGCACGATCTGGACGAAGTTGCGCAGCATGCGGCCGTTGTCGATCACCCGGCCGAACGCGCGCTCGAACGCCTCGCCGTCGCGGCCGGTCAGGCTGGCCAGCAACAGCGCCGGCATGTCCTTCATATGGCCGCGCTGGCGGGTGTAGATCGCGGTCTTGGCGACGAACGCCGGCTCGACCTGCGCGCACAGCTTCAACACGTGATCGAGCTGCTGCTCGGCGCTGGCGTAGTAGGTGTTGTTCAAGCAGCCGGTGGCGGCGTACAGCGCCAGCGCCGACTCCGGGCGGCGCGAATAGGCCAGGCCACCAGCCTCGTTGCGCGAGGTGGCCGCCGGCAGCGCCGGGCCGCGGGTCGAAGCGAAGAGGTTGAGGTTGGCCATCGGGGCATTCCGGGTTGGGACTTGCCTGTACTAGAGCAAGCGCCGTGCCAACTTCTCGCCGCGATAGCTAACCAATTGAATAAATAGATATTTCCATCGTTATCGGGACGACAGCTCGGAAACCCGATAGAGATATATCTATACTTTCAGATATAAATTTATCCATACAGATATCCCAATGAAGCGCCAAGTCATCATCGGCATGCTCGGCACCCAACTCGACGCCGCTTCCGGCCCGGGCCGCTGGGAAAAGTGGCGGCCGACCGTCTCGCTGGGCATGCACGAGGACTTCCTGCTCCATCGCCTGGAGCTGATCGTCGACGAGCGCCGCTTCGGCAAGCTCGCCCACCTGGTCGCGCAGGACCTGGCCCAGGTCTCGCCGGAAACCCAGGTGCGGCGCCACGACACCTTCCTCGCCGATCCCTGGGATTTCGAAAGCGTCTACGGCGTGCTGCACGACTTCGTGCGCGGCTACGACTTCCAGCCCGAGGAAGAGGACTACTACGTCCACATCACCACTGGCACCCACGTCAGCCAGATCTGCTGGTTCCTGTTGACCGAAAGCCGATTGTTTCCGGGACGCCTGCTGCAGACCGCACCGCCGCGCAAACAGACCGGCGAGGCGCCGGGCACGTATGCGGTGATCGACCTGGACCTGTCGCGGTACGACCGCATCGCCCAGCGTTTCGCGCAAGAACGGCTGCACGATCGCGACCTGCTCAAGAGCGGCATCGCCACCCGCAATCCCGCCTTCAACCGCATGATCGAGCAGATCGAGACCGTCGCCACGCGCTCGAAGTCGCCGATGCTGCTGATGGGCCCGACCGGCGCCGGCAAGAGCCAGCTCGCGCGGCGTGTGTTCGAACTGAAGAAGCAGAAGCATCAGCTGCCCGGCCGCTTCGTCGAAGTGAACTGCGCGACCCTGCGCGGCGACGGTGCGATGAGCACCTTGTTCGGCCATATCAAGGGCGCCTACACCGGTGCTTCGACCGATCGCGCCGGCTTGCTGCGCTCGGCGCACCAGGGCCTGTTGTTTCTCGACGAAATCGGCGAACTCGGCCAGGACGAACAGGCGATGCTGCTGCGCGCGCTGGAGGAAAAACGCTTCCTGCCGGTCGGCGGCGACAAGGAAGTCGAAAGCGATTTCCAGTTGATCGCCGGCACCAACCGCGATCTGCAGGTCGCGGTGCACGAAGGCCGCTTCCGCGACGACCTGCTCGCGCGCCTGAATCTGTGGACCTATCGCCTGCCCGGCCTGGCCGAGCGCGCCGAGGACATCGAGCCGAACCTGGATTTCGAACTCGAACGTCACTCACGCGAAAATCGCCAGCGGGTGACCTTCAACCGTGAAGCGCGCGAACGTTATCTGAGCTTCGCGCGCAGCGGCGAAGCGACCTGGGGCGGCAACTTCCGCGACCTGGGCGCGTCGGTGATGCGACTGGCGACCTTGGCCGAGGGCGGCCGCATTCGCCTGGATCTGGTCGACGAGGAAATCGAACGCCTGCGCCGGCAATGGCATGGCGCGGGCGCGCAGCGATCGCTGCTCGACGAGATGCTCGGCGAACGCGCGGCGCAACTCGATCGCTTCGACCGGGTGCAGTTGGACGACGTGCTGCGCGTATGCCGGCAGGCGAAGAACCTATCGCAGGCCGGGCGCGAGCTGTTCGCGGTGTCGCGTTCGCTGAAGGCCAGCAGCAACGACGCCGACCGGCTGCGAAAGTATCTGGCGCGGTTCGGGCTGGATTGGGAGCAATTGCGCGCCGGGATGTGATCCAGACGCGCCGCGCGACGATCAGGCGGCGGTCAAGCCACCTGGGGCTGCGGTTCGCGCTGCGTCTGCGCCGCCAACGCCTGCCGCGCCAGACACTCGCGCCCACGGCGGCCCGGCGCCATCAACAGGCCGGTGCTGGCGAGGAAGAAGCGTTCCAGCTCCATCGACACGCTGCTGACCACGCAAAACTCGTCGCCTTCCTGGTGATTGATCGCGTGGTACAGGCCGATGCCGCGCGCTTCCAGGTCGGCCACTACTTGCGACAGCAACTGCTTCGGCGGTTGCCACGGCAACTGTGGATAGTCCCAGTCGGCGTGATGCAGGCGTCGCGGGTCGATCTCGCCCATCACGCAGGCGCGCAGCTTGGGGTAATCCAGCAGCAGATCCAATGCAAGCTGATCGAGTTCGACCAGATGCGGCGCGTTTTCCTTGATGTCCACGCACTGGGTGAGCTCAGTCAATGCGCGCGTCGCCGCGTGCGCGGCATACGGCGATGCGCCGCAGCCGTGCGGAAACACGATTTCCTCGGCCAATCGCTCCTGGGTCGTGGCGATGAAGGCCGGATAGGCCAGGTCGCTGGTCACGTCGATCAGCAACACCCGACGCTCCAATCGACGCTGCGCCAACTCGTGGATGCGCGCAAGCTCGGCCGGCAGCGAGGCAGGCTCGATCAGGCGGCCGTAACGCGCCGGTGCGCCGAGGTAGTGCGCGAGCATGAACAACGCCCACGCATCGCGTTCGACGATCTCGCCGATGCCGTGCAACGCGGCTTCCTCGAAACTGGCGCCGATCGCGGTGCCGCTGTTGGAGCTGTAGCGGGTCGCGCTGTGGTAATCGAAATCGTCGCGCGGATCGCGCAGTTCGAGCGCGGGCGGATAATCGGGGAACACCATGAACAACGGCACGTCCAGATCGGCCCGGCCCGAATACGACGCGTACTGGCGGCAGGCCAGATGGCGTTGCGATTGATCGGCGAACTCGGACGCGAACGCCAAGCCGGCGCAGCGCGGGTCGTCGGCGAGTTCGCGCGCGGGCACGAAGCGCGGCGCGGTGGTCAGCGCGGACGCGCGGCAGTAATAGTGCTCGACCGCTTCGTACAAGGCGCCGGTCAACGAGGCGGCGGGCTCGCCCTTGCCGGAACCGCGACTGAGCAGTCGCCCTTGCGCATCGTGCAAGGCGCACTTGATCGTGACCAGGCCACGGCCGAACTCACCGGTATCCGCGCTCCAGCCGCGCCGCGCGATGCAGGCATGGATGATGCGATTGGCCTCGTCCAGGCTGCGCTCTCGTTCGTACGGAATCATTCCTTGTTCCTCGCCAAAGTGCATGCGGTGCACGAGCGCGAACGCATGGCGCGCGACGCTGCGCGCGCCATGCGGATTCAGCGCTTACTTTGCGAACTCGTCCAGGAACGCCTGCTCCTGCGCGGTCGGCGCATTGAGCTCGTTCATCGCGACCTTGAAGTCCACGCCGGACGCGGCGCTGCTGATACGCAGCGCTTCGGTGGCGGGGATGTACTTCGGCTTTTCGAGCACGGTCTTTTCGAAATCGAGGCGGGAAGCACCCATGACTAAACCTCCTGTTAGGTCGAAAGAGGCACGGACGCGAACCGACCAGGCGTTGTCCACCAGGCTGCGGGCCGTTCCTGTGCCGCAGCCTGCGGCTGCGCGATCAGGGTTAACCGCTGCCACCGCCACAGGTCCATGAAACGCGTCACCAAACCGCATAACCGCGCCGGCTCGGGCTGGAATGCTGTGTTGCCGCGGGCAGATACGATTCATGCCTGAAACATCGCGGCCACCGCTATGCGCGTCCGGCGCGCGATACGCAGGCGCACGCCGCGCGCGGCGCGCGTGGCGCGACGCGGCGCGATGGATATGCAATCGAGTGCATGCGACAGCGGCGAAGGCCGCTGCCGCCGCGGTCACAGCACGCTGGCGGCGCGCAGCTCGTTCGCGGCGAAGGTCGCCGCGGCGCCCTCGGGCAGGCTCAACGGCCCGGTCACGCAGCTGACGAACACGAACGAACGCGTGCCGCGGGTGATCTGGCCGACCTGCCAGCGCACCGCTTCGCTGCCGGCCATCACCGCCGAGCCGCTCTTGGCGACCACCGAGACGTCGTTGCGCGCGGGATAACGCCCGATCCCGATCGCGCCGTAATTGCCGATCAAGGCGCCCGGCGGTTGCCGCAGGCCGGCGCGCACGTCGGCCATGGCCTGCTTGTTGACCGGCAACTGCTCGCTGAAGAAGCGGCGCAGGAACAGCATCTGTTCGTCCGGCGAAATCTGCAGCGATCCGCCCATCCAGAAGTTGGCGCCGCTGCTGGTGTCGGCGTTGCCGTAGTTGAAGCGGTTCATGTACTCGCGTTCGCGGGTCTCGCCCAGACGCTGGGCGATAAACTGGAAGTACTCGGTCGACGAATACATCAGCGCGGTATCGAGCGAATGGGTGCCGCTGCCGGCCAGCGGCTGGCCGGCGCGCACGATGCTGCCGTCGAGCCCGGCCAGGGCGTGCGGAATATCGAAGGTCGCCGCCGGCGTGACCCGGCGCTTGCAGGCCGGCGACGGCGTGCGGCGGATTTCGCCGGCGCTCATGTCGTACAGCAGGAAACAGGCCTGGACCTCGAGCGGCTCGTCGGCGCCCGCGTCGGGCTCGATGAACGGATAGGGCAGCTTGCTGGCCCGGTTCTGGGCGCTGGCGTTGAAGCCCAGCAACAGCAGGCTCAAAACGGCGACGAATGAGGCTTTCATGCCTGAAGGGCTCCTTGCAGGAAGGGCGCGGGCGGCCGCAGCGCCGTGGCGCACCCGCGCCGGCCTGCGTCCTTACCGCGCGGACCGGAGCAGAATGCCATGCCCGGCAGGCACATTCGACTACGGCCGGCCGCACTTTCCGCATCGCGCGCGCGTGGCTTGACCTGAAGCGGGCTTGAGGTCCTATGCTCGCCTGCCCCGATACCGCGCGAACCGCTTCGCGAAGGACCGCATGTCCGCCACGCCACCGCGGGTTCCACCCGCCGCCGAGCCCGCCGCTGCCGTCGACTCCGCCGCCGAGGTCACGCCGCTCGCGCGCGCCGCCGGCCACCGCGGCGACTGGTCGGTGCTGACCTCGCTCGCGCCGTACCTGCGTCCTTACCTGGGCCGGATCGCGATCGCCCTGGCGATGGTGTTCGCGGCCAAGCTGCTGAATCTGTACGTGCCGATGGCGCTCAAGCAGCTCATCGACCGCCTCAACGTGCCGCTGACCCCGCTGCTGCTGCCGGTCGGCCTGTTGCTGTCCTACGGCGCCGCGCGCATCGGCGTGACCTTGTTCACCGAGCTGCGCCAAGTCGTGTTCGCGCGGGTGATGGCGCGCACCTCGCGCCAGGTGACGCTGCAGGTGTTCAAGCATCTGCACGGGCTGAGCCTGAAGTTCCACCTCGCCCGCCGCACCGGCGGCGTCGCACGCGATGTCGAGCGCGGCGGCAGCGCGATCGCCGACCTGCTGGACTGGACCATCTACACCATCATTCCGGTACTGCTCGAAGTGGCGATGGTCACCACCGTGTTGGTGTGGATCTACGACTGGCGTTTCGCCGCGATCGCGATCGCGACCTTGCTGCTTTACGGGCTGTGGACGTTCGCGGTGACCGAGTGGCGCACGCGTTATTACCGCGCCCAGGTCGAGGCCGACACCCACGCCAACGAACGCGCGGTCGACTCGCTGCTCAACTACGAAACGGTCAAATACTTCAACAACGAAGACCACGAAGCGCGGCGCTACGACGACAATCTACGTCAGTTGGAAAACGCCCAGGTCGTCTCGATCAAGACCCTGGCCGTGCTCAACCTCGGCCAGAGCCTGGTGGTCGCGCTCGGCGTGACCGCGATGATGTGGCTGGCCGCGCGCGGCGTGGCCCGCGGCGAGATGACGGTCGGCGACCTGGTCCTGGTCAACGCCTATCTGCTGCAGCTGTCGGCGCCGTTGTTCATGCTCGGCATGATGTATCGCGAGGTGAAGCAGGCGCTGACCAATATGGAGCGGCTGTTCGGCCTGCTCGACGAGCGCCAGGACGTGCGCGACGCGCCCGATGCGCAGACCTTGGCGTCGGCGCGGCCGCGGGTCGCGTTCCTCAACGTGCGCTTCGGCTACGACCCGCGCCGCGAAATCCTGCAGGGCATCGACTTCGACATCCCGGCCGGCGCCACCGTGGCCGTGGTCGGCCATTCGGGCTCGGGCAAATCGACCCTGGCACGGCTGCTGTACCGCTTCTACGACGTCGACTCCGGCGCGATCGAGATCGAAGGCCACGATCTGCGCGCGTTGACCCAGTCCTCGCTGCGCGGCGCGATCGGCATCGTTCCGCAGGACACCGTGCTGTTCAACGACAGCATCGGCTACAACATCCGCTACGGCCGGCCGGACGCCGACGACGCGCAGGTTGAAGCCGCCGCGCGCGCAGCGCACATCCACGACTTCATCGTCGGCCTGCCCGACGGCTACGACACGCCGGTCGGCGAACGCGGGCTCAAATTGTCGGGCGGCGAAAAACAGCGCGTTGCGATCGCGCGCGCCCTGCTCAAGAACCCGTCGATCCTGATCTTCGACGAAGCCACCTCGGCCCTGGATTCCAAATCCGAGCGCGCGATCCAGTCCGAACTCGACCGGCTCGCGGTCGGTCGCACCACCCTGGTGATCGCGCATCGGCTGTCGACGGTGATGGACGCCGACCAGATCCTGGTGATGGACGCCGGCCGCATCCTCGAACGAGGCACCCATTCGCAGTTGCTGGCGAAAAACGGCGTGTACGCGCAGATGTGGGAGTTGCAACAACGCCAAGCCGACGAAGTCACCGCGTAGCGACACACGCCCCCTGTAGGAGCGGCGTGAGCCGCGACCGCGACTTCTCGCTTACGTCGTTGGTGAGAGGTCGCGGTCGCGGCTCACGCCGCTCCTACAGACGGATAGCCACCGCCACGCGAATCAAATCGCCGCCGGCGCATCCCAGATCATGTACACATCCGCCCGCTGGTAATGCGAGCCCGGACGCGGCGCCGGGTGATGGCGAAAGCCGACGCTTTCGTACAACTTCAACGCCGGCCCCAGCCGATGGCTGGACTCGAGAAACAATTCGCGCCCGCCCATGTCCTGGAACGCGGCGATCGCCCCGGCCATCAGCTTGCGGCCGATGCCGCCGCCGCGCAGGCCGGGCTCGACCGCCATCTTGGTCAGCTCGACCAGACCGTCGTCGTAACGCAGCAAGGCCACCGTGCCGAGCGCGCGGTCGGCCTCGTCGACCGCGAACAGCACGCGGCCGCCGCCGGCGAGCAGATGGGTTTCCGGATCGTTGAGCACTTCGCGATCGATCGGCTCGACCACGAACCAGCGCTCCAGCCATTCGATGTTGAGACGGGCGAAGTCCCCGCGCCAGCGCGGCTGGAAATCGACGATGCGGACGTTACCGACGATTTCGATCGGCGGCGTGTCGGAGGGGGAGGCGGAATCGTTCATGGCCCGATGATAGCCGCGCCGGGCGCGGCTGGCCGCAGTACCAAAGTCGCAGGCGAAAACCGGCGTTCGCGGCCACGACCGGCGGCACCGTTTCGCCGGACGAAAGCGCATCGTCCGATCCGCACCGACCTGTTCGGAATCATCCAAGACACCTCGGCACGAAGCCGATGCCGAAAAACAAACGGCGACCTCGCGGCCGCCGTGTTTTGTTTTTCGCGAAAGGCGCTGCGCGACTCAGTCGCGCTTGGCCTCGCCGGTAGCCGGCTTGCCCTGACGCTTGACCGCCCCCTCGCTGGCGGCGCGGCTTTTACCAGTCGCAGCCTTGGCCTTGGCCGAATCGGCCTTGCCCTTTTCCGCCTTGGCCTTCTCGTCCTTGCCTTTGTCGGCCTTGGCCGCGACCGGCGGCTTCGGCGGCGGGTAATCGCGGTATGGCCGGTTGGGGAAATCGCGGTGCAACTCGGTATCGATCGTGATCGGCCGACCCCAGCGGTCGTAGGTCGGCACGAAACCGCGCTTGAGCCGATGGAATTCGGCCGAACCCGGTTTCACCCCCAGGCGTTGCGCGACCTCGCCCCAGCCCTGGCCATGCTCACGATCCCATTCGTCGACCACGTAACGGCACGGCCGGCCCAGCACCTGCGCGATCGCGCAGGCGTAATACACGTCGCCCGGGGTCCAGCCGCGGCGATCGAGCAGATCGCCGACCAGCTCGCGCGGCGCGCCGTAGTAACGCACCATCTCGTCGACGAAGGGTTCGCGATAACGCGCGGCGTAGCGGCTGATATCGCCGAGCCACGCGTCCACCCAGACATCGCCGCTGCGCGGGTCCCATCCCGCCGGCAGGTCCTGCGCCTGCGCCGGCGTGCCGAGCAGCGCGGCGACCGACGCGGCCAAGGCGAAGAAACGGGTCTTGAGCTTGTCGGTCATGGCGGGCTCCTGGGACGGTCCGGCGCGAGTCGCGCTGCGGGTCGTCTAGAACGTTGGGACCGGCCGGTCCGGATCAAAGCGCGGCGCGCATCGCTATTCATTCGGCAGCCACGTCGATAACGCGCGTGGCCGTTACCACGACGGCGGCGATCGCGGCGATCAGGCCGCGTCCGCGCCGGGGTTGCCTCATCGCGAAATGGTGAACTTGCCGAACGCCACGCCGAGGTCCCAGCCCTGACCAGTACCGGCCAGCGCCAGCGACACATCGCCTTTGGTCATGACCTGGGCCTTGCTCGACTTGGACGCGCCGGCGTGGGCTTCGGCGGTGGCGTAACTGCCCAGGGTGTCGTTGAGGGTGTGGACGCCGGCGAATTCGCCGGTGCCGTGATCGATGCGCGACTTGCCCACGGTCAGGCCGCCGCCCTTGGCGCTGATCTTCACCGACGCGCTCTGGCCGTTGCTGCAGCTGATGGTGCCGCGGCCGGACGAGGTCTTGTAGAACACCGACCAGCCCGACATGGAGAACTTGAGTTTGCAGGTGATGGTGTCGCGCGCCGAGGCGGCGCCCGGCAAGGCGATCGCGGCCAGCAACACGGCGGCCAGGATCATGCGGCGCGGTCGACGGACGGACGGGACGGCGGATGCGGCGATGGAACGCATGGCGGACCTCGGGGCGGAACGTTCGTGATGGAATCGGGAGACGCCGTACCACGGCGCCGGGAAGCGGCAGGCTATCACCCGGCGCCGCATAAGCGAGCGGGCGATCACGTCATCCGGCGCTGCCGGTGCGGCGCCCCGGCCCGCGGCCCGCCGCAAGCGCAGACGGCGCCCTTGGGCGCCGTCCGTAACACATGCCGCTGAGCGGTCAGCGATCAATCGTCGTGACGACCGCGCCAGCGGCCGTTGTCGTGGCGACCACGATGGTCGTCGCGACCGTAGCGGTTGTAGTGACGGTAATCGTCGCGACGGTCGCGGCGCGGGTCGTAATAAGTCACCCGGCACTTGCCGTGGCGATTGCAGTCGCGGTCGTAATAGCGATTGTTGTTGTAACCGTTGTTGTAGCCGTAATAGCGCGGCGGCGGGGCCGGGCGATAGCCGACGTAACGCGGGACGTTGCGGTAATAGGTCGGGCGGCCCCAGCGGTCGTTGACCACGATCAGCCGGTCGGCGTAGCCGTAATTGCCGTAACGGTAGTACGGGGTGTTGTTGCGCACGATGACGTCGGCGATGTCGACGATCACGCGGGCCAGCTGATCATCGGCGCGGGCCGGCGCCGGCACCATCGCCACCGCGCCCAAACCCAGGGCGAGTACGACGGGGGCAAGCCAGCGGGACAGGGCAATCATGTCGGTCTCCTGAGAAGCCTGCATCGTCGGCAGGCACGCTGCGACTGTGAGCCCGCGACAGTGAACCGGTTTTTAATGATTCGGACCCACGCCGAAGCCGCTCAGCCGGCGTTGCCGTGGCCGGGCGCGGGTACGCGACCCGCGCCAGCCGATTCCTCTCGGGTCAGGCCGCCGCGACCCGCGCCAGCTCGCGTACCGCCTGCGGCAGGTCGGCGGCCTGGTCGACCCGGCGCAACCGCGGCGCGTCGGCGGCGATCTCGGCCTCGTTTTCGTGCGCCCAGGTGGTGTGGTACGGGATGTGGATGCCCCAGCCGCCGAGCGCGAGCACCGGCGCGATGTCCGAGCGCAGCGAATTGCCGATCATCACGAAACGCTGGGCCGGCAGATCGAACACGCGCAGCAGCCGCGCATAGGTCTGGGTGTCTTTCTCGCTGACGATCTCGATGCGCTGGAACAGGTCGGCCAGGCCGCACTGCCGGACCTTGGCTTCCTGATGGAACAGATCGCCCTTGGTGATCAGCACCACCTCGAACTCGGCGGCGATCCGCGCCACCGCCTCCGGGATGCCGGGCAGCATTTCCACTGGATGCCGCAGCAGGTCCTTGCCCAGTTCGACGATGCGGTGCAGATCGGCGGCGCTGATGCGTTCGCCGGTGATCTCGACCGCGGCCTCGATCATCGACAGCACCATGCCCTTGACGCCATAGCCGAAGATGCCGATGTTGCGTTTCTCGATCTCGTACAGGCGCTCGTGCAAGCGCGCATCGCGCAGGTCGACATACCCGCCGACGATGCGTTCGAAATCGAGTTGGGCCTGATCGAAGTAGTCCTGACTGCGCCAGAGGGTGTCGTCGGCATCGAAACCGATCATGCGGATACGCGAATCCGCCACGGGGGTACGGGAGTTCATGGGCGGCATTATGCGCCCGCGCGCATTGCAGCGGTTGTCGAGTTGGCACTGGAACCGCCTGCCGCCCACCGACCAACGACACCGCACCTGCTAGCGTCACTCCGCGCCGGGCTCTCCCCTTTGCAAAAGGCGGACCAGGGGGACTCGCTTTTGCTTTTGCCCTTGCCGCAAAAGGCAATCGCCCAAACGAATCGCACGCACACATGGTCAGCCCTGCCGACAACACCGCTGGCGGCGCAGACAAAAAAGAGGGCGGCCGAAGCCGCCCTCCCCACAACGCAGGTACAACCTACACCCCAAGGGCGCGGCCGGAATCAGCCGCCCTTCTTGCTGCCGCCGCTGGACTGGACCTTGGCGACGTAATTCTTGTACTCGTCCGGCGTCAGCGAACCATTTGCGTCGGAATCGGCCTGATCGAACACCTGACCCAGCGCCGGCACGGCGGCGGCTTCGGTCTTGCTCAGATTGCCGTCCTTGTCGCCGTCGACGTCGGACCAGCTCTTCTTCTGCGGCGCGGCCGCGGTGGCCTGCGCGTCGGTCGCCGCGCCCGCATCCTGGGCGGCGCTGGCCGGAGTCGCCGCTTCGGTCGGCGGCGCTTGTTCGGCGGTTTGCGCGAACGCCATCGGGGCGGACAGCGAAGCAACCAGAGCCAACGTACCGATCAGCGACTTGCGGTTGGTGAAGTTCATGAGTCGTGTCTCCTGGAATGAGTGTGCTGTGCTGCGCGGTGCGAGCCGTCGATCGGCGTCGCTTGTTGCGCAGGGCGCTTACCGCACGGCCCCAACCTTGCCGCCGCGCGTCTGAACAAAACCGCGGACGCGGGTGTTAAAGCTACGTTCGCTTAACCACACGGCGCGGCGCAGGCATTAGGACGACGCCGCGGCGCGGGTCGAAAACGCGGTAAAACGTGACATGCGGCGAAATTCCGCGAGCGCCTCGCACGGGAGATCTGCCTGAACGGAACACAACCTTTACGAATCGAGCGGTCAACGAGGTGATCGGCTCGAGTCCGGCGGATGGACCGGACGATTCGAAGTGAGCAATCGCGGCGATCCGCGACCAGATCGCCAAACCCGAAGCGCTTCGCACAACGCCCGTCGTGCGCCAGCAGCGCCGGCCGGCGCTTGCCGTTGTTATCGCGAGCGAGGGCTCCGCCCCGACGCTTCCGACCGACGCGACACGGCCGGCCGCCGGCTCCAGCGCATGCATTCAGACGACGCGTCGTACACCCAAGCCCGCGGCTCGACCATTAGGCACCGAGCACGGACAAACGCACCTCATGCCGCGAATACCCGGGCGCCGCGACTCCCAAACAGCATTCGGCCTCGTGTTGCAGAGCGGTGCGATCCGCGGGCCGCGGCCGCTTGAACGTCTCAATGGTGATCGTCGCGGTATCGCCTTCGCGCTGCAGCTTCCACACCCCGGCGACGAAGCCGTCGATCAACACCGTCGCGGCGACCAGGCCGTTGCGGCTGAAGATCGCCGCGCGCAAGGTCTCGTCGAAGATGCGGGAGCGGTCGCGATGCGCCAGCAACACGTTGTCGAACTCCGGCAACAAACGCACCGGCGCCACCGTGTCGGGCGCGGGCCTGGGCGCATCGGGCAGATCGAACAATTCGGTGCCGGTCTCGTCGATAAACACGCGCAGGCGCGGACGCAGGCGTTGCAGGCGCTCGCGCGTGCCGGTCAGGCCCGACCATGCGCTCGCGTCGCGCGCGCTGGCCGGACCGAACGCGGCCAGATAGCGCAGCAGCATCGCATCGGCGGCGTCTTCGTCGGCCGCCTCCGCGATCGGCGCGCCCAGCCAAGTGTGGGCGACGGCGAAGGTCGCGGCCTGATGCGAATCCCACACGCCGGCCGGCGGCACATGCACCAGCAGTTCGATGCTGCGCACCAGCTTCGCCAACTCGGCGGTGTCGTGCGACGGCCAGCGCGCCCGCAGGGCCTCGCCGAGCGCGGTCGCGCTGAGCGGACCGGCGCGCAGCGCGTCGATGCCGGCTTCGCGCAATTCGTCCAGCTCCAGGCTGCGCAAGGCCTTGGCATGCGCGGTTTGCAAGGACAGTCGCTGCAGCACCGGCTGCAGCACCGGGCGCAGCGCGCGGTAGTCGTCGGCGCTGACCAGATGCAAGGTGCCGCGCATCATCGTCGCGCGCACGATCCGGCGCGCGCGCATGGCCTGGGTCAGATCGTCGAGCGCGAACTCGCGCAGCCGCGTCCACAGGCCGAGGTACGGCGGATTCGGCGCCTGCGCCTGCAAGCCGACCAGTTGTTCGATCATCGCCAGCGGCGAGGCCGCGCTGCGTTCCAGCAGCGATTGCCGCGCCAGCAATGCGCGATTGAGTTCGCGCGTGTCGAGCCGTTCGGGACGGTCGGGACGGATGCGGGTTGATCCGCGCGCTGCGGGCGGCGTCACGGTCGATGCGGTCTCGTCCGGCGCGTGGCTATCGCCGCGACGGACGCGGCGGAACGTCGCACAGTGTCGATGCGGACAACTGCGTGGCTCACGCCTCGTCCTCGGCATAGACATCGACCCGCGGCTCACCGTCGTCGTCGACGCTGACCGCGACCACGATCGGCCGGCAGCACACCTGGCAGTCTTCGATGTAACGCTGATCGCCGGCGGAATCGTCGACGATCAATTCGATCGGCTCGCCGCAGTAGGGACAATCGACTTCGACACTGGGCAACATCGCGCGCCTCATGGGGGCATCGGGAACGGGCAAAGCATGGTGGCGCGACGCGCGGGCGTCCAGTGACGTTTCTCACGCCATGCCGCGGCCGGCCCCGCACTTCTGCGGCAACGCAACACCGGCCACGACGTCCCAATCCAACAGCACCCATCACCACCGACTAACCCGATCCGGCCCATGCTCGCCGCAGGGATCGGGCCGTCAGGCCGGCCCGGTCCGGTGCAATCCGCGTCGTTCGCCGACGCGGTCAGGCGGCGCTCGCTGTCCGCTCGCGAGCGCCCGGGAGGACCGTAATGAAAACCCGCCACGTATTCAGCACGCCCGATCTCGTCACCGCGCAGGCCACGATGGACGCGGCGCGCGAAGCCGGCGTGGACGACCGCGATATTCTGCTGATCGCGCGTTCGGATATCGAACTGACTTCGATCCCCAACGAGCGCAAGGAAGCCGACACCGACCTGATGCCGGCGGCTGTGCGCGGCGCGGGCTATGGCAGCGTTGCCGGTCTGCTCGCCGGGCTGACCGCGGTGGTGATCGCGCCGATCGGCCTGACCCTCGCCGGCGCCGCGGCCGCGACGGTGGCCGGCGGCCTGGTCGGATGCTGGGCCTCGGCGTTGATGGGGTCGGCCCTGCCCGATCCGATCCGGCGCAAGTTCGATGGCTTGATCCAGCAAGGCCGCATCCTGGTGATCATCGACGGCGATCGCGATCTGCTCGCACAGGCCGAGGCGCGGGTGCTCGCCAACACCACCGACGTGGACGTGCTGCCGTTCGATGCGCTCAGCGCGATGGCTTGAGACGCGATGGCTTAAAGCCGCGACGGCCGGAAGCGGCCGGACCCACGCGGCGCGATAAGCAGATCGTGTGCCGCTCGTGCGACTGTGCATACGCAACCGGCACAAACGCATCCATGCTGCATCGCGCCGCGCGAAACGCATGCGCGCGATCGTGAGAACTGCGTCGTGTTCCGTGCACGGCGCGCTTACGATTTCCTAGCGCGAACACCCCATTGCCCGCGTGATCGCGGTTGCGAATCGCGGCAGCGTCGACGCCTGCGCCGCGAACTGCAGAACCGGTCGCAAGACCGCTGCGGCTTCGATGGCACTCTCGGCCGGCCTCAACCCCACGCCATCGATTTCCGGAGAAACGCAGATGACACGTTCGACGCTCTCCATCGTGTGCTCCACCGTGCTGCTGGCCGCGTTCGCCGCGCCGGCCGCGGCCAGGCCCGACACCGCCGCGCAGGACAACGACGCCGCCGACGCCCAGGCGGTCAAGGCCAATCCGTTCACCGCGACCGAAGTCGCGCGCTTCAACGAACCCTGGGCGATGACCTTCCTGCCCAACGGCCGGTTGCTGGTTACCGAAAAACGCGGCGTGCTCAAGGTGCTGACCATCGGCGGCAGCGCGCAGACGATCACCGGCGTACCGGCGGTGGCCTACGGCGGTCAGGGCGGCTTCGGCGATGTGGTCTTGCATCCGCAGTACGCGACCAATGGCCTGATCTACATCAGCTACGCCGAGAGAGGCAGCGTCAGCGGCACCGCCGGCGCGACCGTCGCGCGCGCCAAGCTCACCCTCACCAGCAGCGGCGGCTCGCTGAGCAACCTGCAGGTGCTGTGGCGTCAGCCGAAGCTCAGCGGCAGCAATCACTATGGTCATCGCCTCGCGTTCGGACCAGACCGCAAGCTGTGGATCACCTCCAGCGAACGGCAGAAGTTCGACCCGGCGCAGGATCTGAATTCGCCGCTGGGCAAGGTGATCCGGCTCAACGACGACGGCACCGTGCCGACCGACAATCCGTTCTACAGCCGCGGCGGCGTCGCCGCGACGGTGTGGTCGTACGGCCACCGCAACCTGCTCGGCATCGCCTTCGACGCGCAGAGCAAGCTGTGGATCCACGAGATGGGCCCGAAGGGCGGCGACGAACTCAACCTGATCGAGCGCGGCTCCAACTACGGTTGGCCGCTGGTGTCGCAGGGCGATCACTACGACGGCACGCCGATCCCGCGCCACAGCACCCGCCCGGACCTCAACGCGCCCGAAGCGTGGTGGACCCCGGTGATCGCGCCGGCCGGTTTCGTGATCTATTCGGGAACGCGCTTCCCGGCCTGGAACGGCAGCGGCCTGATCGGCGGCCTGGCCTCGCAGGCCTTGGTGCGGGTGCGCTTCAACGGCAACACCGCGGCCGAGGCCGAGCGTTATCCGATGGGCAAGCGCATTCGTGAAGTCGAACAAGGCCCCAACGGCGATGTGTGGTTGTTGGAGGATGGGACCAATGCGCGGTTGTTGCGGCTCACGCCTATCTGAGAAATGAGTGCACAGGAGTGAGGAGTGAGTAGAGGCAGCTGACTCGCATCTGCGGTCTTCGTCGGGAAAAGCGGGCTTCGGCCCGCTTTTTTCATGCTTCGCCTTTCGCCTGCTAATTACTTGCTGCTCTCAACTCGTTCCCGCGTCGCGCTCTTACTCGTTCCTCACTCCTCTCAACTCGTTCCTCTGAACGCTTCACTGCGCCGCCTTCAACACCGGCTTCCGCGTCCCCATCGCCAACTGATAACGCTGATGCAGCGCCTGCACCTTGGCGATGTATTCCTGGGTTTCGCGATACGGCGGTACGCCGCCATAGCGGGTGACCGTGCCGATGCCGGCGTTGTAGGCCGCGGCGACCAGCATCAGGTCGTTGTTGTAGCGGCGCATCAGCGACTTGAGATGACGCGCGCCGGCATTGATCGATTCGGCCGAGGAAAACGGATCGACCACGCCGTATTCCTTGGCGGTGTCCGGCATCAGCTGCATCACGCCTTGCGCGCCCTTGCTCGACACCGCTTTCTCGTTGAAGCCGCTTTCGGCATGCGCGATCGCGCGCAGCCATGCATCGTCGATGCCGTTGGCCTTGGCGGCGCTGCTGAACTGCTTGGGGAATTTGTCCAGTTGCGGCTTGCCGACCGTGCCCAGGCCCGGATGCGCCGGCTCGCCCGGCGGGGTCTCGACGGTGAAGCCCATCACCCGCACCGAACCGGGCAGCTTGCGCGTGCTGTAGACGGTCTTGCCGTCCTGCTGGCGCTCGTAGAGGTTGCCGTTGATCACGCCCATCTCGCCCCACAGATTGGGCAGCTTGACCGCGTTGTCGTCGATCTCGCGCGCGGTGCAGCGCGAACCGGGCTCCGGCGCGGTCGCCAGGCTGACCGTGCCGTCGCGCACGCAGCGGTACACGGTGCGCGCCTGCGCGCCGGCCGTCAGGCCGAGCAGCAGCACGGCCACGACGAGGCGCGCGATGCGAGGGGGCGAACGCAGGCTCATGGGGCGCGATTCTAGGCGCGCGCGGGTCCGGCGCCAGCGCCACAGGTCAGGGACCGCGGTTCGGCGTTCACGATTGCGCAGGACGTGTTCAGGCGCTGAAGCCGGCAGGCGGGACCCGTTCGAACCAGGCCAGCCACAGTGCCCCGCGCGCCACCGCCCCCTTCCCGCCCGCTCACCGGATTCGCCGGCGCTTGAAACAGACCCGAACGCCGTTGCCTCATTCGCGAGGGTCGTCCCGGCAAGGCGGCAACCGGCAACCGGCAACCGGCAACCGGCAAGCGTCCGCGCATGCGCACTTTGCTCAACGCACATTGAAACCCGCCGCCCACACCCTCTAAGGTGCAGGCAGACCGGCGCAGCCAACGCCGCACGCCACCGAGCGAGGGGAATCACCTTTTGAGCCAGCCGCCGAGCCAGCCGACGACGCGCGCGTCCGTCCCGTCCCCGTCCACCACCAGCGAAACGCCCGGCACCGTGCGCGCGGTCAGCCGCTGGCAGATCGTCGGCCTGTCGATCAACGACGTGATCGGCAGCGGCATCTACCTGCTGCCGGCCGCCGCCGCGCTGCTGCTCGGGCCGGCCAGTCTGTGGGCGGTGCTGCTGGCGGGCTTCGCGGTCGCGCTGCTGGTGCTGTGCTACGCGCAGGCCGCCAGCTACTTCGATCAGCCCGGCGGCGGCTATCTGTATGCGCGCGAGGCGTTCGGGCCGTTCGCCGGATTCGAGGTCGGCTGGATGCTGCTGCTGACCCGCATCTCCACCGCCGCCTCGCTGAGCAACGGCCTGGCCGAAGCGGTGGCGCTGTTCTGGCCCGCGGCCAAGGCCGGACCGGCGCGGGTGTTCGTGGTCGCCGGCTCGCTGGCGCTGCTGGTGCTGATCAACGTGGTCGGCGTGCGCACCGCCGCGCGCGCCGGCGTCGCCCTGGCGATCGGCAAGCTGGTGCCGCTGGTGTTGTTCGTGGCGATCGGCGCGTTCTACTTCGACCCGAGCCTGCTGCATACCGATGCACCGTTCCCGGTGCACAACCTCGGCGAAGCCGCGCTGCTGTTGTTGTTCGCCTATGCCGGTTTCGAGAACCTGCCCGCCGCCGCCGGCGAATACCGCAACCCGCGCCGCGACGTACCGTTCGCGCTGCTGACCATGATCGTATTGGTCACGATCATCTACTTCACCGTGCAGTTGGTCGCGCTCGGGACGCTGCCCGGCATCGCGACATCGTCCAGTCCCTTGGCCGAAGCCGCCGCGCGTTTCAGCGGCACCGGGCTGGCGCTGGTGCTGACCATCGGCGCGGCGATCTCGATCCTGGGCACCAACAGCAACACGGTGATGATGGGGCCGCGCTATCTGCTGGCGTTGTCGAAGGACGGCTACGGCCCGCGCGCGCTCAGCGCGATCCATCCGCGCTTCCACACCCCGGCGCGCGCGGTGCTGTTCATCGGCGTGATCGCGCTGGCGCTGGCGCTGACCGGCTCGTTCCAGCAACTGGCGCTGCTGTCGGTGGTCGCGCGGCTGTGCACCTACATCGGCACCGCGGTGTCGGTGCTGGTACTGCAGAAGCGCCATCACGGCCGCGAAGGCGCGCTGCATCTGCCCGGCGGGCCGCTGATTCCGATCGCCGCGATCGTGTTGTCGCTCGGGCTGCTGGTCAGCGCGAGCACCGCCAACCTGATCGCCGCCGCGGTCGCGCTGGCGATCGGCGCGGTGATCTATAAGCTGCGGCGCAAGCCCGAGGTGGGCTGATTCGTTCATCGATGGCCCGGCCTGAGCCACTCGCTTGACCTGAACTTAGATTGAGGTTTTAGCCTGCACGCATCCCCCTTCCCGTGGAATGCCTGCATGACCCCCAATCTCCGTCTGGCGCTGATTTACGGCAGCGCCCGCGAGGGCCGTTTCTGCGACGTGGTCGCCGACTGGGCCAAACGCCGCATCCTGCGTCATGGCGGTTTCGAGGTCGAAGTCATCGACCCGGTGGACTGGCCGCTGTCGGGCCGCATCGGCCGCCAGGACGAAGCGCGGCTGCAATCATTGCGGCAACGCCTGCACGCCGTCGATGCGTTCGTGGTGGTGACGCCCGAGTACAACCACGGTTACCCGGCGCCGCTGAAGGCCTTGATCGATGCCTGCTACGAACCGTGGCAGGCCAAGCCGGTCGCGTTCGTGAGCTACGGCGCCAGTTCCGGCGGCTTGCGCGCGATCGAGCAACTGCGTCAGGTGTACGGCGAGTTGCACGCGGTCACCCTGCGCGACTGCGTCACCCTCGCGCACGCCTGGCGCCAGTTCGGCCCCGACGGCGAACTGCGCGAACCGCAGGCCGCGCATAAGGCGATGACGACGCTGCTGTCGCGCCTGAGCTGGTGGGCGCTGGCCTTGCGCGATGCGCGCGCCAACACGCCGTACGAGGTGGCCGCATGAACGGTTTCGAGCGCGCCACCCGCGAACCGGTGCGGCGTCACGACTTCGACCACGGCGATCATGCGCAAGGGCCGCAATCGGGCGATCGTCTGCTGGCCAGCGGCGGCGCGCTACCGTTCCTGGTCGGCGCGACGGTGCCGGCCGGTCGGCCGCTGTTGTTGCTCAGCGGGCATACGCCGCCGGTGATCGATCGCAATGCGCCGGCCGACAGCATCGCCGCGTTCGGCGATACCCATGCGCAGACCGACGGTTGTCTGCGCGAACTCGAGCGCAGCTTGCGGCGCCTGGGGCTGGAGATGGGCGATCTGGTGCAGTTGCGGGTGTACGTGGTCGGCGATCCGGCGCTCGGCGGACGCATGGACAACGAGGGCTTTTCGCGCGCGTACGCCCGCTGGTTCGGCACGCCCGAGCAACCGCAGCGGGTGGCGCGCACGCGGGTGCAGGTGGTCGGCCTGGTCAATCCGGGCTGGCTGGTGGAGATCGAGGCGATCGCCGCGGCTTGAGTTCGATCCGGGTTCGGCTGCAATACGGCGGATCGATCGCGAGATCACTCGCGGCGCGGGCGATTCGAATCCCGATCGCAGCGGATCGGCCGGCGACCGCCTCAACGCAGCGCCGGCGCCGGCAACGGCGTCGGCGCTCCCTCGGGCAGCGCCAGCAATTGCCGTTGCAGGTCGTACAGGATCTCCGCATCGCCCGCCTGCCACTCGCGCGCCTCGTTGCCGCGGAAGTGGCGGTGGAAGGACGCCAGCGCGGCGCCGGGCTCGCGCAGGTCGTAGCCGATCAGGCGCAAGGCCGCCCAGGCATCGAAACCCGGCGGCGGCGCGCTCAGCGGCGCGCGCGGCCACAGGCCATAACCGGCCTGCGCCAATCGCTGCCACGGAAACAACACGCTCGGATCGGTCTTGCGGGTCGGCGCGATATCGCCGTGCGCGACGACCAGGTACGGCGGAATGCTCAGCCGCTTGGTGAGATCGGCGAGCAGGCGGATCAGGCTGTCGATCTGCGCGTCGGAGAACGGCTCGGTGCCGTCGTTGTCGAGTTCGATCCCGATCGACGCCGAATTGAGGTCGGAAATATCGCCCCAGCGGCCGGCGCCGGCATGCCAGGCGCGCTGGTCGTCGGCGACCAGTTGATAGATATGGCCGTCGTCGCCGATCAGATAGTGCGCGCTGACCTGCCCTTGCGAATTGCGCGTGCGCAAAGTCTGCAGCGAGCGCTCGACGCTGTCCTGCTGGGTGTGATGCAGCACGATCAATTGCGCGCGCCGCTGGTTGTAGTTCGGCGAGGGATGCCACTGCGCGAGCGGATTGTGCGGCGGAACCGAGGCGCAAGCGGCCGCGAACAGAATCGACGACAGCGCGGCGGCGCGCAGCGAGCGGTGCAGTGCGAAGGTCACGGGCGACACTCGTGCGGCGGGGGGTGCGGCGATGATCGCGCGATGGGGCGAGCTTGGGCAAATCCGCGGATTGTCAGATTTCGATGCGCATCGGTCGCAAAGCATCTGGCTTGGAAGCGTTTCCACAAAAACTCGAGGCCGCGCGATCTCGCGCCCATCCCTTCAAGACCGACGCTTTGCGTTCGGTAGCGACGAAGGCCGGACATCATCGTGTTCGAGCAACCCGACGAAAACCGCGGGCTCCGCCCTGCCGGATCACGCGCCGAAACCTCGCGTGATGGGCAACCCCTTACAACTGTCACCCCCACGTCCTTTGGTGATGCATTGGACAGTTCGCGCCCGATCCGCGGCCTACAGTGGCCGCGGCGCGAGCGTCCGCCCGCGCTCCGGCGCGCGCGATCAGCGCCCTTGTTCGGTTCGCCGGCTCAATCGCCACGGCAGGAGGATCACCCATGAAATCCAGGACGATCGGCTATCTGGCCGCGTTCGCGCTGGCCGCTTTCGGGTTCGGGTTCGGCGTGCAGGCCGCTTCGTCGGCGCCGCCGGACAAAGCGCTGTGCAATTACAAGGTATGCCAGGACCGCTGCGGCGGACTGCCGGGCTGGAGCCCGGGCAACGGCCTGCCGTGCCGCTGCTGCGATTGATACGCCGGCCGTCGCTCAGGCCGGGCCGGCCGAGGTCGCGCGCCTTGCGACGCGCGCCTGAAACCGGTCGATCGCCGCGCGGGCCGAAGCCTCGCGCGGCGATCGGTGCCGATCAGCTGCAGCCATCCGGGCCGCACGGCGACAGATTGCGGTTCTGCAGCGCCCGATCGGCGTTGTCCTTGTTGCTTTTCTTCTCTTCGCGGCGCTGGGCCACGGTCTTGCAGATGCGCTCGACCCGGTTGCTGCCGACGGTGCGCACGCGTTCGCAGACCAGACGGTCGTCGTCGGTCTTGCCGGCGTATTCGATCCAGGCCATGTCGACCCGCGCCTGATCCTGCTCGGCCTGGCTGAGGTCTTCGTAGCGGCGGTTTTCCAGCAGCTTGCTGAGCTTGTCCTGGCGCTCGCGTACTTCCTGGCGAGTGGCCGGGTTCAATTTGCCGTAGGCGCCCTTGCCGGCATCGATGTCGGCGCGGATGGTCTTTTGTTGTTCGAGCACGGCCTGTGCGTCGAACGGCGTCGCCGGAGGAGCGGCGAACGCGGTGGCGGTGGCGCACAAAGCCGTCAAGACGACGGACAGAAAAATCTTACGCATGGCAATGGCTCTCGGTCCTGGATTGAAAACGAGCGGGAGCATCAGTGCTCCACGCTTACGACGCATAACCCGGCCGGTCATGAACGTCCGGGTCGTGCGGGCAACGCACGGGCTCCGCCCGCGCGCTGTACAACGCATCAGATGCAGGTCAATGCATCGGGTTTGCAGCTACTGAGGTTGCGATTGTGCAACGCGCGATCGACGTTGTCCTTGCTGTTTTTCTTGTCGTCGCGGCGCTGGGCCACGGTCTTGCACACGCGTTCGACCCGGTTGCTGCCGATGGTGCGCACGCGTTCGCAGACCAGACGGTCGTCGTCGGTCTTGCCGGCGTATTCGATCCAGGCCAGATCAAGCCGCGCCTGATCCTGCTCGGCCGGGCTGAGGTCCTCGTAGCGGCGGTTGTGCAGCAGCGTGCCCAGCTTGTCCTGACGCTCGCGCACTTCCTGGCGGGTGGCCGGGTTCAACTGGCCGTAGACGCCCTTGCCGGCGTCGATGTCGGCGCGGATGGCCTTTTGCTGCTCGAGCACGGCCTGTGCGTCGAACGGCGTTGCCGGCGGCGCGGTGAAGCTGGCGGTGGCGGCGCACAACGCCGTCAATACCACGCCTAGAAAAATCTTACCCATGGCGGTGGCTCTCGATCGTGACTTGGAAACGGGCTGGAACGAAAGGACGAATCCGCGTCCCTGGCGGGGCGCGCACGCCGACGATGGCGCGGCGGAGACTGGCTCCGCCGCGCCGCGGCGATGCGAGCCGCTCAGCAACCGCCCGGACCGCAAGGGGTGATCGTCCGGTTCTGCAGCATCTGCATGGCCTGGTCCTTGCTGTTCTTGCTTTCATCGCGCAACTGCGCGACCAGCTTGCAGACCCGCTCGACCCGGTTGCTGCCGGTGGTGCGCTTGCGCACGCAGATCAGTTGATCCTCGTCGGTCTTGCCGAGGTACTTGATGAAGACCATGTGGGTGCGCGCGCGGGTGCGCTGCGCTTCATTGAGATCGTCGTACCGATGGCCTTCGAGCATCGCCACCAGCTTGCGCTGGCGCTCGCGCAGTTCCTGCATCGAGATATCGTCGAGCTGGGCGTACGGCCCGGTGCCGGCGTCGATGTCCTTATTGATCTGCGTCTGTTCGTCCAGGACGGTCTGGACGTCGAAGGGTTCGCCCGGCAGGGTCTGGCCGATGGCGGGGGCGATAGCGGTGAGCAACAGCAAGCTCAGCAGGATGGCGCGCATGTCCGTTTGCCTCGTTGGTGGCGGCCGCACGGCCGCAGGCGAGACGCCGGCCGGCGCCTCGCGGCACTCCATGGATCCACTACGCCGACGGCCCCAACCGTGCCGGCGATTCGATCCTAATGGAGACCCGAGACACACTCCACCGACTTTTGACCTAAATCGGCACGAACGGTTTGCAAAATTCGTTTGTTTCGTGATGCACCGCAACACAAACGCACGGTAACGGACGGTCCCCTGCCCCATCCGGCCAGGCCGATGCGGGCGGCGCCGGAGCGCCGCCCGCGGCCGGACTCAGGGCTTGAGCCAGTTGTTGGACACCGCCAGCATCGACAGCAGCTTGACGCTGTCGCCGTAGTAATCGCCCGGCGCGCCGCTGGCCATGTAGGTCCACAGCTTGTCGAGCCAGGCCTGCGCGTTGGGATCGACGGTCGCCGCGACCGCGAACGGCGCGGTGAAGAACACTTCGTTGTAGTTGTCGATCACCGTGCCGTCGAGCTTGTAGCCGGCCTTGACGTTGTTTGGATTGTTCCCCGCCTTGCCGCGAATCCACACACTGAGCTTGCGCGCCGCGGTGCGCGAGCGGGTGTCGCCGCTGACCGCCGCGTCGATGCCGATCCGCCACGGCACCCGGCCCGCGTTCCACGAATAGTGGCCGTCGTGGTCGCCTTCGAGGAAGCCCGCCGACGCCGGCTTGGGCGTGGTGTTGGTGTTGACGATGAAGTCGGGCAGCAGGCCGGTGTTGGGCGCGTAGGTGCTCTGCATGCGGGCGATCAGGTTCTGCTGGGCGTCGAGCACGCCGGTCCAGTAGCTGTCGCCGAGCTTGGCGCCGAACGCGCGGAAGTGGCCGAGCATCCAGTCCGAACTGCGGGTGGCGTTGTAGTAGCCCGGCGAACTGCTGTCGACCCAGTCGCCCAGGTTGACCAGCTTGCTGGTCGGATGCACGTTGCTGCGGCGGATCGCCGCGATCACCTTGCGCGCCTCGCTGGCGTAGTTGATCGCGCCGCCCGAGCCCCACTGCAGATCGGCCAGCAGCAACGCGTAGGCGATATCGAGATCGCCGTCGGTGGCCGAACTCGCGCCGGCCACGTTGTTGCAGTTGACGTCCTGCGCCCAGGCCAGCAGATCGGCGTCGTTGCTGCTGGGATGGCCGCGGTTGTAGCGGTGCAGGCCATCGAAATAGGTCTGCGCCTGCGGGTCGTTGCCGGCCATCATCACCGTGATCAGCATGCCGTAGCCCTGACCTTCGGAAACCACATAGGCATCGCCGGTATCGGCCTTGATCCGGTACTCGCCGGACCGGCACGCCGGCTTGAGATAGCGCTGTTTCCAGGTGCCGTAGAACGACGCGGTGGATTGATCGGCCGAGGCGCGGCCGACGCTCGGGCTCAAGGTGCCGCTGACGTAGGCCTGGCGATGGCTGCCGAACGGATAGTTCGGCGCGGCGATCGCGGTACCGGCCGCGGTCGCGGCGACCAGGGCGAGCAATTGCAGACAGCGCCGCAGCGGCGGCCGGCGCGAGGGGGAGGTGACGGTGGTCATGGGACGTCTCCGAAGTGGGGAACGAAGCGGGACGGCGCCGCGCACTCCAGCGTCCGCCGACGCGCCGCGCGCGCTGCGTTTCGACGATGGACGAAAGAAAAACCGATCCGGTGTGGCGGCGAAGGAGTGCGTCGCGTCGCCGCGCATGCCGGGCAACGAACGCAACCCAGGCTAGCGCGCCAGCCTCGGCGCGTACCTGAGCGGCCGTGACCGCGCGTGTGAACCTGGCTTGCGCTGCTTCGCAGATCGACCAAGGTCTAAGGCCCTAGGTCACAGGTAGCTCAACCAGCGGTCGCGGCGTCGCTGCTTGAGCCGCGCGAACCAGCGCGAGAACGGATACAGCAATGCCAGTATCGCCAACCAGACCGCGAACACCGCCGGCAAGCTCATGCCCCAACCCGATTCGAACACCTCGCGCGGATGGCTCAGGATGCCCACGAACACCGCGGCCGGAATGCCGCTGGCCACGCCGATCGCCAGGGCCGCCGCATGCACCACGTAGATATGCAGCAGATAGGTGAACAACGGCGTGCGACCGTAAGCGAGCAAAACCTCGCGCAACGGCCCGCGCAGTCGCTCCAGCGCCAGCATCAGCAGCAGCGACACGCCGAGCGTCGCCAGCGCGTACTGCAACGACGGCGGGTACTTGGATACGTTGAGGAAGGACAGCGCATCGAACACGGGATCGGCCATGCGTCGCCACGGCGAGGGATCGCCGATCGCGGCCAGACGCAGCAGCGCGAACGCGACCAGCATCGCCACGGCCAGCGCGGCGAGTGCCCGAGTGCGGCGCGCGTGAGGCATCACGAACAAAGGGCCGATCCCGTAACCCAACAGCATCAGACCGATCCAGGGCAGGGCCGGATAGGCGACGAAACCCTCGATGCCCGGCAGCACGCCGGGCCGCATCAACAAGGTCCACGCCGGCGCCAGCGCGCCGAGTCGCGCCGGGTCGAAGCCGCCCAACGCGCCATGCCCGGCGACGATCGCGATGCCGAGCGCGAGCACCAGCGGCCGCGGCAACCACAGCAACGCCGCCATCGCGATCATGCCCGCGCCGATCGCCCAGATCACCTGCAGGAACAGGAACGGCCACAGAAACTGGAAACCGAACACGATCACGGTCAACTCCAGCACGATCAGCCAGCTGCCGCGCGCGAGCAGGAACCGCGACAACTCGGAACGGGACTTGCCACCGATGCCCTGCAGGAAGATCGACACGCCGGCGAGGAACACGAAACTGGGCGCGCACAGATGCGTGACCCAGCGCGTCGCGAACAGCAGCGGCGTGGTCTGGTCGAGATCGGTGGGGTTGAACGCGAACGCCTGGCGATGGAAATAGTCGCGTACGTGATCGAGCACCATCAGCGCGATCACCAAGCCGCGCAAGCGGTCGATCATGTCCAGGCGCGGCAGGCCCAGGCGGGTCAGGCCGGCGCGGTCCGGATCGGTCTGGCCGGATGCGAGCGATACCGGTGCGGGACCGCTCGCGGTTGCCGAAGGCGGCGATGAGGTCGACATGCGCGCAAGCCCTGAGTGCCGCCGGATGCGGCGCAGGCGAGCATAACGCTGCGGGCCGGCGCGGACGCGGGCCGGCCCGCGCAGGCCGGCAAAATCAGCGAGGTCGTTGCGGGATGGACTTCAGATCCGGCGCTTTTCGAAGCGGCGCGTTTCGAAGCGGCGCGTTTCGAAATACGCCGATCCGGCGTCGACAGCGAACCCGCTCAATCCACACAGCGCGGTCCTGGCGAAGCCGCGCCAACGCTGTCATCGAAACCAGGCGGCCCCGGCCGCCATGGCATTCCCGCGCCGGCATCACGCCGTCCTGCGTTCATTCCTTGCGAATCGCATGCCCGCCGAATTCGTTGCGCATCGCCGCCAGCAGTTTGTCGGCGAACGAATCCTTATCGCGCGAGCGCAAGCGCTCCAGCAACGACGCGGTGATCACCGGCGCCGATACGTTGAGGTCGATCGCCTCGGCCACGGTCCAGCGGCCTTCGCCGGAGTCTTCGACATAGGGCGCGATGCCGTCCAGGCTCGGGTTCTTGCCCAGCGCGTCCGAACTCAAGTCCAGCAGCCACGAACGCACCACGCTGCCGTGGCGCCAGATTTCCGCGATCTGGTGCAGGTCCAGGCCGAAATCGGCCTTGTGCCCCATGATCGCGAAGCCTTCCGCGTAGGCCTGCATCAAGCCGTACTCGATGCCGTTGTGGACCATCTTGGTGAAATGGCCGGCGCCGCTCGGACCGACCCGGCCCCAGCCGCGATCGGCCGCGGGCGCGAGGGTTTCGAAGATCGGCCGCAGCCGTTCGACCGCGGCCTCGTCGCCGCCGATCATCAGGCTGTAGCCTTCCTTCAGCCCCCACACGCCGCCGCTGGTGCCCGAATCGACATAGTGCAGGCCGTGCCCGGCCAGTTCGGCCGCGCGCCGCATCGTGTCCTTGTAATTCGAATTGCCGCCGTCGATCACGGTATCGCCGGGCGACAGCAGCGGCAGCAGTTCGGCGAGGGTCGCGTCGACGACCTGCCCGGCCGGCACCATCAGCCAGACCGCGCGCGGCGCGGGCAACGCGGCGACCAGTTCGGCCAACGAGGTCGCCGGCGCGATGCCGCGCGCGGCGGCCTGCTCGCGCGCGGCCGGACCGGGATCGTAACCGCCGACGGTGTGGCCGCCGCGGACCAGGCGTTCGGCCATGTTGGCGCCCATGCGGCCGAGACCGACCATGCCAAGTTCCATGTTTTCTCCAGTAGCGATTGCTGTTCGATGGGCCGAACCAGCGGAGGATTCCGCCGCGGCGAAGCCGCTGATGTTCCCGCCCGGTGCGATAAGGAAGTGTGAGCGCAAACGCGCAATCAAAGTCCGCCGACGCAACGCAGTGTCGCGCATTCGATCAAGGCGGCGCGGATGCGTCCACCGCCCCGGCCCGGCGCGCGGCGCGGTGGCGATGGATCGCGTGCATGCCCATCGGCAGGAACGCCAGCGCGAGCAGCAGCGCGTTGACGCCGATCGCCAGCCACAGAAACTCGGGATCGCGGTAGTCGATCAGGGCCACGAACAGGCCGACGATCGGTCCGGCCGCGGCGATCGCGCTATGCCACAGCGCGAGTTTGCGCGAGCGGTAGCGATCGAACAACGCCAGCAACGCGAACACCACGAGTTGCAGCGCGCTCCACGGCGCCACCAGGTAGAAGGCGAAGAACAGCGCCAGCATGCCGTCGTAGTTCGACGCCCAGGCAGGCGCCGATGCGGCCAGCAGCGCCGACGCCGCCACGGTCGTGGACACAGTCTTCGCCCGCATGGTCCGCACCTGCCTTGGAATGGACGCTGCGACTATCGGCGTTCGCCGCGCGCGCCGCAAGCGCGCGACGGCCGGCGCGACATGGAGCACAACGCAACGCGCGAACGCCGATCCGCTACAACGATCCGCGCGCGGCCTGATCCTTGCCGCGCTTGCGCATCTGCATCGCCTCGAACACCGCGATCGCGGTCGCGGCGGGCTGATCGTTGGGAATATCGTGGCCGCTGTTCTCGATCACCACCCGCTTGCCGGTGCGCGAACTCGCCATCAGCGCCAGATGGGTCTGCTCGCGCGCCGCGGTCAGCGCCTTGAGATCGTCGGGCGCGATGCCCTGATACGGACGGTCGGCGCTGAGCACGATCAACGGCTTGCCGTCGTGACGCTCGCTCTTGGCCACCGCGCCGGCGTACAGCACGGCGCGCTGTTGCGAAGCGGAGATCATGCTTTCCCAGAACGCGGGCTGCGACCGCCAGCCGCGAATGGCCGCGTTCAAGCCATCGCTGTAGTTCGGATTCGCGCCGCGCAGGCAGTTGCGCAGCGCCGGCGGCGGCGTGCTCGTCGCGAGCTTGCCGTCCTTCGCGCCCTGTTCGCAGGCGCGGTACATCGCCAGCATCTTCGGCGCGACTTCGGCCTCGGCCTTGGCGTAGGCCGGCGAGAATTCGCCGACGTTCTGCGCCGGCGGGTCGATCAGGATCAGCGCCGACACCCATTTCGGATACAGCGTGTCGAAGCGCCGCACGACCACACTGCCGTAGGAATGGCCGGCCAGGATCACCGGCGTGTCGATATCGGCCGCGTCGATCAGCGCGCGCAGGTCGGCGACATCGGCTTCGAGATCGCGCGGCAACGGGCCGGCATCGCTATACCCCATGCCGGCGCGGTCGTAAGCGCAGACGCGATTGTGTTCGGCGATCGCCGGTTGCGATCTGGCCCAGGCCAACGAATCGGCGGCGAACCCCGCTTCCAGTATCACGGTCGGCTCGCCCTGGCCGCTGCAGCGCAGATTGAGATGACGGCCCTTGCCGATGTCGACCCGCTGCGCGGGCGCGGCATACACGTCCAGGGCCGGGTCGGGCTTGGGCGCGGGCGGCGGGGCCGCGAACGCCGGCACTGCCGCCAACGACAGCAACGCCCACAACGGCGGCGACACACGCCCGCGCTTCGTCCTGGAATCGCTCATGCCCGCCCTCGCCTTCGGTCGATGAAGGCGCGATGGTAAACAGCGAATTGTCATGTCCGCTCGCACGATGGCGCGGCCGAGACAGACCCGATTCAGCTGCGCGGCGCGGACCCGCCGCGCGCGCGAAAAAAACTTCGCCGCGGATGTCGATCCGGCCGCGACCGGTTCGTCGTGCTTACAAGAACGCGGCATTGCAGCATGGCTTAGCGCCAACGACAGGCCGCGACTACCCACCCGCTACACCACCGGAGACACCCCATGCGCTTCATGATGCTGATGATTCCCCAGGGCTACGAATCGGCCGCGCCCGGCACCCTGCCGAGCCTCGAACAGATCGAGGCGATGACCGCCTATAACCACGCGCTGCAGGAGGCCGGCGTGCTGCTTGCGCTCGACGGCCTGCATCCGCCGTCGATGGGCGCGCGGATCAGTTTTCCCAAGGGCCGGCCGCCGCGCGTGGTCGACGGACCGTTCCCGGAAGCCAAGGAAGTGCTCGGCGGCTATTGGATGCTCGACGTCGCCTCGCGCGAGGAGGCGATCGAGTGGGCCAGGCGTTGCCCGGCATCGGAAAACGAAACCATAGAAGTTCGCCAGGTGATGGGCATGGAGGATTTCCCCGAGGAGGTGCAAAAACAGGTCGGCGATCTGTGATCGATGCGTGGCCGTCGAGCCGCCGCGCATCCCACGCGCGCGGCTGAACGCTATCGCGCGGCCATGCTGGCCGCGCCATCGAGCCGCCCGTATCCTGCGTGCGTCCTTCCCAGGCTTGGCGAACTCCGTGCCCCGATCTCTGCCCGCTGCCGCCGGTTCGACCTCGGGACGAGGACGCCTCGCAAGCTTCGCGCTGCTCGCCGCGCTGTTGGCGGGCTGCGCGAGCCAGCCCAGCCAGGAAGGACGCCAGTCCGCGGACGTGCGCGCCGAACTGGCGCGCAAGATCCCCGCCTCCACCGCGGATCGAGACGGCTGGGCGGCCGACATCCAGGCCGCGCTCGCCGCGCAGCGGATCGATCCGTCCAGCGAAAACCTGTGCGCGGTGCTGGCGGTGATCGAGCAGGAGTCCGGCTACCGGGCCGATCCCCGCGTGGACGGGCTGGCGCGGATCGCGCGCGAAGAGATCGACCGCCGCGCCGCGGCGAAGCACATCCCCAAGTTCATGGTGACCGCCGCGCTGCAGATCAAATCCCCGGATGGGCGCAGTTACGCGCAACGTCTGGAATCGGTGCGCAGCGAACGCGAACTGAGCGAGCTCTACGAGGACATCATCGGCCGCGTGCCGCTGGGCAGTCGTTTGTTCGCCGGCATGAACCCGGTGCAGACCGGCGGCGCGATGCAGGTGAGCATCGACTTCGCCAAGGCGAACGCGCGCGACTATCCGTATCCCGTGAGCGGTTCGATCCGCGAGGAAGTGTTCACCCGACGCGGCGGCCTGTATTTCGGCATCGCCCACCTGCTCGGCTACGCCACGCCCTACACCCGCAAGTTGCACCGGTTCGCCGACTACAACGCCGGCTGGTACGCCAGCCGCAACGCGGCGTTCCAGAACGCGGTGAGCAAGGCGTCCGGCATCGCGCTGGCGCTGGACGGCGACCTGCTGTCGCCCGGCGCGCCGATGAAGGCGCCGGGCAAGACCGAGATCGCGGTGCGCGCGCTGGGCGCGCGGTTGGGCATGGACGATGCCGCGATCCGGCGCGCGCTCGGCCGCGGCGACCGGCTCGACTTCAGTGAGACCGATCTGTACACGCGCGTGTTCGCTTTGGCCGAAACGCGCGGACCGCTGCCGCGCGCGCTGGTGCCCGGCATCGCGCTGGAAAGCCCCAAGATCACCCGCAAGCTGACCACCGCCTGGTTCGCCGATCGCGTCAACCAGCGCTACCAGCGCTGCATGCTCAAGCCGTGACCGTTCTTCGCGCCGCGCCGGACCGGGCGTTGCCGGCCGCGGCGCCGATGCGAACGCCGGGATCGGCTCTAGGCAGCGTTTCCTGAACAGGCGAAAATCATTTCGACCGCGATGTCGATTCCCGCGCCTTCGGTTCGTCGTTCCAATGAGGCGGGCAGTTCACCGGTGCCGTTGCGCACCGCCGCCCTATTCGTTCCGTGTTCCCACCAGGAGATTTCCATGTCCTACATCGACGGTTTCGTGATCGCCGTACCCGCGGCCAACAAGCAGAAATTCATCGACTACGCCCGCCAGTTCGATCCGATCTTCATCGAACTCGGCGCGCTGCGCGTCATCGAAGCCTGGGGCGACGATGTGCCGGACGGCAAACTCACCGACTTCCGCAAGTCCGTGCAGGCCACCGACGACGAAGTGGTGGTGTTCTCCTGGATCGAGTGGCCCGACAAGGCCACCCGCGACGCCGGCATGAAGAAAATGATGGAAGACCCGCGCATGGACCCGTCCAACCCCGACAACCCGCCGATGCCGTTCGACGGCAAGCGAATGATCTTCGGCGGCTTCGAGTCCGTGGTCGAGATCAAGTAAACACCGCATCGCCCGTCCAGACCTTCGCCCCGCCCTCCAGCGTGGCGAAGGCGCGGGCACGACCGGCAACACAGCACGATATCAATGGCCGAACTTAGCCAGTGTCGCTTCACAACGTGTCGTGTCACGCTGAGGCCGAGACGCTATCCCAGCATCAATCCACGATGCCAGGTTGATTCACCAGCGCTGCGAAGCCTGTAACTCGCGTTAGCAAAAGCACACCCGAAGGGCGGCGCACATGGATGTGCGCCGTGCGCCACCGAGACAGGATGTCTCGTGTGGCGCACGCCCGCGGAAGCCCCGTACTTGCGGGCTCTTGACTCGAAGAAAAGCGTTTTTCTTTGGTTACCTTTTGACCGAAGGGAATCCAGACGAACTTTTGTCGCTTTTGACAAAAGAAAGTGACCCGTCGCTTTAGTGGCGGAAGCTTTTGATCCTGCTGAAAGCTTTAAAAGCTCTGAAGCTCAAGAAACCAAAGGCAGAATCAACAGACCTGTTCATGAGCACGCACAAAATCGTCCCCGTCTGCTCAAGCTTCAGATGAAAGACTTAGTGATGAAAAGAGCCCGCGCCAGTACACACGCCGCGAACCGTTTCACCAATCCCGAATCCCGAATCCATAATCCCGGCCCTCAAGCTACCTCTCTGTGCGCCCCGGCCTGCCAAATCTCATACCACTCCTCAGCACTAAGCCGAACCGACAACGCCGCCACCGCCTCCCGCAACCCCTGCACACGCCCACTGCCGGTAATCGGCCAAGGCCGCGACGGATGCCGCAACAACCAGGCATAAGCCACCGTCGCCACCGACACCCCACCGTGCCGCTCGCCGACCGCAACCAGACAATCGCGCACCCGCGCCGCATGAGCGTCACCACCGGCGAACAAGCGCCCACCGCCAAGCGGCGACCAGATCATCGGCCGCATCCCGAGCAACTGACACTGATCGAGCGTACCGTCGTCGAGCGCCGGCAAATGCAGCGGCGACAATTCGATCTGATGCGTGGCCAGCCGATGCCGCGCATGCAACAACTGCAACTGCGACGGCGTGTGATTCGACACCCCCACATGCAGCACCTTGCCGGCCGCCTTGAGCTGTTCGAAGGTCAGCGCCAGCGCGTCGGCGTCCATCAACAGATCGGGTCGATGGATCAGCAACAGATCAAGCCGATCGGTGCGCAGGGCGCGCAGCGAATTCTCGACCGAAGCCCGCACATGCTCGGCCGAGGTGTCGTACGACTTGATACGGTGATCGGGCCGCTGCGCCGAAGTCAGCTTGATCCCGCATTTGCTGACGAGGCGGAGGCGATCGCGCAGACCCGGCTCGGCCGCGAGGGCTTCGCCGAACAGCGCCTCGACCCGGTAATCGCCGTAGATATCGGCGTGATCGAAACTGTCGATGCCCAACGCCAGCGCCTCGTTGATCCATTGCAGGCGCTGGCCGACATCGAAGCCCCATTCGGCCATACGCCAGGCGCCGGCGACGATCGGAGACAATTGCAGCGAAGAAGGATCGGCGGACGCGGAGATGGCGGACATGACAGGCACGGACGATGGGGAGCGCTCAGTCTAGCCGCGACCGATCCCGACATCAGCAGCCGCTCAGGCCGCTGCGTTGTCGGCCAGCTCCACCGCGCGCGCATACACCGAGTCGAACAGCGCTTCCAGCCGTGGGTGCACGCCGCGAACGCCGTCGATCACCCGCGCCGACCAATCGAAGTAATCCTGCTTGCGCTGGCGCGACCAGTTCGGCGGCGGCGCGGCGAGCAAATCGCGCAGGTTGCAGATCTTGTCGGCGAGCTTGACCAACTGCGCCTCGCGCGAGGCATGCGCGGCGTGTTCGATCTGCAAGCGTTTGCGTTCGGCCTTGGGCAGGGCCTTGTCGTCGCTGACCTCCAGCACCACCGCGGCGATGCGGGCGCCGAATATCGCTTCCAGTTCGTCCGCGCTGGTGTCGGTGTCTTCGATCGTGTCGTGCAGCAAGGCCGCGCACAGCGCGACGGTATCGTCGACGCCGCCTTCGTTGGCGAGCACGTCGGCCAGGGCGATGGGATGGTTGATGTAGGGCGAGGCGGCCTGGTCGAGGCGGCGTTGGTGGCGGTGACGCTCGGCGGCGAAAGCCGCGGCGCGGATCAGCAGGCGGTGATCGGTGCTCATAGGATTCTCCTGGTCATGCGGGCCCGCGCCCAGCCGTCGGCGCCACGCGGCTCGGGCCGCGCGGCGACAATCGGAAGGGGGAGCGCGGCGGGACCGGTCGCAGAATGCGAGTCCGGTGCGGCCACGAGCGCATTGTAGCGCGTCCGACGCCGTCGTAAGCAGCCGACTTATCGCGCTGCAAGCGCTTCCAGCGGTCGACTTATGCGGCTACGGCCGCGATCGCCTCGATCTCGAACAACATGCCGTCCAGGGCCAGGCGCGGCACCGGAATCAGGGTGCAGGCCGGCCGATGATCGGCGCCGAAGGCCGCGGCCAATTCTTCGCCGAATACGCGCAGGCGTTCGTGACTGTGATCGACGATCAGCACGGTCAGCTTGACCACGTCCTCGCCGCGCGCGCCGCCGGCCTCCAATGCGGTCAGCAGATTGCGCATGGCCTGACGCACTTGCTGGCGGAAATCGGGATCGAGCGCGCCGTCGGCGGTCTCGCCGCCCTGCCCGGCGACGACGATCCAACGCGCGCCGGGCTCGATCAAGGCCAAGTGGGAATAACCATTGGGCGCCGGATCGTACAGGCCGGCCGGATTGCTGAGTGCGAACACGGGTTTTGGGGTAGCAGCGTTCATCGTCGATCCTTGCAGGTGAGGTAAACGAAGTGCGCACGACGGCGCGACATTCAATCCGCGCGCGTTCGTTGCACTGTCGTGTGGATGACGATCCGATGCCGGCGACCGTGACATGGCGATGCGCGCGACCGACGCGGGTATCGCCTCGTCATGCAATACGCGCCAACTCAGCAAAGGCTCGGACTCAAGCCACCGCGCCTTGCGCCGAACGCTTCAACTCGAAGCCCTCGTCCAGCCAGCCGGTGATGCCGCCGGCCATCAACTTCACCGGATAACCCAGTTCGGCCAGGCGCAAGGCGCCGCGTGCGGCGCCGTTGCAATGCGGGCCGGCGCAGTAGGTCACGAACAAGGTATGCGGCGGATACGCGCTCATGCGCGACGCGATGATCTTGCGATGCGGCAGGTTGATCGCGCCGGCGATATGGCCGCGCGCGAACAACTGCGGGCTGCGCGTATCGACCAGCACGAAGCCGGGCTCGCCCGACTGCAGCGCCTCGCAGGTGTCCCAGCAGTCGGTTTCGAACGCGAACTGGGCCTGGAAATGCGCCAGCGCCTGGGCGGGCGTGGCGGCGGGGATCGCGGTGACGGCGTTGGCCATGGCGGACTCCGGGGTGCGGGAAGGTATGGCCATTGTCGGTCGCCGCGCGGCGGTCCACCATTGGCGGCAATGCCATCCATCGATCAAATCATGCCTAAGTCGAAAATCGCGCCCGACGGCATCGGTCCGATCAATCCGCGGGTCGCCGTGCTGGTCTACGACGGCCTGTGCGCGTTCGAATTCTCGTGCGTGGCCGAAGTGTTCGGATTGCCGCGGCCCGAACTCGGCCGCGACTGGTACCGCTTCGAAACCTGCGCCGCGCAGCGCCGGCCCTTGCGCGGCCAATACGGGTTGAAGCTGTCGGCCGACGCCGGCCTGGACCGGCTGGTGCGCGCCGGCACCGTGATCGTTCCGGGCTGGGCCTCGCTCGACACGCCGGTGCCGCCGCGCATCGTCGCGGCGCTGCGCGAGGCGTACGCGCGCGGCGCGCGCTTGCTGTCGGTCTGTTCGGGCGCGTTCGTGCTCGCCGCGACCGGGCTGCTCGACGGCCGCCGCGCCACCACCCACTGGCGCTATGCCGATGCCTTGCGCGAGCGCTATCCGCGCATCGAGGTCAATCCCGACGCGCTGTACATCGACGAAGGCCGCCTGCTCACCTCCGCCGGCAGCGCCGCCGGCCTGGACCTGTGCCTGCATCTGGTGCGCCGCGACCGCGGCGCGAAGATCGCCAACCATGTCGCCCGCCGCCTGGTGGTTCCGCCGCATCGCGACGGCGGCCAGGCGCAATACATCGATCGTCCGGTCGAATCCAGCGAACGCGGCGCGCTCGCGCCGCTGCTCGATGCCTTGCGCCGACGCCTGACCGAACCGCTGCCGATGGCGGAACTGGCGCGCATGGCGTCGATGAGCGAACGCAGCTTCATGCGCCGCTTCAAGGCCGCCACCGGCACGACCCCGGGCGACTGGCTGATCCAGGCGCGGGTCGAACGCGCGCGCGAACTGCTCGAAACCACCGCCGCGTCGATCGATCGGATCGCCGCGCAGACCGGCTTCGGCAGCGCGATCACCATGCGCCATCATTTCCGCCGCAAACTCGGGCTGAGCCCGCGCGATTACCGCGAACGCTTCGCCCGCGGCGCCACGACCGACTAAGCCCTTCGTCCAGCGCGACGTTATCCGTCCAGCGCGCCGGCTTCGTCCAGCCATTGCCGCATCGACGCGACACCGCGGTAATGATGCGCGTTGACCCCGAGCGCGGCCGCCGCGGCCACGTTGCGCGCGTCGTCGTCGACGAACAGCAGGCGCTGCGGCGCGGCGTCGGCGCGATCGAACGCGGCCTGAAACAGCGCCGCATCGGGCTTGGCCGCGCCGACCTCGCTGGAATTGACCACCGCGTCGAAATGCCGCGACAACCCCAGCGCCTCCAGATCGCGCGGCAGACGCGAGGTCGCGTTGCTGACCAGGATGCGACGCAGACCCGGCCGGCAAGCTTCGAGCAAGCCCAGCACCGGCGCATCGACTTCGCCGCACGACAGCGACCATTGCCGCACCGCGTCGTCCACCTGCGCGCGCGGATGCGCCACGCGCAGACGGGCTGCGATCTGCTCGCGCCATTGCCCGTCGTCGATGCGCCCGGTCACCACCTGCGCCAACAGCTCCGGCGCGAACGCGGTCGCGCGCAGACTGCCGCGCGGCAGGTCGTGGGCGGCTTCGATCGCCGCGTCGCGCTCGGGCCAGCGGCGCAGCACACCATCGAGATCGATCAGCAACGCGTGGTAGTTCATGGGATCGCCCGCGAGTGGGTTGCATCGATTATCGGCAAAGATGCCGGCCCAGGTCGCGCGATCCGCGTGCGCGATCGTGAATACATCGAACGCGATGCCTCAACCGGCCGCATCGCGCCTGCGCTCGAAACGCAGCCCTTCGGCCGCTTTCGCGCTGCCGCTGCGCACGAAGCCGAGTTTGCTCAGCACCCGCACCGAGGCCGGATTGGCCCATTCGGTTTCGGCGATCACCCGCTCCACCCGCGGCTGCGCCAGCGCCCATTCGACCAGCGCGCCGGCCATTTCCGAGGCGTAGCCGCGGCCTTCGAACTGCGGCAACACCGCATAGCCGACCGCGACCTCGCCGTCGAGCGGCGGACCGATGAAACCGCCGCTGGCGACCAGCACCGCCGCGCCGTGCTCTTGCCGCGCCAGCGCATACCAACTGAACCAGCCGCCGCAGGCAGGCGCGGCCTGCAGCCACAGCGCGAACAACGGCAGCGCCTCGGCCACGGTCTGGGGCGGCCACGCTTCGGGAATATGCGCATCGAGCAAGGCGGCGAACGCAGCACGGTCTTCGAGTTCGGCGCGGGCCAGCGCGAGCGTGGCCGGCACCAGCCGCAGGCGCTCGGTGACGATCGGCTCGGCGCCCGGCGGGGCGATCGGAAGTACGGCATCGCGCTTGAGGCTCATGCTTGCGACCGCCTGACGAAACCAGAACCCGGAACTGCACCTTACCCCGCATGACCGCGCGCAGGCGACCACGACGGCAGCGGGCCGCGGCGCAACGACGGCGATGCGCGCCATCGCGCGCCGACAAACGCGACGCCCATCACTCATCCGACATGGCGCTGTCCTGCGCCGGCCGGGTTCTACGTGGGCTTCGTTCAGGGCGCCGATATCCGCATGCGATCGCCGCGCCCTCCGCTTCCGCATTCCGCCAGGACGGCGCCGCGCGACCAGCCCTTCGCTGCGTCCGCTCCCCTCACTCGCCCCCCACCACGGAGTCCTCATGAGCACCTTCACCACCCGCGCCGGCGTCGACCTGTACTACAAGGACTGGGGCAGCGGCCCGATCGTGGTGTTCTGCCACGGCTGGCCGCTGAGCGCCGACAGTTGGGAAGCGCAGATGTTCTTCCTCGCCGGCAACGGCTATCGCTGCATCGCCCACGACCGTCGCGGCCACGGCCGTTCCAGCCAGCCCTGGGACGGCAACGACATGGATCACTACGCCGACGACCTGGCCGAATTGCTCGAACATCTGGATGTCACCGACGCAGCCTTGTTCGGCTTCTCCACCGGCGGCGGCGAAGTCGCGCGTTACATCGGCCGCCACGGCACCGCGCGGGTTCGCAAGGCCGGACTGATTTCGGCGGTGCCGCCGCTGATGCTGAAAACTCCGGCCAATCCCGGCGGCCTGCCGATCGAGGTGTTCGACGGCCTGCGCGCCGGTTCGCTCGCCGACCGTTCGCAGTTGTATCAGGACCTCGCCGCCGGCCCGTTCTTCGGCTACAACCGGCCCGGCGCCACCCCGTCGCAAGGCGCGATCGATTGGTTCTGGCTGCAGGGCATGGCCGGCGGCCACAAGAACACCTACGACTCGATCGCCGCGTTCTCGGCCACCGACTTCAGCGAAGACCTGAAAAAATTCGACGTGCCCACGCTGATCGTGCACGGCGACGACGATCAGGTGGTACCGATCGACGCCGCCGGCCGCGCCTCGGCCAGACTGATCGCCGGCAGCAAGCTCATCGTCTATACCGGCGCGCCGCATGGCCTGACCGACACCCACAAGGACCGGCTCAACGCCGACCTGCTGGCGTTCCTGCAATCGTGAAACCATCGCGCTGACACACACCGCCGCGCTCGCTTGCGCGAGCGCGGTTTTCTCCCAGGCATTCCCAGGAGCCCAGGCATGTTCGGTATCACAGCGTTCGGCATGTTCCACACCCTGCTCGGCCTGATCGCGGTCGCCGCCGGCTTCGTCGCGATCGCGCGCCACTACGAAATCGCGATGGCCTCGCGCAGCGGACAGTTGTACGTCTGGATGACCGTGGCCACCTGCATCACCGGTTTCTTCATCTTCCATCACGGCGGCTTCGGCAAGCCGCATGTGCTCGGCATCGTCACCTTGCTGGTGCTGGCGGTCGCGTGGCTGGCCGAGCGGCGCAAGCTGTTCGGTCGCATTTCCCATTACATCGCCGCCATCAGTTACACCCTCACCCTGTTCTTCCACATGATCCCGGGTTTCACCGAAACCCTGACCCGCGTGCCCGAAGGCCGCCCCTGGGCCAGCGGCCCGGACGACCCGCAACTGGCGCAGTTGATCGGCGGCGTGTTCGTGGCGTATCTGGGCTTGATGGTGTGGCAGGGGTTGCGGATCCGGCGCGAGCGTGGAAGGGCGAAGGTTGTGCATGACATCGCCCCGGCGGATCGCGCGGGCGGTTAAGCCGTATCGGGTTACGTCGGTTGCTCAGGTCGATGCTTCGTCGGCGCGGTGGCGCAGGTCCACCGCGAATCCGAACGAACCGCGCTACCATCCGCGCTTAGCATGGAACCCCGCGCAAGCCCGTCATGAAGACCCTGCAACTGTGGCCGATCCTGAGCCTGGAACCGAGCGAAGGCGAACTGGTCGCCTTCGATATCGGTCCCGATCGCGCGGTGTACCTGCTGCATGCGCTCAAGACGCTGGATTATCGACGCGAAGAAAAGGGCGCGAGTTTCGCCAAGGCCCGACCCGCGACGCCGCAGCGCTACCGCGCGCAGGCCTGGCTGGATGGCGCGCGATTGCTGGACCTGACCATCGACAACGAGCCGTACAACATCCACGCCCTGCAACCGCTCGGCGAGGATCTGCTGCTGGTGTGCGCGCGCTCCAACCAGCGCGGCGGCGACAGCGATCTCAACGGCCGCGTCTATTCGAAAAGCGGCCGGTTGCTGGACGAAATCGCGCTGGGCGATGCCATCGAGCATGTGCAGACGACCGCACGCGGCGAGATCTGGACCGGCTACTTCGATGAAGGCGTGTTTGGCGACCATCCTCTGTCCGCGCATGGCCTGGTCGCCTGTGACCGGCAAGGCACGCCTGTGTTCCGTTACCAGCCCGAAGCGCCGCTGGACCTCATGGCCGATTGCTATGCGCTCAACGTCGCCAGCCACAACGAGGCATGGACCTGCTACTACACCGACTTCCCGCTGGTGCAGGTGCGCGACCATCGCATCGTGCGCCACTGGAACGTACCGGTGTACGGCGCGCATGCGTTCGCCGTGTATCGCGATCACACGTTGTTCGCAGGCGGTTACGACGCGCGCCATACCTTCACGCTGTTGCGACTGGACGACGGTCCGAGCGCATCGGTCGCGGCGGCGTTCGAGCTGATCGATGAGCACGGCGAACCGCTCCGGGCCGAGCTCGTTCGCGGACGCGGCGACACCCTGTACCTGCACCGGGACGATCGCATCTACGCCTGCGATATCCATCAGGCATTGAGCGCGTTCGCGAACTGAGCGGCGCTCAATGCGCCGGGTGTCGCGCGCTCTTGATCCGCGCGCTCTTGATCCGATCGATCTGCTCGCTCAAGCCGCGCTCGAACGCCCGACCTTCGTTCAGACGACGATCGATCTCGGCCATCGGCAACCAGCGCCCCTGCGCGAACACACCGGCGATCTTCGACACGTTCTGGATATCGGCCAGCGGATCGGCATCGAGCAGGACCAGATTCGCGCGCTCGCCTTCGCGCACCGCGCCGCTGCCGGCATCCGGATCGAACAAACGATGGGCGTTGATCGAGGCCGCGCGCAGCACGTCGAGCGGGCGCAATCCGACCTCGCGCAGTTCGATCATTTCCTGCTGCACCGACACGCCGAACGCGAGCCCGGGCAAGGCCGCATCGGTGCCGACGGCCAGCCTCACCCCGCGCTTGTACAGCTCGCGCGTGAGCACCCGGGCGAAGTCGTAACCGGCCGAGAACGTGTCGGCGCCGTCCTGATCGCGGAACGCCTGGCCCAGGTAGCGATTGGCCGGCGGCGTCCAGTCCAGGCGGGTGATCGGGTCGACGAGTTTGATCCAGTCGCCGGGCACCGACGGCACTTCGCGCTGCACATACATGCCGACGATGGTTTTCAGCGTGATCAGGGTCGGCGTCACCGAAGCGCCGCTGGCCTCGACCGCCCGCGCCAGCGCCTCGATGTCCTTGGGCGACAGATCGCTGCCGACGCGGGCGAGACGCGCCAGTTCCTCGCTGTGGGCGATGTTGGTCATGGGATGGGCGAACGCGAACGCGCGATCGGCGCAACTCGCGCAACCCAGCTCGGGCAGATGGCCGGTGGTGATGAAGCCCTGACGCCTGGATTCCTCGACCACCGCCTGATAGGTCTCGCGATTGAGGAACTGATACGGCTTGATGAAATCGTAGCCGCGTTCGCGTGCGCGGCGCACCGCGGCGATGCCGTCGGCGGCGGTGTACGGCGCCTCAAACCTGGACGCCGGCACCGTCGACTCGGGCTTGATCGCGACCGCCGCGCGCGGCCCGTTGATGCGCTTGCCCACGTACAGCCGCGGGCCGTCGATGCGGCCTTCGTCGATCTGCCCGCGCAACCACAGCAGATCCTCGTCGCTGCCCGCGCTGCCGCCGAGGTTGGCCGCTCCGGTGACCCCGGCCTTGAGGAACGACAGCATCACCTGCCGGTCGTAGGCATGATCGCGACCCAGGTCGAGCGCGGCCATCGCCGGATCCTTGCTGTCGCGGATCGCGCCTTCGGTGGCGATGTGGACATGCGCGTCGACGAACCCGGGAATCAAAAACTTGCCGCGCCCGTCGACCACTGTCGCGCCCTCGACCTGCGTCCGCGCGCCCTGCGCGGCGATCCGCGCGATCTTGCCGTCGCGGATCAGCACCGTGCGATCGCGCAGCACCTCATCGGTATCGACCGGGATCACGGTGACGTCGGTAATCAGATAACTTCCGGCCGCCGCAGGGGCCGCCACCGCGGCGGCCGACAGCGATGCAAGTCCGAGGCTTAGCGCCAGCGCATGAACGATCATTCAACTCTCCCGATGCTTGCGAGCCGATGATAAACACGCGGACACCGCCGGCATGGGCCAGACCTCATACCGCCGATCGCAATCCGCCCTCAACAGATGCCGCCGATGGCGCTATGGTTGAAAGCCGCAATCGTTCGGCAGGCTTATGAACCAAGCCGATGGCGATCGGTACACCGACTGGCGATGGCTGGCCTGCGACGCGATCGGCCGGGTCGCCGCGTTCACCACCGCCGGATCCGGCCCGACTCCGCGCTCGGCACGGGCCACTGTGGACGGGGTCGAGGCCGGCGTGGATGGCTTGCCGATCCGCGGCGCTTATCGGCTGATTGCGCACGCCGGTAACGTCGAGGATTGGATAAGCTGCGCTCAGCGCGGCCTGTTCGCCTACGACTGGAGTCAGATCGCCGCGGACGATGGCGGCTACGCTTACGAATTGCTCGCCGTGCCGCTCGCTCCGATCCGGCTGTCGGAGTTGCCGTCGCCGCTGCGTGAGCTCGCCGCCGCGACGACGATCGCCCATGTCGTCTTCGGCGAAAACGATCTGCTGTCGCGCCGCCTGCTTCCCGATACCGAGTTCCCCGCATGAAAGACAAAATCGTCGTATTCACCGGCGCAGGCGTCAGCGCCGAAAGCGGCCTGAAGACCTTCCGCGACATGGGCGGGTTATGGCACGAGCATCGCCTGGAGGACGTGGCCTCGCCGCAGGGCTGGCAGCGCGATCCGGCCACCGTGCTGCGCTTCTACAACGAGCGCCGCCGCGGCGTGCTGGCCGCGCGCCCCAACGCCGCGCACGAGGCCATCGCCCGTTTGGAAGAGCGCTATGAGGTCGTGGTGATCACCCAGAACATCGACGACCTGCACGAGCGCGCCGGTTCTTCGAACGTGCTGCATGTGCACGGCGAAATCCTCAAGTCGCGCAGCACCGGGCTGACTCCGCCGCGCATCTACACGCTCAAGGGCGCGACCATCGAGATCGGCGATCTGTGCGAGCGCGGCAGCCAGTTGCGCCCGGACGTGGTCTGGTTCGGCGAGGCCGTGCGTCATATGGACGAGGCCGAAGCGCATTTCGCGACCGCCGCGAAGGTGCTCGCGATCGGCACCTCGTTGACCGTGTATCCGGCCGCGGGCCTGGTCGATTGCGCGCCGCTGGGCGCCGAGCGCGTATTCGTCTCGCCCGAGCTGCAACAGGTGCCGCGTCATTACCGTTTTCTGCACGGCACCGCGGTGAAAACCGTGCCGCCGTTGGTGCAACGGTGGCTCTCGCACTGAAAGTGCATTACGGCACTTTTCAAGCGCTTATTTTGGGGAATGCAGTGCGCTGGCGAGAACGCTAGCATGAGCGTGTTCAATCATCGCCCGGGGGGGACCGATGTTCACGTTGAGCGGCCCATGCACCCGGGCTGCGCAAATGCTTGAAAACAAGACCTTTCGTGCCACATCCCGGGCATGCACGCCGCGTCGCGCCCGTTGTCCTGATGCGTGTCGGCGTTCCCGGCGTTAGTGCGATACCGCGTGCGCCACCGTGACCGGACTCGCGACAGCGAAGACGATTGAGCGACACGATCGCGCAGCATTACGCGCATTGATTGCATCGATACGACGCCCGTCGCCGCGACAGGTACACGCAATGGATGGCCGATATCGGCGCGCTTCAAACCGACGCTCCCGCACCCCGGAGCATTCACTTTTCTCGATCGTCCGTGGCGAAGCCGCAGTCTTGGAGAGCAGATGACCAGCACCACCGCCGTAGCGCCCCCTCAACCGCGACGAAACGCGCTTCGTCCGCCGTCGCGTCCGACCGGATTTCGGCCGTGGGCGCTGGCGCTGGCGCTGTTCTGGCTGGCGCTGCCGCCACCCGCGCAGGCGCAGTTCGCGACCGGCGGCACGGGCGCCTACCGCAACAACATCATCTGGTTTCGCTGGGGAACCGGCACCTGCGGCGCCACCCAGGACAACTGCGCGGAAATCGGCAACGGCACCGCCAACCAGACCATCACCAGCCAGCAGACCTATAACGTGGCGGGCCAGCCGCTGGTGGTGACCTGCACGCTGTCCGGGGTGGACAACAACGAGTTCCGCACCTACCGCTCCGGTTTGTGGCAGGGCGACGGACTCGACGACTTGTACAACATCGGCGGTGTCGGCACGGCCAATGGCTTGCACAACGGCCTGCTGAATTTCAACCAGGGCGGGACGGCGACGGCCACGTTCGCCTGCGCGGCCACGCTGGGCGGCAACAACTTCCCGCTGGAAGGCCTGGTGGTCGCCGATGGGGAACAGTCCGGCAACATTCCGCCTGGTCAGAACGAATCGATTTCCGCCAACGCACCGACCGCAACCAGTTGGCGCATCATCGACCGCTTCCGCTCCGCCGGCTGCGCGACCAACGCCACCGCCAACATCACCGGAAACACGCTGACCCTCAACGGCAGCGCCCCGCTGTGCGCGGCCGGTCCCATGGCGGTCGCGTTCATGGAAGGCGCCACCAGCGCGACCCTCACCCTGCGCGGCGGCGGGCGCTCCGCGATGGCCTTGGGCGTGCTGGTATTCGTCGCCGACCGCAGCGATGCGCCGCTGAGTTACGGCGAGCCGCAACACTTGCCGAACTTCACCTGGAACGGCGGCAACCTGCCGACTGGCAACACCACCTACACCACCATGACCCTGGCCACGCTGAACCAGCCGGCGGTGCGCCTGGGCGCGCGCGTGGACATCGAGAACATCAGCCTGGCCGGCGCCGCGGCGAACGGCGACGACGGCAACTTCACCACCCCGACCGCCACCGACGACGAAGACGCCTTCGGCGCGATGGCGAACATCGCGCTGTCGCCGGGCGCCAGCCATACCCTGTCGGTGCCTTGCGCCGGCAACGGCGCCTTCGTGCGCGGCTTCATCGATTTCAACCGCGACGGCGATTTCACCGACGCCGGCGAAACATCCGCCTCCGCGACCTGCAACGGCACCACCGCCACGGTGAGCTGGACGATGCCGGCGGCCGCCGGGCTGAGCCCGGGCGCCAGTTTCGCGCGTTTCCGCATCGCCTCGGCCGCCGCCGAGGTGGCCAATCCGACCGGCCTGGCGAGCAGCGGCGAAGTCGAGGACCACCCGGTCACCCTGACCTCGCAGACCCTGACGCTGCGCAAGCAATGGACCGGCGCGATCGTCGGCGACGACGCCGTCATCACCGCCTCGCGCGCCGGCAGCGTGATCGACACGCTCAACAGCAACGCCGACGCCGTGGGCGAACTCGAAACCGATCCGACGCCGGTCAACGTGTTCGCGGGCGAGACCATCGTCCTGGCCGAGACCCTGGCCGCCACTAACGCCGGCAACTACGCCCCGGCCCTGGCCTGCACCGGCGCCGCCGACACCGATCCCAACGACGGCATCGCCATCGCCGCGACCGATACCAACATCGTCTGCACCTACACCAATACCCGCCTGGCCACCCTGCAACTGGCCAAGGCCTGGGCCGCCAACAGCAGAACCGGCGACACCCTGACGATCGGCGCCACCACCGGCGGCAACAGCAACACGGTGGCGTTCGACGCCACCGCGCCGACCGCGGCCAACAGCGGCGCGCCGGTGAGCGTGCGCCTGGGCGATATCGTCACTCTGCCCGCGGAAACCGGAACCGGCCTGGGCAACTACACCACCACCCTGGCCTGCACCGGCGGCCATACCCTGTCCGGAACCAACGGCCAGGCCGCCAACACGCTGACCATCACCAGCGGCAACGCGGCGGTCTGCACCTACACCAACACCCGCATCGCGCAGCAGATCAACCTGGCCAAGGTCTGGGGCGCTAACAGCACCGCCGGCCATACCGCCAGCGCGACGACGACCGGCGGCAGCGCCAACCCGACCTTCAGCGCGACCGCGCCGACCAACAGCGCCGGCCCGGCCGTGACCGTGTTCGCGGGCGATGTGCTGACCCTGCCGGCGGAAACCTTCGGCGGCGGCGCGACGGCCGCCAGTTACACCACCGCGCTCGCCTGCACCGGCGGCAGCCCGCTGGCCAGCGGCGCGACCGGGCGGACGCTGACGATCACCGCCAGCACCGCGGCGACCGTCTGCACCTACACCAACACCCTGGTGGTGGTGGACCTGTCGATCACCAAGACCAACACCTTCGGCGCGGGACCGATCGATCAGGCCAACGACACCGTGGCATCCGGTGCCACGACCTCCTATACGCTGGTCGCAACCAATAGCGGACCTGGCGAAATTACCGGCGCGATCGTGCGCGATACGCCCGTCACCGGGCTGACTTGCCCCCCGGGCAACGCGGTAGCCATCAGCGGCAATGGCGTGCCCGCGGGCAGCTTCACCGTCGCCGACCTGAGCGCCGGCATCGCGCTCGGCACCCTCGGCGCGGGGCAGAGCACGACGCTCAGCTTCGATTGCCAGGTGAATTGATGAGGGTGTCGGGGCGAGGCTGCGGGTTGCCGATGGGCGGCACACCGGTATTCGCGGACGGGGCAGCGATAACGCCGATCAAAGTACCGGCCGGCGCCTCGTATTGGTGTGGGATGTATTGCGGGCGGTGATTTCAGGTCGGCGGCGGCGATTCTCTTGGTTTTCTCAGCAGTCGTGCGAGTCAACATCGGCATTCCGCGCGTCGATGCACAAGTAGCTGAGTGAAAGTGACGCTCACAAGATTTTCTTCAACGACCTTAGCCACGCCATTGCGACGATTTCGAAGTCGGCGTCGTTTTTGTAGTCCCGCGGTCGCGGCTTGCGCCGCTCCTACAGGAAGGCCATCTGGCTTTCGCCTCAGGTATCACTACCAGCGCTGCGAGGCTTGTAATTCGCGTTAGCCAAGGGACACCCGAAGGGCGGCGCACATGGATGTGCGCCGTGCGCCACCGAGACAGGATGTCTCGTGTGGCGCATGCCCGCGTCAGCAACGCACGCGCGGGCCGTTGATTCACAACAAAGCATTTTTCTTGGTTAGCTTTTGACCGAAGGGAATCCAGGCGGACTTTTGTTGCTTTAGACAAAAGAAAGTAACCCGCCCGCTTGCGGGCGGAAGCTCTTGGCTTTCTATCTTGATCAGTGAATTGAAAGTCGCAGGATCGTTTATTCAAAAGGTCCGGAACGAACGGTCGTTTCACGCCACATGGCGGCATCGGGCATCCCCAACATCGCAGCCCAAATCGCCCATAACGACCAGGCCCCCGCGCAAAACATACGCCCGCGTGTGGACAGCCCCGCACCGCCCTCCTAGACTCCGCTCATGCACCTGACCCTCACCGCCGAACGCAGCATCGCCGCCGCGCCCGAGGCGGTGTTCGCGCTGGCGCTGGACCACGAACGCTTCCCCGCCCTGTTCGAAGGCTACGGCCCGATTCCCGGGCTCAAGCGCATCACCCCGCTGTCGCCGCCCGCGCCCGGCAGCCTGCGCGCGTTGGAGAACCGCGACGGTTCCAAGCTGCGCGAACGCATCACCGCGCTGCAGCCGCCGCATCACCACGCCTACGTGCTCGACGGCTTCCGCGCGCCGCTGTCGTGGCTGGCGCGCGAGGGTCAGGCCGACTGGCGTTTTCATGCCGAACCCGACACCGGCGATCCGCGCGCGGCGAACATCACCCGGGTGGTGTGGACCTACCGATTCGAACTCACCTCGTTCCTGGCCTGGCCAGTGGCCGCGCCGCTGCTGCAAGGCTGCATGCGCGCGGCCATGCGCCGCTGCCTGGAACGCATGGCGCAAATCTTGGAAACCGCCTGGCGCGAGGAGCGGCGCTGATGGAAGAGTGGATCCTGCTGGCGCTGGCGCCGGTGTTCCTGCTGCTGATCGCGCTGGAAGCCTGGTATTGGCGTAAGCGTCGGCCCGATCAGTACAGCCTGCGCGACACCCTATCGAACGCGGCGCTGGCGTTGATGCACCAGGCCAGCGACGCGGTCGCCTGGCTGATCGTGATCGGCGTGTACTACGCGGTCTACGCGCATCAATTGTTCGAACTGCCGGCCTCGGCCTGGACCATCGCCGGCCTGTTCCTGGCGCAGGATTTCTTCTACTACTGGTTCCACCGCGCCAGCCACCGCATCCGCTGGATGTGGGCCTCGCACGTCACCCACCACTCCTCCGAGCGGCTCAACCTGTCGACCGCGTTCCGGCAGAGCCTGACCTATCCGATTTCCGGCATGTGGCTGTTCTGGCTGCCGCTGGCCTGGATCGGCTTCGAACCCAAGCACATCGTCGCGGTGGTCGCGATCAATCTGGCGTTTCAGTTCTTCGTGCACACCCAGGCGGTCGGCAAGCTCGGCTGGCTGGAAAAAGTGTTCAACACGCCGTCGCACCATCGCGTCCATCACGCGCGCAACGCCAAGTACATCGACCGCAACTACGCCGGCGTGCTGATCGTCTGGGACAAGTTGTTCGGCACCTATGTCGAGGAAGACGAAGCGGTGCCGTGCGAGTACGGCATCATCGGCCAGATCCACAGCCACAACCCGATCAAGCTGACCTTCCACGAATGGATCGCGATGTTCGGCGACGCCTGGCGCGCACGCGGCCTGCTCGGGATGGTCGGGCAGTTGTTCGGACCGCCCGAGCGCGCGTTGGCGCATACCGCCCCAGTGGCTGTTCCGACGGTTTCGACGCCGGCGTCGTCGACCGTGCTGGCCGACGGCCGCGATTGAGGCGGGCGCCGGTCGAAGTACGCGCGTTTCGTCGACCAAGCCTGCGGCTCAATCGTGGGTCTCGCCCGACAACGGCGTGGCCCGCATCGAATCGCGACGCTCGAACGCATCGAACCAGGCGCTGAGTTTTGGCCGGCCCTCGCGGAAATCCGGCAATTCGCGGAACGCCAGCCAGCTCAACGCGGTGGCGATGGAAATATGGCCGACGTGCAGCGGCGTGTCGGTATCGAGTTCGCGTTCCAGCCAGTCGTAGCTCTCGATCAGCTTGAGCGTGTACGCCTCGCGCAAGGCGTCGTAGCGCAAGGCCTCGGGACGGCGCACGGTTTCCCAGCGCACCTTGATCCCGGCATCGGCCAGGCCCTGCGCGATCGCCTGCAGGCGCAAGGCCTGCCAGCGCGCTTCGCCGTCGCGCGGAATCAGCGGCGCGCGCTCGTGCAAGGTGTCGAGGAAGGCGCAGATGATGTCGGAATCGAACAAGGCCGACTGTCCGGGGCGAATCAACACCGGCACCTTGCCGAGCGGATTCTGCGCGTACACCGCGTCGTTGCGCAGGGTCGGGCTGGTTTCGTGGTGCACCACCTCGATCCGATCGGCCAGCCCGGCCTCGTGCGCGAACACCAGCGCCTTGCGCGCGTACGGCGAGTGGGTTTGATAAAGCAGTTGCATGGGTCGGGTTCCTCAGCGCGCGGTGGGATCAAAACATGGAGTCATCGCGGATCGGCATCGCCGCGGGCATCGTGCAGCAGCCGCGCCAGCGCCGCGGTGATCCGGCGCGCGGTCGGCAGATGCAGGAATTCGTTCGGCCCGTGCGCATTGGAGTGCGGCCCGAGCACGCCGGTGACCACGAACTGCGCTCGCGGAAAGCGCTCGCCGAGCATGGCCAGAAACGGAATGCCGCCACCGCCGCCGATCAAGGCGCCATCGCGGCCGAACGCATCGCGCGATGCGCGTTGCAGGCTGTCCGCCAACCACCGCGCGACCGGCGGCGCGTGCCAGCCTTCGCTGACCGAATCGATGGTAAATGCGACCTGGCTGCGATACGGCGGGTCGGTTTCGAGCCGTTCCTTCAACCGTTGCGACGCGACATGCGGGTCCAGCGTCGGCGGCAAGCGCAGGCTCAGCTTGAGCGCGGTATGCGGCTGCATCACCGCGGCCGCATCGGCCACCGCCGGCAGTCCATCGATGCCGGTGACCGCCAGTTGCGCGCGCCAGGCGCGGTTGAGCGCGAGTTCGTCGAGGGCCTCAGTGACCGGGCGGGTGTCGGCATGAAGCGGAAAACCACGCACCAGCCCATCGCCCAAGGCATCCGCGGCAAACCGGGCCTGCTCGCGCCGCGCCGCGGGAATCTCGACCTGGAAGTCGGCGATCACTTCGCCGCTGAACGGATCTTCCAGGCGCGACAGCAACTGCCGGACGATGCGGAAACTCGACGGCACGATCCCCGACGCGTCGCCCGAATGCACGCCTTCGTCGAGCACGCGCACGCTCAGGGTTCCGGCGACCTGCCCGCGCAGAGAGGTCGTGGTCCACAACTGATCGTAATTGCCGCAGCCGGCGTCGAGCGCGACGATCAGGCGCGGCTCGCCGAGCCGCGGCGCCAGCAGTTCGATGTACGCCGGCAGATCGACGCTGCCCGACTCCTCGCTGGCCTCGATCACGATCATGCAACGCGGATGCGCCAGTGCGTGATCGCGCAGGGCGCGCAGCGCGGCGATCGCGGCGAACAGCGCGTAGCCGTCGTCGGCGCCGCCGCGCCCGTACAGGCGGTCGCCTTCGATCACCGGCGTCCAGGCCCCGCGGCCCGGCGCCCAGCCCGGCATCGGCGGTTGCTTGTCCAGGTGGCCGTAGATCAGGCTCGGCGCGCCGGACTCGCCGGGTACGTCGATGAACAACAACGGCGTGCGCCCGGGCAGGCGCAGCACCTCGACCGTGGCACCGGCCAGGTCGGCGAGTTGTTCGCGCGCCCACTGCGTCATCAGTTCGACCGCGCGGTCCATATGGCCGTTGCCGGCCCAGTCGGGATCGAACGCGGGCGATTGGCAGGCGATGGCGATGTAGTCGCACAGCGCCGGCAGGATGCGGTCCTGCCAGGCGTGATCGATATGTATCGAAAGCGCGGGAAAATGCATGCTTTGACCTCTCGGTGAGGCGAAAATGTTAATGGCGCGAGCCCGCGCTTTCGCCGCGAACCGCCACCCGCGCATGCGGTTTTCCGGCGCGTTCGCGCTCTAAGATGCGGCCATGAAACTCGACCGATTCGACCGTCAACTGCTGAACCTGGTGCAGCACGACGCCGGCCAGACCGCCGACCGCCTCGCCGAACAGGTCGCGTTGTCGCCCTCGGCGATCCAGCGCCGGCTGCGACGCATGCGCGAGGCCGGGGTGATCGTGCGCGAAACCGCGGTGGTCGATCCCAGGCAGGTCGGCAAACCGACCTTCTTCGTCGTCTCGCTGCAGGTCGAGCGCGAACGCCCGGAACTGCTCGCGCAACTGCGCCGCTGGCTGGGCGCGCAGGACCAGGTACAGCAGGTGTTCTACGTCACCGGCGAGGCCGATTTCGTGCTGGTGGTGACTGCGCCGGACACCGAGGACTTCGACGCGCTGATGATCCGCATGGTCGGCGAGAATCCGAATATCCGCCGCTTCACCACCAATGTCGCGCTGAGTCTGGTCAAGCGCGGACTGACCATTCCGGTGTCGCTCGACGAGGACGACTGAACCGCGCGCACAAGCGCGCGCGAGTACGCGGGCCGACTGCAAGCGCAAGCGCGCCGAATTCCCGCGCCACGCCGCCGATTTCGCCGCCGACCGGCGCGCGCCGCCGCCCACACTGGCGGCATGAGCGAACACTGGCTGAGCGACCCGACCCGGCTGTGGCCGGACTACCGACCGACGCGATTGATCGAACTGCCCGCGCTCGCGCGTCGCGCAGGCGTCGCGCGCGTGCTGGCCAAGGCCGAGAACGAACGACCGCTGGGCAATTTCAAGGCGCTCGGCGGCATGGTCGCCGGCTTGCGCGGATTGACGCGGATCACCGGCGCGCAGTCGCTCGATCAACTTCGCCATCGTTGCCGCGCATGGCCCTCGCCGCTGCGTCTGGTCTGCGCTAGCGACGGCAACCACGGCTTGGCGGTGGCCGCGGCGGCGCGACACGCAGGCGTCGCCGCGACGGTGTTCCTGCCCACGGCGGTCGGGGCGGTGCGCGCGGCACGCATCCAAGCGCTTGGCGGCGAGGTGGTGATGGTGGACGGCAGCTACGACGACGCGGTCCTCGCCGCGCGCGCGGTAGCGGCGCGCGGCGATGGCTTGTTGATCGCCGACACCAGCGACGACGCCACCGATCCGGCGGTGGTCGACGTGATGGCCGGCTACGGACTGATCGCGCGCGAACTCGCGCCGCAGTTGCGCGCGTGCGCGGCGACCAGCGTCAGCCATCTGTTCGTGCAGGCCGGGGTCGGCGGGCTGGCCGCCGCGCTCGCCGATGGCCTGCATGCACAGGCGCAGGCGCCGCAGCGGTTGATCGTGGTCGAACCCGACGCCGCGCCCTGCGTGGCGCGCGCGTTGGCGCAAGGCAAGCCGGTGCAGATCGACGGCGACCTGGACACCTCGGCGCGGATGCTGTCGTGCGGACTCGCCTCCGCTTCGGCCCTGGCCTTGTTGCTGTGGCATCGCGCGCAGGCACTGAGTGTCGATGAGCCGGCCTTGCGACGTGCGCCACGCGAACTGTCGCAATGCAGCGGCCCGCGCAGCACATCATCGGGCGCAGCCGGCGTGGCCGGTTTGCTGCATGCGGCCGACGATAGCGCGCGGCGCGAACTGCATGGACTGGTTTCGGCCAGCACGGTGCTGCTGATCGTTACCGAGGGCGCGATCGACGACGCCGGCTGAAACATTCGAAGCCGGTTGAAACGCGCGCGACGTAGCTCAGGGAAGCGCGAGGCTGTCGAGCAGAAACTCCACCGTCACGCGCACGCTCGGCAACTGGCCGCGCCGATGCGGCACCAGCAAGGTCGTGGTCACGCGGCCGGCGGTCCAATCGGGCAGCACGCGCAGCAGTTGGCCGTTGCTCAGCTCGGCGCGGCACATGCGTTCGGGCAGCACGGTGATGCCCAGGCCGGCCACGGCGCCTGCGCGCAACACCCGGCCTTCGTTCGCGGTCATGCGCGCGCGCGGCTCGATCTGGATCTGCGCGCCGTCGGTCCGGGTCAGATGCCAGGCTTCGCCGCCGGCCTGACCGGTCAGCAAGGCATCGTGCTCGCTCAGTTCCAGCGGCCCGCTCGGCAGACCGTGTTCGGCCAGGTACACCGGCGCGGCCACCAGCACGATGTCCTCGACCAGGGCCTGTCGCTGGATCAGTCCCGAATCCGGCAACGGCGCGAAATGGCTGCGCACCGCGATGTCGTAGCCCTCCTGGACCAGATCGACCCGGCGATCGCTGACATCGACCTGCACGTGCATGCGCGGATACCGACGAGCCAGCACCGGCAGATGTTCGGCCAGATAGTCCTGCGCGGTCGGCACGCCGCAGCTGATCCGGACCTTGCCGCTGGGCTCGGCGACACGGCGGCGCACGCTGTTCTCGGCCGCTTCGGTTTCGATCAGCGCGGCGCGCGCGTGTTCGTAGAAATCGCGGCCGGTGTCGGTGAGGGTGAAGCTGCGCGAGGTGCGATGGATCAGGCGCACGCCCAGATCGTCCTCGAGCGCGGCCACGCGTTTGCTCAGCGTGGACTTGGGCACGTCGAGCCGGCGCGAGGCCGCAGCGAAACCGCCGTGCTCGACCGCGGCGGCGAACAGGACCAGATCGTTGAGGTTGAGCATCGCCGCAAAGTACACACAGGCAGACTTTGCGTCCACTTTTTGCTGACTACCCGGAGCAAGTCCACATACCTACAGTGATCGGCACGCAGGCGGCGGACCTGCACGCGAGCTTCGTCTCGCCCGGCCCCGCCGCTTCCAACCCTCATCACTCAAGGAATTCCGATGTCCCCGATCCTCTACTACGGCGTCCCGTCCGGCTGCTCGTTCGGCTCCATCGTCGCGCTGGAATGGTCCGGCCTGCCCTACCGGCTGGTGCGGGTCGACATGCCGCAGATGATCCACACCGCGGCCTACCGCGCGATCAATCCGGTCGGCGAAACCCCGGCCCTGCTGACCGCGCGCGGCGACGTGCTGGCCGAAAGCCTGGCGATCCTCAATCACATCGGCGCGCAGGCCATCGCCAGTGGCATCGCCTTCGCTCAGGGCACGCACGAGTTCGACGAACTCAACCGCATGCTCGCCTTCCTCAACACCACCTTCTTCAATGCGTTCGCGCCGCTGTGGCATCTGCTCGAACACGAGAGCGACGAGCACGAGAAGCTCGCGTTGACCGCGTACGGCCGCGGCAAGGTCGAGCGCGCGCACGCGCAACTCGAACGCATGCTGGGCGACCGGCCGTGGCTGCTCGGCGAGCATCGCACCCTGGCCGATGCCTACTTCATCGGAATCGCGCGCTGGACCAAGTACCACGACGTGGTCGACCGCCGCGACTACCCGAATCTACAACGCCTGTACGACAAGCTGGAAGCCGATCCGGCGGTGATCTTCGCGCATGCGATCGAGCAGCAGACGGCTGCGGTCAGCGCGGGTGGGTTCGCGGGTGAGATCGGGTTGGAAGAGGCGTTGGGGTTCAAGCGGGCGGCTTGATGCGCGGCGCTTGGGATTCGCCTTGATCGATGTTAGAGCGGCGGAGCAAGAGCAAATCCCCCCTAGCCCCCCTTTTTCAAAGGGGGGAATCCAACGGGTGGATCGGTGCGCGTCGAAAAACGCGATCACTCAAGGGGATGCAGCTTTTGCCGTTGCCCCCTTTAGAAAAAGGGGGCGGCGTCCGCGCAGCGGACGCGGGGGATTTGAGCTGTTGCTGTTGCTGTTGCTGTTGAAGCTACCGCTCTCGCCGCAGGAACCAGACCCCATCAACCCTGCGCTTCAACCGCCTCAGCCCGCACCAGCGGCCGGCGCGCACGCGGCCGGCTCGGCCACGCATGACGCACGATCCGCCACATCACCTGGCCGAACTGCCGCGGCAGCGAGCCGGTGTCGTAATGCTGACCATAACGCCCGCAAATTTCGCGAACCTCCACCGCCAACGCCGCATAACGACGCGCCGGCAGATCGGGATAAAAGTGATGCTCGATCTGATGACTGAGGTTGCCGGTCATCAGGTCCATCCACTTGCCGCCGCTGAGGTTGGCCGAACCGCGCAGCTGGCGCAGATACCAATGCCCGCGCGATTCGTTGCGCACCGATTCCTTCGGGAACACTTCCGCGTCGGCGGTGAAGTGGCCGCAGAAGATCACCGTGTAGGTCCACAGGTTGCGGATCACGTTGGCGACGACGTTGCCGAGCAGCACCGGCAGGAAGAACGGGCCGGCCAACGCGGGAAACAGCACGTAGTCCTTGAGCATCTGCTTGCCCATCTTGCGACCGACCGGCACGAACTTGCGCCACATCGCGCGATGCTTGGTCTTGCCGGTGAGCCAGCGGCCGATGCGCAGTTCCTGGATCGCCACGCCCCACTCGAACAGCAGCGCGAACACCACCGCGATGAACGGCTGCAGCAGATAGAACGGACGCCAGCGCTGTTCCGGGAACAGACGCAGCAGGCCGTAGCCGATGTCGTCGTCCATGCCGCGCACGTTGGTCCAGGTGTGGTGCATGTAGTTGTGGGTCTTGCGCCAGTTGTCGCCGGTGGCGACGATGTCCCATTCGTAGGTCTTGCCGTCCAGATGCGGATCGCGCATCCAGTCGTACTGGCCGTGCATGACGTTGTGGCCGACTTCCATGTTCTCCAGGATCTTCGACAGCGCCAGCAGCGCGGTGCCGAGGATCACGCCGGGCCAGAACAGCCACGACACGAACGCGCCGCCGATCGCGCCGACCATCAGCAGCAAGCGGCCGAGCAAACCGGTGTAGCGCACCACCGCGACCACGCGGCGGATGTAGTCGGCATCGACCCGGCCGATCTGGGCAACGGTGCGCGCGCGCAGCGCATCGAGTTCGGCGCCGAAGCGGTCGAGTTCGGTCGGGGTCAGCGCGCGATTGCGTTTGGATGCGGTCATGAGCGGATCACAGGTCGAGGACGAGGTCGCTGGTCGCGCTGTTCACGCACAGACGCAGCGAAGACACCGGTTCGGCATGCACGTCGCCGGTATGCAGATGACGGGTGGCGCCCGAGGATTTTCCGCAGGAGCAGGTGTTGCACAGGCCCATGCGGCAGCCGGAATTCAACTTCAGGCCCTGCGCTTCCAGCGCGGTGAGCAGCGATTCGCCGCGCGCCAGTTCCAGGGTGCGGCCGCTGCGCGCGAGGGTGACCGCGACCGTGCCGCTGTCTTCGACCGCGCGCGGCGGCGGCGTGAACGCCTCGGCCGCGAACGCCTGCGCGCGTGCTTCGATCAGACCGCGCGCACTGGCGACGAAACCACCGGGGCCGCAGGCATAGACCTGACGCGCGGCGAGATCGTCGACGTGCGCATCCAGCAACGAGGCGTCGATGCGGCCGGCGTCTTCGTCGGCGGCGCGCGGCTCTTGCCGCGTGAGCAGGAAACACACGCGGAAATTCGGATGCGCCGCGGCGAGCGCGCGCAATTCCTCGACGAAGCACAGTTCTTCGCAACGACGCGCCCAGTACAGCAAGGTCAGCGGCGCCGGCATGCCCTGCGCGGCGAGTTGCCGGGTCATCGCCATCAACGGGGTGATGCCGCTGCCGGCGGCGACGAACAACCAGCGGCCGTCGACGCGCGCGGGCAAGGTCATCTCGCCGAACGCCGGGCCGAGTTCGAGCACATCGCCGACGCGCGCATCGCGGTGCAGATGGCGGCTGAGCTTGCCGCCCTCGATCGCCTTGACCGTGATCGCGATGCGGCCGTCGGCGCGCCCGGCGTCGGACAGGCTGTAGCTGCGCGACACCAGCGCGCCGTCGATACGGGCGCCGATCATCAGGTGCTGGCCGGCGCGGGCCGGCTCGTGGCGGCGGCCGGCCCAGTTGCGGTTCGGCGCCAGCAACAGGGTCACCGCATCGGCCGAAGCCTCGCTGCGGCCGACGATGCGCGCGAGCGGACGCTCCCAGCTCCAGGTCGGATGCAGGCGCGAGGCCCAGAAATCAAAGACTTGCGGAACGACCAGCGGCGCGATCAGGCGTCGCAGGCGGCTGCGCGGACGGTGGCCGGCGGGATGAAGGGCAGCGTTCATGGGGGGCACTATACACGTATCCGCACAGATGTGTGCACAACCGTATATTAATACTGCGACGGGAGTATGATGTGCGCTGCCCGTCTTAGCGCCAGCCACTCGTGAGCCAACGCATCACCGACATCGACGTCGACATCCACCCGGGCCGCAAGGCGACGATCTCGCGTGAAGACCTGATCGCCGCCGCGCTCAAGCTGATCGGCCCGCACCGCAGCGTGTCGAGCCTGAGCCTGCGCGAGGTGGCGCGCGAAGCCGGCATCGCGCCCAACAGCTTCTACCGCCAGTTCCGCGACACCGACGAACTCGCGGTCGCGCTGATCGATCTGGCCGGGCAGTCGCTGCGCAAGATCGTCGGCGAGGCGCGCCATCGCGCCGCGACCCGGCGCAGCATCGTGCGCAGCTCGCTCGAGGCTTTCATGGAACAGTTACGCGCCGACGACAAACTGCTGCACGTGTTGTTGCGCGAAGGCACGGTTGGCTCGGACGCGTTCAAGCGCGCGGTCGACCGCGAACTGTCGTTCTTCGAGGAAGAACTGCGCGTCGACCTGATCCGGCTGGCCGCGCAGGACCAGATGCCGCTGTACGAACCGGCCGTGGTCGCGCGCTCCATCACCCGCCTGGTGTTCGCGATGGGCGCCAGCGCGATGGACATGCCGCGCGCGCGCGATCCGGAACTGATCGAGGAAATGAGCACGATGATCCGGATCATCCTGGCCGGCTCGCGCGCGTTGGCTCAGACCGCCAGCCGCTGACGCGGCGCGGCTCAGGCCAACTGCATCTCGACGAACGACAACGGCCGCGCATCGGCGTCGCTCAGCAGCGCGCCCAGCGACTCGACGAAATCGCGGACGTCCGCGGCGCTGCCCGGCCCCCAGTTGTAGCGGCCCTCCGGCGCGAGTTCGGCGAGCACGGTCGTCGCCGAACCATCGGCCGCCGACAGCGAGGATTCCAGGCAGAAGAACCGCAGCTTTCCCGGCAACAAGGCAGCGGCCAGGTAATAGGCCTCGTTGCGCTTGCGCGGCGCCGGCAGGGTCAGCACGAGCAGCTTCGGGCCCTCGGCGCCCAGGCGGACGCGATCGACCTGCAGGCCTTCGCCCTCGACCCGATCCTCGGCCGGCATGTCCTCGCCGAGCAAACGCCAATACTTGCGCAAGGCTTCCTCGCCGCTGTCGGCGGCGAAGGTGTTGACGAACCAGACCGGGTCCTGCAGCGCGCTGCTCGCCAGCATGTATTTGGCTTTCATGTGGTGCGGGCGGGCGGTGTCGGTCATGGCGAATTCGGTCGGGTTCGGGTCGGATGGGATGAGTTCAAGCGATCGCGGGTCGCGTCGTTTGAACTCAGTTGGTTGGAAATCGGTTGTTCAAAACCGTGCGGGTCGGGATCGATTCGCCAGGGGCCGCCGTATAACCGCGACGCACCATTGCAGATATTCGGCACCCTCACCGGCGTCGGCATCGGAAATGCCAGCCGCGACGACACCTGCGCGTACTGTGCGGCAGACAACGGCCCGATGACAATCGAAGCCGTATCGGCGATCGGTTGGTAGCTTCGCTTGGGCAAGATCACGAAACGCTCGACGGCGGACACGCAAGCACTCACGACCGGCGTGCTGGCGGTCGTCGTCATGCGATAGGCCAGATGCGCATCGGCCGGCTCGTCGATCCACAGCACCTCGTAAGGCCCGTACGCCCACTCCACCCGCGAATCGAATGCGCCGCAACCGCTCAGGCAAGCCGCGGCGATGCATCCCAGCGCGATGCACGGGCGATGGATCACGCCGCTCCCGCACGGACGGACTCGATGATCGTCGACCAGATCGCGCGCGGCGCGGCCGCGGCATAACCGGATTCCTGTGCGTCGTTGCACTCGATTACGATCCAGCGCCCGTCAACGGTCTTGGCGATATCGATCACCAGAAACGGTACCTGCAGCCTGCGCGCCGCTTCGGCGGCCAGCGCCAAGCCGTCGTCGATATCGTCGCAGGCGTACTGCTGCGCCTGATACCAATAGCGGCCCCAGCCCACGCACGCACCCTGCCACCAGAAACTGCGGAACTCCATCGACGCCGGCACCTTGCCGGCGATGCCGCCGGCCACCGACTGCAACGGAACGAACTCGCGCACCACCGGCTGCTGCCAATGCAGGACCGGATCGCGACGGTACTGTTCGCTGGCCCATGCGTAGTGTTCGCGATCGCCGATCACCGACAGCTTGGCGTTGTGCTTGCTGGTCTGGCGCGAACCCTTGAGGAAGATCGGCCAATCGAATTCGCGTTCGATCCGCGCCGCGTCGGGCAGCGACTCGAATATCCGCGTACGCGGGGTCATGTCGATCAGCAGCGGATACCACACCGCCAATTCGCTGGCGCGTTCGTGCTGTTCGGGCGTGTTGACCGGCCGCAAACCCCAGTCGCGCAGTTCCAGGTACTGCGCTTGATAATCCTCGACCGCGCCGACCCGCAACACGCACGGCGTGCCGTCGTCGAAGAAGATCGGATGGCGGCAACGGAAATACAGCTCGAAATCGAAGTCGTAGACCGCCACGCCGATGCGGGTGCTGACCACGGCGAGCATGTCTTCGAGCATGGCCACATGCATGAACGGATCCTTTCGAAAAACGGCGATATGCCGGGCCTTACGAGCCGCGGGACCACGGTCGCGGCTAACCGCGCGCATTCGCAACGGCGCCGGAATTTTCGCCTCGATGCGCTGCATGGCGAGCGAACGCGCGATCAGATGGAAGTCGGCGAAGACGCGATACGAAAACAGCCCCCGCGGATGCACCGCGTGGCGACGGACGGTTACGCGACTTGTCGTGAATTCGCGCGGCGGTCCTTGTAGAGGACGCGCTGTACGGCGCGGACGAAGCCACAACGGTCCGCCCCACGCATGGGGCGGACCGCGATCGCGATGGGCTCAGGCCATCATCGTCTTGGGCTGCTGACGTTCCGGCGCCGGTTCCTGCGTCTGGTTCTGCGTCGGCGCGTCCTGCTTGAGCTGCTGGGTCGACTGCTCGATGCTCTGGCTGCTGGCCTGCGCCTTGTCCACCACCACGCGCTGGCTGGCCGGATCGCGCAGTTCGCCCTGCACCGCGAACAGACCGGTGCCGCTGGCGTTGGGCACGACGTGGTCGATCTTGGTCATGCCGCTGACCCGCGCTTCGTAGGTCATCGTTCCGGCCGCGCGCTCGAGCGCGGCGTGGTCCTTGAACCCGGCCTGCGGTCCGAGCTTCTCCAGACCGGCGACGGCCTGCTTGTACATCGCGTGGTCGGGATGCGCCGGATTGGACAGTTGCACCTCGCCGGGCTTCTCGGCCGGCTTCTCGGTCTGCGGCCCGGCCGGCTGCGCGTTCTTCAGCGCTTCCAGGGTCTTGGGACCGGCCTTGCCGTCGACTTCCAGATTATTGGCGCGCTGGAACGCTTCGACCGCTTCCTTGGTGTGCTTGCCGTAGTGGCCGTCGGGCTTGAGCTCGTTGCCCTGCGCATCGCGGAAACCGGCCTTGTTCAACTGCTCCTGCAACGAGGTCACCGCCGGGCCGCGCTCGTCGAGCTTGAGCACGCCGTCGGCCATCGCATCGCGCGGCGCGCGCTGCGACGAACCCGGGCTGGTGATCGACGCGGGCAAGGTGCGGTTCGGATCGTCGCTGATGGTCGCCTTCCACGCGTCGTCCGGCTTCATGCCCTTGTCGATGTTGGCCTTGTACTCGGTGCGCATCTGGTTGAGCGCGTCGGCCGACTGCTGCAGGGTGATGCTGGCGTGGTTCGCGCCGCCGTAATGGCTGGCGCCGTTCTTGTTGGGATCGCCGAAGCTCGCCCATTCCTTGGACAGGCCGTGCTGCGCCTCGGCCAGGGTCGCGCCGGGCTTGCCGGTGATGTAGGCGGCGACTTCGGGGCGCTTGTCGACGATCAGGTATTCGGAGAACAACTTGTCCTGCAACTCCGGCGTGAAGCGGGCATTGCGATCGATACCCAGTGCGCTGATCGAGTCGCTCATGGTGTCGGGAATGATCTGGTACTTGCCGACCGCGAAAACGCGATCGGGGTTGCCGTTGGGCAATGCCTGGCGGTCCATCAGCTGGCCGACGGTCAACTGCGAAAAATCGATCGGACCATTGGGGCCGCGGATGTGCTCCTTGCCGTCCGCGCCGATGTAAGTGCCGCGGTTGTACGCGTTGTAACCGGCCGCGCCGGATTCACCGCGGTACATCAGTTCAAGCAGCGGATTGTGGCTCATGAGAATCTCCCTTTCCTGTCATTGAGTGAACGACGCGCCGCGGAGGATTCTTCCCGAGCCTCCCGGCCGCCGCCGGCTGCGTTCCACCAGGATCGCAGCCGGTAGTGCATCGGGGCCAGATAGCCGCCCCATCCGTGGTACGACGACCGCAACGATCGTCGCCGTGTTTCATTTCGTCCAAACCGCGGTCACGACGACGCTCAAACGAGAACGACGCCTTATCGGCCTGTTCAGTCGGCCGCCTCAACCTTGCCGACTTCCCAACCCGACACCTGCAGGCCCGAATCCTTGCCCGACACGTTCCAATCCTTGATCTCGCCGTAGCCTGTTACCTTCAGCGCGCCCTCGACACCGGCATGAGTGAACTGCATCAGGCAGTGAGCGTCGCCGCTGCAGGCGTTCAACTCGGGCACGTCATCGCATATCTGGCAACGCGCCGGATTCCTCGCGCACACCTTTTCGTAATTGCCGCCGATCACGTTCGCGCGGCACTGCGCATCGACCAGCGGCTGCCAACCCTGCGCCAACACCGCTTTGCGGAAATCGGCATAGGCCATGCCCTTGCTGACGGCCGCTTCGGTGTTCTTGACGATCGTCGCCGAATCCGCGGCCGCAGGCGCGGCGCTCGGCGCGGCGGCAGGCATCGCGGCGGCTTGCGCATTCGCGTCGGGCGCGGGTGCAGGCGCGGCCTCGGCCGGCGCGGGCGCGGACGTGGCCGCGGCGGCTTCGGACGCCGCATTACCGGAATTGCATGCGGCCATGACGGCGCACAACGCCAACGCACTCAGACTGTGAACAAGTTTCACGCAACCTCCCGATTCGAATCCATGGACTGCTGTGTCGTCCCGTCGTGCCGTCAGCGGCGCGGGGCTTCCAAGCCGTGTCTGGCAATGCGCCAGTGTTCCTGCCGGAACCTGCAGATAATAGCGACAGCGTACCCATTCCGGCGAAAGCGCCGGTGACGTGCTAGCTGAACAGCCGCTCCGATCATCGGCGAACACCCGCAAACGCGACCCGGGCCCGCTTTCCGGCCGCTCCGGGCCAGCGCGTCATTTGCATGCAATGCAGGTTCGGCACAGTGCAGCCTCCCCTGATTTACCCGAGCCCCGCATGCGCCAGATTCCGCATTCTTTCGCCGCCACCGTCCTAGGCGCGGCCGTCCTCACCGCGCTCGTCGCCCTGCCCCTGCTGTCCACCGACGCCTTCGCCGCGCCCAAACAAGCCGCGCGCAAGGCCCCGCCGCGCGCCGAGAGCGCGCAGCGCTGGTTCGAGGAAGGCGCGCAGACCGCGCGCGACGGCGCCAACCTGCGCCCCAGCCCGGGCAAGGCCAAGAACGTCATCCTGTTCGTCGGCGACGGCATGGGCATTTCCACCGTCGCCGCCGCGCGCATCCGCGAAGGCCAGCTCAAGGGCGGCAGCGGCGAAGAGAATTCGCTGTCGTTCGAACGCCTGCCGTACGTGAGCCTGTCCAAGACCTACTCGGTCGACGGCCAGACCCCGGACTCGGCGCCGACCATGACCGCGATGGTCACCGGCATCAAGACCAACCAGGGCGTGCTCAGCGTCACCCAGAAAGCCAAGTACGGCGATTGCGCCTCCGCGCGCGGCCAGGGCGTGGTCAGCATGCTGGAACTGTCCGAAGCGCTCGGCCTGGCCACCGGCATCGTCAGCACCGCGCGCATCACCCACGCCACCCCGGCCGCGACCTACTCGCACACGCCGAACCGCGACTGGGAAAGCGACGCCGAACTGACCGCCGAAGCCAAGGCCAACGGTTGCAAGGACATCGCCCGCCAGTTGATCGAATTCCCCTACGGCGACGGCCTGGAAGTCGCACTCGGCGGCGGCCGCAGCTACTTCCTGCCGGCCACCGTGAGCGACCCGGAAGACGCCGGCGCCGCCGGCCGCCGCAAGGACGGCCGCAACCTGCCGACCGAATGGGCCGCGCGCCCGGGCTCGTCGTACGTGTGGAACAAGGCCCAGTTCGATGCGATCGACCCGCGCCGCACCCGCCACCTGCTCGGCCTGTTCGAACGCTCGCACATGGAATACGAACAAGACCGCGGCGCCGACGCCGGCAAGGAACCCAGCCTCGCCGAGATGACCGCGAAAGCCATCGACGTGCTGGAAAACAGCAGCCGCAAGGGCTACTTCCTGATGGTCGAAGGCGGCCGCGTCGATCACGCCCACCACGCCGGCAACGCCAGCCGCGCGCTGACCGACACCATCGCGCTGTCGGACGCGGTGCGCAAGGCGATGGAGAAAACCTCCGAGCGCGACACCCTGATCATCGTCACTGCCGACCACAGCCACACCTTCACCGTCGCCGGCTATCCCGACCGCGGCAACGACATCCTTGGCAAGGTCGTCACCAACGGCCAGCTCGCGCTCGACAAGAACGGCAAGCCCTACACCACCCTGGGCTACGTCAACGGCCCCGGCTACCGCGGCCCGAACGCGCGCCCGGACCTGACCGCGATCGACACCGCGCACCCGAATTACCTGCAGGAAGCCACCGTGCCGCTCGGCGATGAAACCCACGCCGCCGAAGACGTCGCCATCTACGCCCGCGGCCCCGGCGCGCATGCGTTCCAGGGCGTGGTCGAGCAGAACACGATCTTCCACGTGATGGCGCAGTCGCAGCGCAACACCAGCATCTTCCTGTGCACCTTGCTGGGCCAGTGCGGCAACGGCCGCGGCCGCTCGGCGATCAATGCGCCGCTGATGGAAGAAGACCTGCGCGCGGGCATGGCGAAGCAGTCGGCTTCGCTGTAATGCACAGTTGGGTTGTTCTGGGTACGGCGACGTTGTGCGTCGCCGTTTCGCTCGCGTTCGCCGGTCCGTTGTGGGCCGGCGATGCGGCGCGGTCTGAGGTGGCGGTTGTCGGCGCGGTTGCCGGCACCGGCACCGACCACCGTGGCGAAGCCGCTGTCGTCACGAATGCGGCAGCGATGCCGGTCTTGGTCGCCGAATATCAGGTTCGTGATGCGCATGGCGAACGCAGCCTCGTCCTGGTGCGCTCCGCCGATCGCATCGAATATCGCATGCAGGGCGAGCCGGTTGAGGTCTGGCGCAGGACGCCCGATGGCATCGCGCGCCTGGAGTTGTTCGCGAAGGAGCAGCGCAGTGTGTCGTGGGCGCCTGGCGATCTGCGCACAATCGGCGAGATGCCGCAGTGGGAGCAGTTGGCCAGTCCGATCAATCCGGAGTTGCGTGCTCGGTTGCAGCGTCGTGGTGAGGTCAAGGCGTTCGGTGCGGTTGCGTTGCGTTATCGCGGTGAGAGCGCCGAGGGGCAGGCGATTGCGCTGGAGTGGATCGAGGCCGATGGGTTGCCTGCGTACTATCGCGCCGGCAAGGGTAAGGCTTCGTCTGGCGAGGCCGGGGCCTATGAGCTGCGTTTGCTCAAGCTCGAACGCGTCGGTGGCGATGGTGCGTTTACCGCAACTTCGGATTATCGCGAGACGGATTATGCGGACCTGGGCGATATGGAACTCGATCCGTTTGCGGCGAGTTATTTGAAGCATCGCGGTGAAGCGCACGCGCATTGATGGGTTCGCGTTGGTGCGAGTGCGTTCGTCTTTTTAGACCGGCTTCTTATTTTCCGTAGGCAAAGAAAGGTATCTGCTACTTTGGCGGCGGACGCTTTCAATCCGGGTTCGGCTTGGAAGCCCCCCAAGAGATTTGATGCCTAAAGCGGGATCAAAAGCTTCCGCCACTAAAGCGGCGGGTCACTTTCTTTTGTCAAAAGCGACAAAAGTCCGCCTGGATTCCCTTCGGTCAAAAGGTAACCAAAGAAAAACGCTTTTCTTGAATCAAGGGCCCGCAAGATCTGTGCAGACGCGGGCATGCGCCACACGGGACATCCTGTCCCGGTGGCGCACGGCGCACATCCATGTGCGCCGCCCTTCGGGTGTACTTTTGCTAACGCGAGTTACAAGCCTCGCAGCGCTGGAAATGAAATCTGACTTCAAACGAAAGCCGCATGGCCTACCTGTAGGAGCGGCGCAAGCCGCGACCGCGAAACTGCAACAACGACGCCAGCCGCGACATGGCCGTAATGCCGCGATCACGACACATGGCCGAAGAAAATCTTCGCTGGATGCTCGTCTAGATACGCTCCAGCTCAACCACCGATATCGCGCACCACCCGTGGGTCACTCACTCGTCAACTGATCGAACGCTCCACTGTGCCTGAGCCGCCCGCACGCCTCGCCAATGGCGCATGCGGAAGCAGACGAATCACCGCGCTCAACGCTCCCCGCCGCCGGTCAGCTCGACAAGCTCATAAGCCACCACGGCCACGAACGGCTGCATCAACCCCGCCTCGCTCAACGCGGCCCGGGCCGGCGTCAGGTCCTGGTCGCGCAACCAGACTTTAAGGCTCGGTCGCTTCGGATCGGTGGACACGGTGCAGTCCAGCCCCTTCGTCCGCAATACCTGTTTGACGGTCTCGCCGATCCTGTCCAGATCGCGCAGCGAATGCGCCACGGTGACGGCTTCGAAGGTCGGGTCCGCGGTCAACTGGCGCAGGCTGGTGTTCGCGTCGCGGCTGAAATTGACGACCACCCGGTAACGCGGCCGGTGCTCGATATACAAGCCGCCAAACGTGTCCGGAAACCTGGCGCTTGCCAGTGCCTGCACTCGCCCCGGATCGGCCGGTGTCGGGTCGTCGTGCTGCATCTGTTGCCCACGCTCGCCGTCCATGCCGGCGGCCTGCGCTTTGGCGGACTGGAAACCAATTGCTGACAGCAAAGCGAGCGTCGCGATCGACGTCAGGGTAATGGTCTTCATGAAGCTGTCCTCTCTCGGATCAGGGCCCCGCGCCGGGCACCCGGCCCGTTCCAGGCATCAAGACCCAACGCACGAGAGTCATGCGCGGGGTGACCGGTAGGCCGAACACCTGCGAGCCGTGCTCAGGGATCAGGCGAACTCAGCCGTCCGGCCCGCCAACGCCCCCGCGAGCAACGCCATCCCGCGCCGCCCCGGCGCCATCACCATGCCGGTGGTGACCAACAGGAAACGCTCGAGCTCCAACGCCACGCAGCTGACCACGCAGAACGCGTCGCCTTCGCGGTGATGGATCAGGTGATGCAGCTCGATGCCGCGCTCCGCCAAGGTATCGATCAACTCGCGCAGCAACGCCGCCGGCGACATGCGTTCGCGCTGCGGATGCGACCACGCCGCATGCCGCATCCGCTCACGATCCACCTGGAAATACGCACAGGCGCGCAGCTTGGGATACTCGGCCAGGGCCTGCAGCACCTGCCGGCTGTAATCGCCGACGCTGGCCAGACGTTGCCCGACCACCACGGTCTGCACCAGTTCGGTCAAGGCGCGGATCGCCGCGTGCTCGGCGTACAGCGACGCGCCGTAACCGGTGGGAAACACCGCTTCGCCATCGACAATGCGGTCGGTGGTGGCGATGAAGGCCGGCACGCCCAGGTCGCTGGTCGTATCGATCAGCAGCACCTCGCGGCCGAGCTGCGCGCTCGCGGCCCTGTGCACGGCCGCGACCGATTCGGGCAGTGAGGCCGGGTCGACCCAGGCACCGAAGCGCGAAGACTCGCCCAGGTAATGCGCGACCAGAAACAGCGACCACGAATCGCGCTCGATCAATTCGCCGATCGCGTGCACCGCGGCCTCTTCCAGGCTGGCGCCGATCGCCGTGCCGCTGTTGGAACCGTAGCGGATCACGCTGCTGTAATCGAAGTCGTCGCCGGGCAACAGATCCGCCAGCGCATTCGGTCGGCACAGGAACGCCGGCACCGCGAAATCGTCGCCGTCGCCGAAGAACGGGCGATAGCGCAGGCAAGTCAGCTGCCGCGTTGCCTGCCGTCGCAACTCGGCGAAAAACGGCAACGCGACGTAACGCGGATCGGCGAACAGCATTGAGGCCGCGCGCAACTCGGCGCGTTCCTGCGGCGCCGAGGTATTCGCATAGACGTGTTCGACCGCTTCGTACAGCGCGCCGACCCGCGCCGCGTCGCGCTCGCCCTTGCCGAAGCCGCTGCCGATGGCCTCGCCGTCGGCGTCGTGCAGCATGCACACCGCGCCTTGCAGACCCGTGTCGGTGCTGTCGATCTGAGCGCGCCACCCTTGGCGCGCGAGAAAAGCGTCGATCGCCCGCTGCGCATCGGCCAGCGACCGCTCGCGTTCCAACGGAATCATGCCCGCGCTCCTTGCCTGATGGCCTCGCAAAAACGAAGCGGCCCGGGCGGAGCCGTGCCGCTTCGGTCGTACCCCGCCGCTTACTTGGCGAGCAGATCGAGGATCGCCTTCTCTTCCGGCGTCGGCGCCGGCGCCTGGTTCTGGCTGACCTGCTGCTGCGCGGCGATGGCCAGGGTGATGGCATTCTTGACGATGGTCGTTCCGATCAACTTCTTCATACAGTCCCTCGTAAGTGTCGATGCGTGCGATAAGTCCCTGCAGCGCCGGCGCAAGGCGGCTGTGATACGCGCCCGCGGCGGCCTGCCGGTCAGCAATACGCCCGCCGTGGCCGGCGCGTCAATCGTCGCCCGGCACCGGGCGATGCGGTTGTGCGACTGCAACCACAGATTCGCGGGCTCCGACACGCCGGGGGCGTTACGGCGCGGGCTTCGCCGACAGCGCCGCGTACGCCTTGCGGCCGACCGAGGCCGACAGGCTGTTGAGGCCCTGAATGATGTTGGACGAGGTGTCCTTGACCTCATGGTCGCGATCGCGATAACGGATGCGCAGCGCGAGACGGTCGCGCCCTGCCATGACCCCGAACATCACCCGCACGCCGGGCGGACGCTGGCGGATATCGGTGATCGTGACTTCGGCGACTTCGGTCTCGGACACGGTGGCCGAGTGCTCCTGCGCTTCTTCGGCGTAGGCCTGCTCGATCAGCGGCGGCACCTTGTCGTTGTGCTCGCACTCGCCGCAGTCCCAGACGATGTGCAGCTTGGGCACGGTCGCCTGTGCCGACGCGGCGGCCGGCGGCGATGTGGACGGTTCGGGCGCGTCCTGCGCGAACGCAGACGCGGAGACGAGCGAACAAAGCAACAGCGCCGACGACAAATTACGTGTAATCACACATCCCTCCTGGAGTGTTCAAGGTTTCCAATCGTTGCTCGGCGACGCGAACGCAGATCCGCGCTCCCTCGCCGACGCGGCATCATGCCCGATGGTTCAACCGCGCGCGACGCGCTCTGGCAAAACAAACTCGATCGGCACCCGCGCAACCGCTTCCACCGCCTCGCCGTCGCGCACCCGCGGCTGGAAACGCCAACCGCTCAACACCGCGGCCAAGGCCGCCTCGTCGAGCGCGCGATGGCCACTACTGCGCGCGATCCTCGCCGACAGCGGCACGCCGTCGACACCGACGACCACCTCGATCTCGACCGAGCCGCTGAGCCCGGCATGCAACGCTTTACGCGGGTACGCCGGTGCGGGCGAAGCGACGGCCTGCAGCGGCAGATCGACACTCGCGCGGTAATGCGCTGGCGGCAGCCGCAACGTGTCCAGCAGGCTCGGCACCGTCAGCGGCAACGTCGGCGCAGGATCGATCGACACGCGCACGTGTTTGTCGATCGTCAGCCGATCAGGAGAGGGATGATCGCCACCCAGGTCGCAGCCAATCGTCCAGCCGTCCGAAATCGGATGCGGATACGGGATTGGAACAACGATCGAATCGCCGGCCGGCACGTACGCCGATCGCTCGAACGGATTGACCGGCAACGTCACCGCCAGCAGCAACCACGCATGCAAGGCCAACGCCCCGGCGATAGCCGACACCCGCAGCACATTAGGCCGTTCGCCACGCCGCGGCGACGCGCTCGCCCGCAGCCCCCCGCCTTCGCCTGCCGCATCCATATCAGCCCCCAAGACCAGCGTGATGTAGGTCACGAATATGCGCATGCGCCGCTAAGATCGCAAGCCCGAACAGGACCGTTCGTCCAAGGAACCCATGAGTCCGCCATCGCCCCGCATCGTCGCCCTGGCCGACCTCGCCGACGCCTACCGCGTCCCCGATTACATGCCGGCCGACCGGCGCATCCTGGTCGTCCCCGGCGACCTCAGCGTCGACGGCGACCTGCAACTGGAATGGGACCGCCCCGACGGCAACGCCCACCCGCCGCGGCACGACTGGCGCGACGTCGCCGGCTGCCCGCCCGGCGAAGCCATCGACGGCGTCGCCATCGAAGGCAGCCTGCACGTCGGCGGCGCGATCATCAGCCAATGGGCCGGCCCAATGCTGCTGGTACGCGAGCACCTGCGCGCGCGCAGCCTGATCGCCGGCGGCGCGTTCATCCGCATCCGCGGCGACGCCGACGTCACCGACACCGTGCTCGGCCACACCAACCACGGCGAGCTGTACATCGACGGCACCGCGACCGCGCCGCTGCTGATCTGGGACGACCACTTCTTCAACGCGGCCACCATCAACGCGCCTTACACCTTCGACACCCGCGCGGCCGCGTGGGACGACTGGGGGTACGACGACGACCTGGATGGTTACCCGCTGCCCGAGCAGTTGAAGCCGGTGCTGAGAGAAGAGTTCAGGTGCTGGGATGAGGTGATGGATGCGTTGCGGGCGGGGAAGGAAGTGGTCAAAGCGAACTTCTGCGATCAGGCATCGTCGAGCTGACGATCCACGTACGCGCCACCGATCAGCCAGCGAACGCCATCGTCGGATGCGACCCACATTTGACGATTCAAACGCGAGGTCCAATCCCCTTCTGCGTCTGTTGAGCCTGCTCGACCGGAGCCGCGGCTGGCGACGGCTGAGACTGCAACGCCGCCAGCGTAGGCAACGACTCTTCCAACGGCGTCTGCGCCGCTGCCTGTCCGGCAACGCCCGCGCGGCGATGCGCGGGGTCGTTCAATTCGCCCTCGACGGCGAACACATGACGCCCCGATCCATCGGGTGCGGGCCGACCGACGACGACGTGATCGGGACGCTCGATCCCGCGCTGCCGGCACTCGACGGCCAGACAGGCCGCGATGCGATCCAGATCGGTCGCAGGCGGCACCGGTCCGTGCTGCGCGAATGCAGCGGGCAATTGGTCGCGTAATTCCCGGACGAGTGCGCGGCCAGACGATTCGACCGGTACGGAAGACGAATCCGGATGACGCAGCAGGCGTTGGTAATCGCGAAGGTACAGATCGCGCTGGGTCAAGCGACCATCCTGATTTTGATCCCCCAGGCCATCGGCACGCGTGTACGGTTGATCGACGACGACCTTTGCCATCGCCTCGATCACCGACGCATCGTCCAGGCTTCCATTCTTCCAGCCGTCGTATAACTGTGGCCAGTCCAGGCCCATCGTGCTGTAACCAAGATCGCTCCACCTGGGTCTGAACGACGGCTCGCTTTTACTCAGATCGGCAAAGATGGGAAATGCGTTGAAGATCGCCCGAGCCTCCTTTTCGCTGCGGAATTGAACGTAGTCGTCGGCGCTTGCGTTCTCGGGAAAAACCGCATGACGATCCTTGTCGTGACCTACCTCGTGAGCCATGCGCGAAAACAATCCCACCACGAGATGCGCCCCCTGATCGGTCTTCGAAAACTCGTAGTGGCTTTTGTTGACGCGAATTTCGCGATGCGGTTCCGATCGATAGGCGGCCAAGGGCTCGGAAGGATCTGCCACCAACCGCCCGCCATTGGAAAAGAACTCCTTGAAATCAGCACTGGCATGCGAGGACTTCAAAACCAGCGACTGAAATTCCCGAGGCAGATCGAGGAACTCCGCATTGCGGGTCAGCAACTGTGTATTTTCCTCGTATCGCTTGCGTTCTTCATCGTTCATACAACCCCCAACTGATCCATCGACGATCTTGGCTTCTATACTGCGTTTGACCTGTCGGCACCCAAGGACCGGAACATGGCGACCAAGCTATGCATCACCTCAATCCGATTGACCTTCGGCTGCCTTGTCTTCGCGACCGTGGTTGCCGGCTGCACCAGCGCGCCATCGATCGGCACGGCGCCTTCGGCGTCCAGCCTGTCGATAGAACAGGTGGTGCGATTGCCCGCCGAAAACGGACATCAAGGCCTCGATCAAGTGGTTCGCGCCCTGCAGGCACGCTACGGCCAACGCTCGGACGTAGAACTGTCCCCGCGCACCAATACCCAGACGCCCATTACCCTGGCCGACGGCACGGTCATCACTCAGGTAGTTACCAACATCAACCTCAGCGATGAAGTAGCGAGGGATGTGTTTCTTGGGATCGCGGAGCGTCCTTGCGTGGATGCCCATCGCATTGCGGCAATGATCGACGCGAAGAAGGGCTACGAGGTTGATGGCGATGACATAACCACCAGCCATTCGAGCTATTTCTTCCAAAGCGCGCAGATCGACATTGAAATGGATGCGCAGCGCCCAGGCCCGGCTTGCGTGCGTTCCATCGCCATCTACAAACGCCTCCCGCAACAGGCATTGCCTCGTCGGTAAACAAGCGATAGAACCTCCGCATCATCACGGCCGATGTCTGCCGATCGCGCTGCACGCCACATCGTTGTGGCTCCCCGCCGCCCGCTCACAGCGCCGAACCGGGCATTAACTCGAAGGCAATCGGTATCTCGCTGATAGCGCGAGTGTTCACCTCTCTCATCCATGACTCCATCCTCGCGGCATTTACCTGCAATCGCGCGTCTTATACTAGCGCCAGTTATCGATGGATCGATCATGAAAAGCAGGCCACGGCACCCAATGCGCAACTCTGTGTTTCGCATTTCCGTGTTGGCTGTATTTTTGGTGAGCTGCAGCACCTATCAAACTAAATCCGCACACGATGCGCTCGATACTCAGCGCCTGATTCGATTACCTGCACAACTCGGCGCCGCCGGTGTCGACCAAGTGACTTCCGCACTGCAAGCACGCTACGGCGTTGCTTCAGGCACGCCACTGTCCCCGTTCGTCAACAGCAAAGCTCCTGTTTCGCTCGATGACGGCGCGGTCATTGTCCAAACCGTGACCAACCCCGGTGCCCGCGATGTGCGAATAGACCTCGCGGCAACGCCTTGTCTGCCCGTCGCGCGCGCGGCCGATTGGATCGGCGCCAAGCGCATGCTCGCCACGGCCGGCAGCGACATCGTCACCGGACACGTGGACTATCGGTTCGATAGCGTTGAGGTGCGTATCGACCTGACCGGCGATTACGGCGGACAGGAATGCCTTCGGGTGATTGAAATCTACAAGCAGCAGTAGCCGTGCAGCCGCCGCCACGATGAAGTGGCGACGTTGACGCACCGAAGGATCGGAACAGGGCGGCAACGTATCGTCATCACGTACGGCGCGCGACTGTAGCTTTCTCTGGCGCTTGCCTCGTCAGGAAGCTGCGCCTCCACCAGATCCGCAACCTGGTTTTCGCCCACTCACCACAAACCGGACAACGTCAGTTGGACGGGCCTTCGTGTTCGCGCAACTTGCGGCACTCGTGCGGCCATTTGCAAAGCGCCAGGGGCTCGGACTCCCAATGCTGCGCGAAGTACCAGCAGTCGGATTTCTTCTCAAAGCTGTCGGTCACGCCACCGTCGATCACGACGTCGTATCGGGTCGCGGACACACGCTTGATCTTGAACCCCGCGAGCGGCGGAGGCGGACGCTTGCGCCGGGTATCGCGTGGCTTCGTCCAGCGCTCGGATGCCGTCAGAACTTCGGTGTCGTACACATACACGTCGCGCGCGGCGTCGTAGCGATACTTGACGCTTGGTACGTCGCCGCGCTCCTCGACGTGCCAACGCGGGAATTTTGGATCGCCCGGCTGAGTGTTGTGTTCCCAGTAATAGGGAAACTTGGCCTTGTACGGCCATAGCGAATAGGCCGACTGCACCGCGCCACGGTTGGCGAATGCCTTCAAGAATTCCTTGAAGTCGGCGGATGGGCAGGCCACCGATTGCCCCACCGGCTCGGTGACGACCGACGGCGCTTTTGCAGGCGCCCCCTCATCCGATACAGAACCTCCCACCGCACTACCGGCGCTGCCCCACAGACAGAGCGCGGCGAGCGCGCTGACACGTCGAAGCCCTCTCCAGCGCCCGACCGGCTTGGTTCGCGGCGAACGTCCCTGTAGACCGATCATGCGTTTTCTCCTGTTACGCGTGGACAACCTTACGCGGCCGGTGGCTTCGGCGTCACGCACTCTCGGCCTCTCAGCGTCAGCGCTTTTGCCTGGTACTTGCACCCACTGTGTACCAACGGGCTGCGCGCGACGCTCCTGGCCGAGTTCAGTTGCACCGCAAGGCTGCATCGCAGAACCCGGGCTGCACTGCCAAGCATGGGCAATGCGCTTGCGAAGCCGCGACAGGCATTGAGGAAGGCCGGCGAGGTAGTCGCATGAAGCTATTTCGGATTCCGTAGCGCCGGCGAGGCATTCGCTAAAGCGAATTTTGCATTCCCGAATGCCGATTCGGTGTTCGCGTGAAGCGCTTTGGGACTTCGCAATCCAAATCTGCTGCTCGCGAAGGACGTTTTCGTACTCCGGAGTCCCGATTCGGGACTCGCGTAAAGCTTTTTCGGACTCCGCAGTCCCGATTTCGGACTCGTGAATGACTCTTTCGCTCTCGCGAGTCCCGATCTGCTGCTCACGTGCAGCCATTTCGGATTCCGAAGCAGCAATTTGCGATTCGTATGGAGTTTTTTTGGACTCCGGAATCAATCGCCGGGCTTTCGATGAACCTTTTTCGGACTACGGAATGGAAAAAATACATATCGATGGTACATGTCGGGTCGGACGAAGCCCGCTCAACATCGGGAGTCGTTCTTCACCGTGCTGGCGTCGGCAGCTTCACTCCGGCGACGACTCGGTCAGACCCGGCTCAGCGCGTGCGCGGCGTCGCCCGCGCCTTGCGGGCTGGGCGGGTACGCGTGGCCGGTGGGCTGACGCGCGCCTTCAGCTCCATCGCGAGGCGGCGCTGCTCGGATTCGGGCAACAAGCCGAAGGCGAGGATCACCTCGGCCAGATCGGCGTTGTCCGCGTAGAGGTAGGCCAATGGAACGCCAAGGGAGTCAGCCCAATCTCGGGCGATCGCCAAATTAGCTTCGCCTAAGACGACCTCGCGACGCTGAGTTGAGTTGGCAAAAGGCGCTTGTGTTGCGGGAACGGGCATGCGCGACTCCTTCCGAACATTGCTGCGGCTATTCGTGATGACCGATCCAGAGATCACCAACGCCTTTATATCCCGTTTTGGGGTAATTTCAACCCATTTTGGGATATGCAATGCGAAGAAAGACTCGCGATCCACAACAAAGGTGCAGCGCGAGCATGCAGATGGTTACTTGCGGGACTTAGCGACCTGCCGGATGACATCGCCCGGATCGACGCCTAGGCAGGCGCACACGTGCATGAAGTCGATGACATCGAGCCGGCGCTCGCCTAGCTCGTACTTGGAGACGAACGATTGTGCTCGGTGCAGCTTTTCGGCTACCTGGGTCTGAGTCAGACCAGCGCGTTCACGGGCCTCGACCAACAGCTGTCGCAAACACAGGTATTCGGGCTTGTTGAGGACAGTAGGCACCTGGAAAGCCTAAAGCCCCGACCCAGATAACCCATTTTGGGCTATGCATGCTCCGCAGTCGTGACTCAACTACTAGTGACTCCGCCTTGATTAGGCGCGCTATATGCAGATGTCCTATTTTCAATGATTCATCCGTTTTTACTCACTGCGCTAGACACAATAGATTGTTATCAGCGCCCACCTAACGATGAACAGGGGAAGGAGATGGCTTGGTACGTTGACAATTCGAAGCTAGTTAAATCTGACGGCAATCGCATCTGGTGGAAAAGCACTTACGGTCCGGGCGATGATGTACCCGTCTCTGGAATCTATAGATGCCCTGGTTGTAATAAAGAAATAACCTGCAACGCGCCAGACCGCTTCCCCCCACAAAACCTCCACCAACATGACGCGACGCAGGGTGCTGTGAGATGGAAATTGGCGGTCAGAACAAACACTAACGGCGTGTGACTGACACGCGAAACTATCGATGGACGTCAAGCCATAACGAAATTAAATTAACTATCGTTGAGGTGAAATCGCTTCAGGATGTCAACTCAATTTCCCCTCCTGAAGCGATATCATATGGCCGTCGTAGGGTCTTGAAGTCGCAACGATTGCGAAGACCTATCGTAATATTCATCGATTCGCGCTACAACGCTCTTCTCCAAGAGATAGACTACCCAGATGACCAGTTCTTCTCATCGAAGCCCCCTCGGTATCGGCATCTATTCATATGCCGATGCGGCGCGCTTTATCGGAGCAGAACCCCGAGAGCTTAGACGATGGATGCTGGGCTATACGCATAAAGGTCCAAATGGAAGACAGACATTCTCGCTCCCTCTATGGGATAGCCAACTTATTGAATCCGATATTGAAGGCCTTGGCTTTAAAGATTTGATCGAGCTTAGATTTGTACATACGTTTCGGAACGAAGGCGTCCCCTTACACGTAATTCGGCGAACACTATCAGTTGCAAAAGAGCGTCTTTCCACTCCCTACCCCTTCACTTGTAAAAAATTCAAAACCGACGGCAAACGGATATTCATGGAGGTAATCGAAGAAACAGGTGAGGAATCGCTCGTAGACGTAGAGAAACAGCAGAACGTAATACAAAAAGTCATCGGCCCCTCACTTCGTGAAGGAGTGGAGCTGGATATGCAAGGCGAAGCGACTCGCTGGTTTCCCTTGAAGAGGTCACGCGCCATAGTTTTTGATCCGGCTCGTAAGTTTGGCCAGCCAATCCTCTCTGAATTCGACATACCCACAGCAGCGGTTGTTGAAGCCGTTAAAGCGGAAATGGGAGATGAAAAGCGGGTAGCCAGGATGTACGAAATCCCTTTAGCTGCAGTACGGAGAGCCTTAGAATTCGAGAATAAGGCGACTGTCGCATGAAGGCACAACTTGACGAGAATTTGCCCCCCTCTCTCGCCAAGGCCCTCCATTGCCTTGCTCAGTCAGATGAGCACGAGGTTCTTCACGTCAGTGACCTAGTCCCTCGCGGTACGAACGATATTGATTTGTTCAAAGCTGTTGCAGTAGCCGGAGTGCAATTGCATATCACACAGGATCACCACCATCGCAGACAAATAGAACGCGATGCAATCGCAGGCTCGGGGTTAGTTGTGTTCGTGCTAAATAAAGGATGGTCCGAGCAACCCTTTTACAACAAAGCAGCAAGATTAGTGGAATGGTTGCCTCGCATCTTCGAACAAGCTGAATCCATTCGTCCACCTGCTGTTTTTCGCGTTCCCTGGAAAAAGCAAGGAAAGGGGAAGTTCGAGCAAGTACGCATAGCTCGCTAAAACGGGGAATTTAAGATCCAACCCGGACCACTAAAAAGATAACAATAATAAATAATTATGGCCAACACCTTTATATGAAAATTCACGTTAATTCGTGATGCAACGATGCCAACTCTCAATCTAAAAACATCCGAAGTAAAAGCCTTTCTTCCAGCACGCGACTTCGATCTATCAAAGCGCTTCTACGAAGCCTTAGGCTTCACCATCCCCTGGTCCGACGACACCCTCGCCTACGTCCACCACGGCCATTGCAGTTTCCTGCTGCAGAACTTCTACGTCCCCGAGCACGCGCGTAATTTCCAGATGCATCTGCTGGTGGAGAACGCGGACCATTGGTGGCGGCATCTGGACGAGCAGAAGATCGCGCAGACGTTCGGGGTGGAGATCGGGGCGCCGGAGGATCGGCCGTGGATGCTTCGCGATTTCACGCTGGTCGATCCGAGCGGGGTGTTGTGGCGGATCGGGCATAACTTGCCGTTGGGGTGAGGGGCGGTGGGGCGCGGGGGTTGGGCGGGGTGCGTTGATGGTTGAAGTGGCGCGGTCGCGGCTTACGCCGCTCCTACAGGGGATACGAAGCTGGCGGCGGGTTTGGTTTGCGGGTGATGCGGGGTTGGGGGAACGGGTTGTGGGGCAGGCAGAAACGAAACGGCCGCGAGGAGCGATGTGGGCTCCGACGCGGCCGTTTGGTTTTTAGCGCCGGGTTGGACCCGGCGCGATTGCAGGCTTACTTGCTCGGACGCTGATCCGCCGTCTCGTCGCGCGCGGCGCGGAACTCGGAGTCTTCGCTCCAGTTCGGCCACTTGTTGGAGTTGGCCAGTTCATTGCCCAGGGTGTAGAGGATCTGCATGTCGCGGGCCATGCCGGCGAAGGTCCAGGTGGGCTCCCACTGGTCGGCGGGCTGGTGGTAGCGGTCGCGGGTGTAGGCGTCGCTCTCGGCCTTGCCGGCCGCGACGCCGCCGTCGACCTTGTCTTCGCCCGAGCCGAACGAGATAGCCGGCACGCCGCGCTTGGCGAACGGGAAGTGATCGGAGCGGAAGAAGTAGCCGGCTTCGGGCTTCGGGTCGTCGACGTAGCGCAGGTTCCAGCGCTGGGCGGTGCTGATGAGGTCGGTCAGCAGGTCCTGCTTGGCGCTGCCGGAGGTGGTGAAGTCGCGCGAGGGGCCGGTCGGGTCGAGCGCGTCCATGTTGATGACGGCGACGGTCTTGGCCAGCGGGTACAGCGGACGCGCGGAGTAGTACTCCGAACCCAGCAGGCCCTTTTCCTCGGCGGTGACGTTGAGCAGCACGATCGAGCGCTGCGGCTTCTTGCCCTTGGCGAAGGCGCGGCCGATTTCGATCAGCGCGGCGGTGCCGGTGGCGTTGTCGACGGCGCCGTTGTAGATCTTGTCGCCCTTCGCATCGGGCTGGCCGACGCCCAGGTGATCCCAGTGCGCGCTGTAGATGACGGTTTCGTCGGGCTTCTTGCTGCCGTCGATGCGGCCGACGATGTTCTGCGAGGTGATGACCTGGCTGTCGACGGCGTAGTTGGCCGACAGGGTCACGTTCTTCAGCACGACCGGCTTGAACTCGCGGGTCTGGGCCTGCTTCTTGAGTTTTTCGAAATCCAGGCCGGCGCTCTTGAACAGGCTGACGGCGAGGTCGCGCTGGATCCAGCCTTCCATGGTCGGATGGGTGGCGCTGGGCTTGTCGCGCACCACGTCGAACATGGTGTTGGTGTTGGAGTTCTTGACCGTGGCCCAGCCGTACGACGCCGGGTCGGTTTCGTGGACGATCAGCAGGCCGAGCGCGCCGCGGCGGGCGGCTTCTTCGAACTTGTAGGTCCAGCGGCCGTAGTAGGTCATGGCCTTGCCGCCGAAGTCGCCACTGGCCGATTCGAAGTCCGGGTCGTTGATCAGCACGACCGCGATCTTGCCTTTCAGGTCGACGCCCTTGAAGTCGTCCCACTGGCGCTCGGGCGCGGCGACGCCGTAGCCGGCGAACACCAGCGGGGCGTTCTTGAAGCTCACGGTCTTGGAGCCGTCGAGCGCGGCGCGCACGGCGATCTCGTTGCCCTGGGTGAGGGCGCGGGCCTTCTTCTTGACCGCGACCGACAGGGTCGGGGTGCCGGCGATTTCGGTGCGCAGCAGCGGCACGGCCTGGGTCCACAGGCGCTTGCCGTCCTTGAGGTCGCCGCCGGGCTGGATGCCGGCCGCCTTCATCTGGGCGACGACGTAGTCGATGGTCTTGGTCTCGCCGGCGGTGGCCGGGCCGCGGCCTTCGAACTCGTCGGAGGACAGGGTCTTGACCTCGTCGGACAGGCGCTTGGTGTCGAAGGCCGGGGCTTTGGGCGCCTTCGGGGCTTTGGCGGGCTTGGCGGCGTAGGCCGGCAGCGACAGGACGGCGGCGCAGAGCACCGCCAGGGGCGTGGCGATTGGCAACTTCATTGGGAGGCCCTCGGTAGGTCGGCCGATGGTAGCTAGGTGGGGGTGAAGGGTCTATCGGGCTTTGGCTGGGGATGGGGGGTGGTGGGGTTTGTTTGTGGTGAGGATGGGATCGATGTGTTGGTGGGTGATGGTGGGTGATGGTGGACGGGCTAAAAGCGAATCCCCCCTGCCCCCCTTTTGCAAAGGGGGGAAAAGCAGGGCGCGGGGGGCTGGGAGATGGTCGGCCCATTGGTTGATCGGGCTGTCGTTATGTACGAGCGCGCGAGTCAATTCGCCCACTTTGAAAAAGGGGGCTGCGCCCTGCGCTGCGTGAGGTTGGGTTGTAGTGGCTGGCGCGGGGGATTTGCTTTTGCGCTTGGTGTTGGAGGAAGAGCAAATCCCCCCTGCCCCCCTTTTTCAAAGGGGGGAAAAGCACGGGTTTTCGGTTAGCGCATGCGGAGTTGGACGGCGCGGAAACTCAAACGCCGCGCACGCGCATCGGATTCGGCGCGGGGTTCGGCGCGGTGGCCGGCAGGTCGCGGATCAGTTTGCCGAACTCGCACACCGCCGGCGCGGCTTCGAGCGAGTTCCAGATCAACACGAACTCGGCGTCGGGCAAGGTCGGCAGGCCGTATTCGCCGTCGACGATGCGCATGCCCGGTTCGACGTCGTCCTCGGCCATCACCGTGATCGCCAGGCCGGCGAGGATCGCCGCGTGCAGGCCCTGCTGGCTCGGCGAGGTGAACACCACATGCCATTCGACCGCGGTGCCGTCCAACGCGGAGATGCCGACTTGCCGGTTGATGCACGGCGGCGGGAAAAACGCGAACGGCAACGAGGTGTTCGCGGCGACATCGAAGTAATCGGCCGCGACCCACACCCAGCGCGTGCGCCGCAATACGGTGCCGGCGCCGCTGCCCGGCAAGGCGATGATCACCGCGAGGTCGAGTTCGTCGGCTTCGACCATCTGCCGCAGGTCCATGCTCATGCTGACGCTGACGTCCAGACGGATCGATGGGAACGCGCGCGCGAACTGACACAGCACGTTGGGCAGACGATCGCCGATGAAATTCTCGGGTACGCCGAAGCGGACCACGCCGGCGATCGGCGAGGGCTGGAAGCGCCGGGTCAATGCGTCCAACGATTGCAGGATCTGGCCGGCATGGCGCAGGAAGTCTTCGCCGTCTTCGGTCAAGGTCAGGCGCCGTGTGGTGCGGCGCAGAAGCGGGCGGCCGACTTGTTCTTCGAGGCGGCGGATCTGGTGGCTGATCGCCGACTGGGTCAGGTGCAGGCGCTCGGCGGCGCGGGTGAAGCCGCCGGTTTCGGTGACGGCGACGAAGGTGCGCAGCAGGGCCGGGTCGAAGTCCATGGGCTCAGGATACGGCGATTGATGATGGGCCGTAATGGGTTCCACAAAATTAAATCATTTCTCTCATGAGTCGGGGACGGGGAGAATGATCGGTGTCGCTCGATTGGCGACGCCGCCCATCGCCGCGAGGCCGCGAGGTCTGTTGTGGGAGGGGCTTCAGCCCCGACGCTTTCCGCTCAGATTGCGAAAGGCCTCAGTGACCTGGTCGAGAGCGTCGGGGCTGAAGCCCCTCCCACAACAGACCTCGAAGCTGAGCTGCGGTCTTGCACAAACCAACTGGCTGGCTGGCGACGCATCCACCTTTGACTACTCGCAACGCAACCGCGCCGCAGCCATCAAACGCGGCAATGCGAAGCCCTGCCCCATCGTTTCCCAGGACACCCCATGCCCCTGTCCCAATCCGGCAAGAACACCCTCGCCCTCGCCGCGGTCAGCCTCGCCGCGCTGATGTTCGGCCTGGAGATCTCCAGCGTGCCGGTGATTTTGCCGACCCTGGAAAAACAACTGCACGGCGATCTGCGCGACATGCAGTGGGTGATGAACGCCTACACCATCGCCTGCACCACGGTGTTGATGGCCGCGGGCACGCTGGCCGATCGCTACGGCCGCCGCCGTGTGTTCGTGCTCAGCGTGATCGCGTTCGGACTGACCTCGCTGATCTGCGGCGTGGCGCAAAGCATGCCGGTGCTGATCGCGAGTCGTTTCGCGCAAGGGATTGCCGGCGGCGCGATGTTGACCTGCCAGATGGCGATCCTGTCGCATCAGTTTCAGGCCGGCCGCGAACGCGGCCGCGCGTTCGCGATCTTCGGCATCGTGTTCGGCGCCGGGCTGGGCTTCGGGCCGATCATCGGCGGCGCGATCGTCGCGCTGTCGAACTGGCACTGGGTGTTCCTGGTGCATGTGCCGCTGTCGGTGTTGACCTGGGTGCTGATCGCGCTCGGCGCGCAGGAGTCGCGCGATCCCAATGCGCATAAGCTCGATCGCGCCGGCATCGCCACCTTGTCGCTGGCGGTGCTCGGGTTGACCTATTACCTGACCCAGGCGCCGGAACAAGGCTTCGCCAGTCCGGTTGCATTGGCCGCGCTGGCGATCGCGGTGATCGGTTCGATCGCGTTCGTGATCGCGGAAAAGCGCAGCGCGCATCCGATGTTCGATTTCGCGGTGTTCCGCATCCGCGATTTCTCCGGCTCGATCATGGGATCGATCGGCATGAACTTCAGCTTCTGGCCGTTCATGATCTACCTGCCGATCTATTACCAGAGCGCGCTGGGCTACGACACGGTCAGCGCGGGACTGGCATTGCTGGCCTACACCTTGCCGACCCTGTTGATGCCGCCGCTCGCCGAACGTTTGTCGGCGCGCTATTCGTCCGCGGTGGTGATTCCGCTGGGGCTGTTCGCGATCGGCGCGGGCTTTGTGGCGATGCGCTACGGCAGCGCGGTCGAGCATGCCAGTTGGCTCAGCATGCTGCCCGGCGCGCTGCTGGCCGGCGCCGGCCTGGGCCTGACCAATACGCCGGTGACCAATACCACCACCGCCGCGGTGCCGAGTTCGCGCGCCGGCATGGCCGCGGGCATCGACATGAGCGCGCGCTTGATCACCTTGGCGATCAATATCGCCTTGATGGGTCTGATCCTGGTCGCGGGCATCGCCGCGCATCTGCATGAGGTGTTCGGCGCGCGCTTCGACGGCGCGCAGTTGCGGCAACTGGCCGGGCGGATCGCGGCCGGCGATGTCAACGCTTTGCAGTCGGTCAGTGGCGGCGCCCACGAGGTCGCGCATGCCGCGTTGATCCAGGGCTTCGAGTGGGTGCTGTGGTACGGCGGCATCGGCGTGTGCGTGCTGGCCGCGCTGAGCCTGGCGATCTTCGCGCCGGGCCGCGCGCGCTCGTCGGCGAGCGACGCGCAAGAAGCGTCGTGCGCGCAGTGAGCGCACGACCTCAGAAGAACGCGATGCCCGGCCGCAGCACGACCTGGAAGATCAGCAACTGCGCGATCACCGCCGCCACCGGCAGCGCCAGCGAACGCGCGGGCGCGATGCCCGCCACTCGCGCCGACGCGGTCGACCACGCCGCGGCCTGCAGCCACCACACGCCGATCACGAACTCGGCGATCGGCACGATCGCGACCTGATCGAGACTGCCCGGCACCCGCATCGCGATGATCAACGGCAGCGCCAGCAACGCCGGCAGGGTCGCGATGCGGAACATGAAACCGCTGCGCCGTCCGGGTGTGGCGATGTCGCCGGCCTGCGGTGCGAGCGCGAGCAAGGGCTTGGCGAAACCGATCGCCAGCGCGGCGATGATCGGCAACGCGGTCAGCCCCAACGCGAGCTTGGTGCCCGCGCCGAGCTGCAGATAATCGAAGGCCATGCCGACATCGTTCTGCGGCACCACCGAGCCGACCACGATCTGCGGCAACGACTGGAAGTAACCGTGGAACGCCATCCAGATCGCGAACAGCCGCCAGCCCATGCCGCGCGGCGGACGCAGCTTGAGCCACACGGTACAGGCGATCGCGACCAACAATATCGCCAACGCGCCGGTGCCCTGGAACAGATGCGCGAGCGGGTTGTCGCCGTCCCAGTTGTGATTGTTGTGGAACAAGGTCGGCCGCAGGCCCGGGGTCAGCGCCTTGGGCACCACCAGGAACACTTCCTGGATGAAGAAGATCAGGCTGAAGCTGAATGCGTACAGCGCGGTGGAATGGAGGGTCGGCCGCCAGCTCCATTCGCTGCGCGGCGCCGCGCTCGCGGCCGTGCCGCGCGAGCGCAACACCCCGACCGCGCCCCATAACAGCGGGCCGACCACGACGGCCAGCAGCGAAGCGATTACGACTAGTTGTACGGTAGCGTTCATGCGGATGCCGAAAACTTTGGATTGCTGCAACAGATACGGCCGGCGCGGCGACGGTTGCAGCCGCTGCAAGGATTTCTTTTGCCTGCCGCGAGAATTCCTCGTTTGTCGCGCTCACCCCCGCCGCCAATAATCGGGGTCCCCGAAGGAGACCTGCCCATGCAACGACGCGATTTTCTGCAATGCGCCAGCGGCCTGCTGCTCGCCGTCGGCGCGAGCGCCAGTTTCGGCGCCGCCGCGCTGAGCCTCGCACCGCCGGCCAAGCACGATGCCAACCCCGGCGACTGGCAGTCGCGCCTGCACGATCTGGAAAAGCACAGCGGCGGCCGGCTGGGCGTGGCCGTGCTCGACACCGGCAACGGCCAGCGCTTGGCGTGGCGCGAGAACGAACGCTTCCGCATGTGCAGCACGTTCAAGTACCTGCTGGCCGCGGCGATTCTGCGTCAGGTTGAATTGGGCAAAGTCACGCTGTCGCAGCAGGTGCCGATCACCGCCGCCGACATGATCGCGCATGCGCCGTTCACTCAGCCGCTGGTGGGCCGCAGCGCCAGCGTCGCGCAGCTGTGCGAGGCGACGGTGACCTTGAGCGATAACCCGGCGGCGAATCTGCTGTATCCCTTGGTCGGCGGACCGCAGGGCCTGACCCGGTTCCTGCGCGAGATCGGCGATGGCGTCACCCGCACCGACCGCACCGAACCCACGCTCAACAGCGGCGCGCCCGACGATCCGCGCGACACCAGCACGCCGACCGCGCAGGTCGCCACGATGCAGCGCCTGCTGCTGGGCGATGCGCTGAAGGAATCCTCGCGCAAGCAGTTGATCGCCTGGCTGGTCGCCAACAAGACCGGCGACAAGCGCCTGCGCGCGGGCCTGCCGGCCGGGGTCCGGGTCGGCGACAAGACCGGCAGCGGCGACGATGCGACCAACGACGTCGCGATCGTCTGGCCGCCGGGCCGCGCACCGGTCCTGATCGTCAGCTATCTGGCCACCGCCAAGCTCGACAGCGCCGGCCGCGACGCGGTGCTGGCCTCGGTGGCGCGCATCGTGAGCGAGCAACTCGGCATCGGCGCGGCGCGGCGCTGAGTTCGCGCTCGGCGGCATCCGACAACGAAGTGTCATCCGACCGAGCGGCTTGCTGGCCGCTCGGTCATTTGTGCGCCACGCGAACGCTCCTTTTGCTCGCACAGCAACGCTGATCTCAGGCCGACGCCCGTCTGCGTCCGATCGCCGCGGGTGCCCGTGCCCGCCACTTTGGCCGGTGGCGGCCGGCGATTACGTTCCGACAGATAACCCAGTGCGCCACTGCCCGAGTCGCCACCGGGCCGCGCGGCGCTGGTTCACGCTCGTGCGAGCCCCTCCCTGCATCCATGGCCACACGCATCTCAATCCGCAAGGACGGCCCGCTCGATCACCAACACCACGCGTAGCATCAGGGAAGAACAGGGGGAACATATGCATCGTATCGCTCAGGACAGCGGGCCACCGCGTGGCCGGCAGGTCGTCGTTCGCCCGAGGCGCGGCACGACGCCCTCGAATTTGGCCATCGTGCTGGGTCTGGCATTGGCAGGAGCAAGCGTCATGGCGATCGCTCAGGAAACCGTCGACACGATCAATCAGGATACCCTGCGTCTGAACGCGGAAACCGCCCGGCTCACCGCCGAAACCGCGCGCCTGACCGCGCAGCGCGTGCGCGATCAGGCCGCCGCGCCGGTAGACGATCGTTTAAAAACATTGCAGGCCCAAAACGCACTGGAAAACGCCGAGAAAGACTTGGCGAACTCCGCCACCGAAGCACGCATCGCCCAGGCGTTCGGTACGGTCAAGAATGCCTCCTATACCGGCGCGGTCGAACTCAACGACAAGGCCGGCACGCTGGAAGCCAGGCTGCTGGCGACCAAGGCGATCGCCGCCGCATCACAGCGGATCTGCGCGCAGTTGTGCGGGAAAATCGGTGAGCGCCGGGTCCTCGTCGCCGCCGGGACGAGTTATCGATCGCCCGAACGCCTGGAGCTGTACCGATTCCGGGTGAAGATGCTCAAGCAGGTGCTCGACTCGGCGCTTACCAGCACTCGATCCAGTGGCGGTGCCGAAACCGCGTCCGCCCTGCCGGCGGTCGTGTCGGCCGGATTGGACGCCGCGGGCAAGTTGCTCAGCTTCTTCAAGTCCGACTACAAGATGCTGGGCTTCGATCAGACCACGGACGAATCGGTGGCCATGTACGCCGTAGCCGGCGGCTTGTCCCAGCACGGCGCCCGGGTGTACTGGCCGGCCGTGCAAATGCCCGCGCAGCGCGCCCGGGCGCTGGAGAGCATCGTCACCGAACTGCAGGGGCTGCTCAAGCTGCGCAACCAGGCCCAGACTCGGGCTGTCGCGCTGGCGGCGCTCGCCGCGCGCGAGGAGCGTGTCGCCGCGGAGGATGGCGAAGACAAGGAACAGGCACTGGCGGAAGCCGCGAGTTATCGCAGCGACGAAGCGGTACTGCGGGAGGCCGTTAGCGGTTACGACGCGCTGCTGGTTTCGTTGACCACCCCGAGTGGAACGCCGGCTCGCGATCCAATCATCGATCTGGTCAGCGACATGGCGCTGGAATCAACCCTGCAAGGCGCGGGCGACGACACTGGCTCGCTGTTGCTGCTCATCCGACTGGAAAGCGCGGGCGGCGGCATGTTGTTGAAGAAAAATCTGCTGACCGGCCTGGGCGCGCCACCGCTGTATCACATGGGCGGCGCAGCCGTGTCCTATCTGTTGCTGGACGGCCGCGATGGACGCGTAATCGACGGCGGCACCATCGCGCAGCACGGCGGCTATACCAAATCCTCTCGTCTCGCATCGACCCTGGGCCAGTAAGGTCCAGCGCAATCCAGCAAACGGAATCATTCGCCATGGAAAGCGTGCTGCTCGATATCGTCTCGGCCTGGGACGCAGAACAAAAGACTCGCGTATCGCCGGACTCATCGGTCCGTTTCGTCATCGAAGCGCCGCCGCCCGAGCGCGACCTGCATGCCGCCGTCGCCTCGGTGCTGGCCTTGGAGTTCGCGCTCGCTGCGCTGTTCGACGACGGCGAATCTTCGGAAGATTTCATCCTGCTGACCGTGCCCGGCGTGGATCGGCCCGATCGCGCCGATCTGTTCGAAGTCGCCAACGCGTTGCGGGCGGCGACCGGCGCCACCACGGTCGAACCCGATGTGGGCAGCGATTACTACCAGCAGCAGTCGCCGCCGCCGGACGGAGGATCGGTCGAAGCGGCGAACTGGACATTCTGGTGCTGGGCCAAGGAACAGCCGCAGGAGCCGGACTGGGCGGTCGAGCGGATCAAAGCGCCCAATGCCTGGGACTATTCGCAACAGCTAGGTCGACCGCATGGCGGTGAAGGCATCTCGGTGTTCCAACCCGACACCGGCGTAGTCCATACCCATACCGCACTGCCCCGCGACATCGCCGACGATCCGCGCTCGGCCAACTTCGTCGAGCCAGGGAAAAAACCGATCGACCCTTTGCTGCATGGCATGAACCCAGGCCATGGCACCGGTACCGGCAGCGTGGTGATCAGCGCGAACGGCACCATGCGCGGCAGCGCGCCGAAGGCTCGACTGGTACCGATTCGTTGCACCGAATCGGTCGCGGTGTTCGATCAGAGCCGGGTCGCCCAGGCGATCGACTATGCCCGTCGACAAGGCGCGCACGTCATCACCATGAGCCTGGGCGGCGTGCCCAGTCGCGCGCTGCACGCGGCGGTGCGCAAGGCGGTGAGCGCGGACGTGATTGTGCTGGCGGCCGCGGGCAACTGCGTGACCGAAGTGGTCTGGCCGGCGCGCTACGCCGAAATGATCGCGCTGGGCGGCACCAACGAAAAAAGCCAGCCATGGCGTGGCTCATGCCGCGGCGAATCGGTGACGGTGTCGGCACCGGGCGAGTTCGTTCTGCGCGCCGATGGCAACGACACCATGCAACCGCCCGCGCGGGTTTCGGCCAGCGAGGGAACCTCCTTCGCGACCGCGCTGACCGCCGGCGTGGCGGCACTGTGGCTGGCGCATCACGGCCGCGACGCGCTGATCGCCGAGGTAAGCAAGCCGCATACGTTGCAGGACATGTTCCGGCGGCTGCTGAGCCGTTCCGCCGATAAACCGAAGGACTTCGACCACGATCGTTTCGGCGCCGGTATCGTCGACGCGCTGGAACTGCTCAAGCTCGCGCCGGCCAGCGCCTGGGGCGGCGTCGAGACCGCTCGCCCCGTCGCCGAGGACGATGTCGAGGCGTCGCTGCGCCATCTTCTGGCCGCAGCCTATGGCCCGACCGGCGCGGAAGCCGCGGCCCCCGCGCTCGACGATCCACAACACCACGCCGAACTGGCCTGCGCGGCATTCGATCGGCTGCGGGTGCAGCCCACGCTGCGGGCTCGGGTCGAAACCCCGCCGACCCCATCGCTGTCGCCGAGCCTGCGCCGGCTGATCGGCGCACCGCTCGATGCACCGGAGGACCTCACGTGAGCCTGGATCTGAAAGAACCCGAAGCCGCTTTGCTGGAGCAATCCGCGGGACGCGCGTTCAAGCTTCTGGGCACCCGGCATCACGACCCATTCGAGGCCGCCGAGTTCCTCGCAAGCGACCGGCCGCGGCGGGGCGCGCCCGATGATCACGACCGTGCACTGATTGCACGCAGCTTGCTCAGCCGCTGGAGTCAGGCGGCCAAAGCCGATCTGACCGGTCGCGACCGCAGCCAGGAAGCCGACCTGCTGGCCGGACAGTTGATCCAGCAAGCGCAGGACGCGATGCGGGTGATGGTCGACGACGGCCCGAACGCGGCCTTGTCGCTGTCGCATACCCTGGCGCTGGAATCGGTGATCCTCAGCCGCGGTCGCCCGGCGCTGCGGGTCATGCAGCACGCGATCGAACCCATCGACGACGATCGCCATCCCGGCTCGGATTTCTGGCGCGCGATACTCGACGAGCACGAACGCGCCCTGGCGACGACCGCCTCGGCAGTCGCCGCGGTGATGGTCAAGGACCACTTCGCGTCCACCCCGGAAACCGTGGTCGGCACCGCCTGGCTGCTCGGCCCCAATCTGGCCATCACCAACCGGCATGTGCTGTTTCCCGACTACGGCCTGCGCCTGGCGCGACGTCAGCCCGGAAACCCGACCCAGGCGCGGCTTAAGTCCGATGTCGGCGTGTCGCTGGATTTCGCCCACGACAACGGCCCGGCGCGCCAGCTGCGTTATGCGGTGGACGCGGTGGTGTTCGTCTCCCAGCCCAATGACCCGGTCGACGTAGCGCTGTTGCGGGTGAAGCCGATGGCCGGCTCGTCCATTGCCGCGCCCAGGCCGCTGACACTCAATGCCGATGCCAACGAATGGGATGGCAATTTCGTCTACGCCGTCGGCCATCCCGGCCGGATGGCTCACGTGCCGAGCGATATCGCCGCGGTGTTCGGCAACCCCGATGGCCGCAAGCGCGTAAGTTTCGGCGAGTTGATGGATCCCGATCCGAACAGCGCCGTCGATCTGCTCTACGACGCGTCCACCATCGGCGGTTATTCCGGTGGGCCGGCCACGCCGATCGGCTCGGAAGGCGTGATCGGCCTGCACTACTGGGGCGGCGATGTGAAAAGCGGCAATCGGGCCATCATCGCCAGCGCGTTGCGGGCGCATGCGTTGAATCAGTTCCTGCCCGACTGAGCGATCGTGCCGGGTGCGTGGCAGCAATGACACGCTGCGTCTAAAATTCGAATCCGTACATGCCTCGCCCGTCTCATGCGGGCCGCGTCGCAAGGATTTGAATGAACCGCACTTCCTGGATCTGGGCCGCGATCGGCCTGACCGCCGCGGCGCTCGCTGCGACCTTCGTGATTGAACCCGGCGCACCGCGCGCCTTGTTGAACGCGGCCAAGCCCGCGCCCGCGCCGACCGCGTTCGGCTGGAACGCGCAACTCGAACTCATCGCCGGCGACGGCGTGCGCGGCCTGCGCAACGCGACCGCGGCGCAGGCGCGCTTCGCCGATCCTTACGGACTGGCGCGCAGCGGCAACGGCACCTTGTATGTCGCCGATGCCGGCGACAACAATCTGATCCGCCTGATCCGCGCCGACGGCAGCGTCGCCACCGTGGCCGGTTCGATCGAAGGCTTCGCCGATGGCGCGGGCACGAAGGCCGCGTTCAATACGCCGTCCGGGTTGGCGCTCGACAGCCTCGGCAATCTGTATGTCGCCGACACCGGCAATCACGCGATCCGCAAGATTTCGCCGCAGGGCGTGGTCAGCACGTTGGCCGGAACCGGCGTGGCGGGTTATCGCGACGGCCCCGGTGCGCAGGCGCAGTTCAACGGGCCGATCGGGATCGCGGTGTCTCAGGCCGGGCGCGTGTTCGTCGCCGACACGTACAACGATCGCATCCGGGTGATCGAACCCGACGGCACCGTCGGCACGCTCGCCGGTGGAGCGCCTGGCAACAGCGACGGCGCGGCGGCGATCGCGCGTTTCGATACGCCGACCGCGCTGGCGATCGACGCGCAAGGCATCGTCTGGGTCGCCGACACCCGCAACCGCGCGATCCGCCGGGTCGAACCCGATGGCGATGTCAGCACCTTGAACCTGTTGCCGACGGTCGAAGGCAAGAATCCGCTGGCGCGCCCGACCGCGCTGGCGATCACCCACGACGGCTTGATGTATGTCGGCGACATGTCGACGGGATTGGTGGTGCAGATCCGCGCCGACGGCAATTGGGTGGCGCTGACCGGCAACGCGCAGGAGCAGCGCCTGTCGCTGCCCGCGGCGATGACGCTCGACGCCGACGGTGCGATCTATCTCACCGATGCCGGCAGCTATCGCGTGCATCGCGTTGCCCCGGCCGCGGCGCAACCCATCGTCACCGTGGCAGGCCCATCGCCGCTGGACCCATTGCCGTTCACCGCCGGACGTTGGCCGCTGCATCCACAGGACGGGTGGCACGAAGTCGTCGGCACCCTGGGCGAAGTGCGTGGCGACGGCCGCGGCGAAAGCCGCCACCATCTGCATGGCGGCTTCGACATCCGCGGCGACATCGGCCAGCAGGTGCTCGCCATCGCCGATGCCAAGACCAGCAATCCGTCGAGTGCCTGGGGCTACGGCAGCCTCGGCGAAGGCGCGTCGCTGGATACGATCAGCTACATCCACATGCGCGTGGGCCGCAACGGCAAGGGCGAACCGATCGATCCGGCGCGGTTCCAGCCGATCGTCGGCGACGACGGCAAGATCGAACGCATGCGCCTGCGCCGCGGCACCCGCTTCAAGGCCGGCGACGTGCTCGGCACCATCAATCCGATGGCGCATGTGCATCTGGCGCTGGGTTCGAACGGTTACGAGCGCAATGCGGTGACCTTGGGCTTCACCGGTTACGCCGATCATTACCCGCCGCGGATCGAGCGCATCCAGTTGCTCGATTCGCTGGAACAGCCGCTCGCGCAGAAAGAACAGGGCCGGCTCGTGGTGTCGCGCGGGCAACCGGGCGTGCAGATCGTGGTCGAAGCCTGGGATCAGGTCGACGACAATCTGGCGCGGCGCCGGCTCGGTCTGTACACGCTGGGCTATCAATGGCTCGACGCCGCCGGCAAACCGCTGGCCGGGTACGAACAGCCGCGCATGAACATCGAGTTCGACCGCAAACCGCCCGACGATGCGACCAAGGTGCTGTACGCCGCCGACAGCGGCATCACCGTCCACGGCAGTGCGATCACCCGCTTCCGCTACGTGCTGACCAACACCGTGCGCAACGGCAAGGTCGCCACCGGCCTGTGGCTGCCCAGCGAACTGCCGGCGGGCGATTACACCTTGCGCATCAGCGCGCGCGATTACAGCGGCAACGAGGCGAGCGCGGGGCGCGATCTGGCGATTCGTTTGCGTTGATCGTTCACGCTTAAGTGCAGGCATGAAAAAGCCCCGTCGTCGTCGACGGGGCTGTGTTTAGCTATCGTGCCGCGTGTTCGACGCAGCAGGTTCGATCGTTATTCGAGCCCACGGCTCGACGCGATCTTCGAATCGATCAGGACGCGGCTTTCAGCGCGTGCTTGCGGGTGCTCATGATCTGATGGCATTCGCGCACCTGCGGCAGCAGGCGTTCGACTTCGACGCGCGCGGCCGGCGGGGTGTCGCTGTCGGACAAGGTCTCGTTGAAAGCCTTGAGCAGACGATCTTCCGATTCTTCCAGTTCGGCCACATAGCCGTACTGGGTGTCGCCGAGGGTCGCGCGTACCTTGCCGTAGAACTGCTGCATCGAGCCAACGAAGGTGCCGTGCTCGGCCGGCTTGCCGCCTACGGCGACCACGGCCGAGCTCAGGCTGGTGACGATGTCGCCCTTGACGCCGGCGATGTGCACGAACAGCGCGGACAGTTCGGCATCTTTCACCTTCTGCGCCGCTTCGGTGTAGAAGTCCTTGCCGTCGCGCGCGATTTCGATCAGGTCGTTGAGGGTATGTGCGGTCTTGGTCTAGGTATTCATTGAAGCTCCTGGCTGACCAGCAAAGTCGTGTAGCGCTGGCCGTGTGGGGATGATTGCTCGTAATGAGCCGGCGATGTGCGCCGGTGCCATGGACTATTTCGCATCGCTCATTAAGACCTCGTGATCCTTGCACGCAACGATTCATACAATCGCATGCGCTGAATAATTCATATTCTGGATTCGCGCGCCAACTCACGCTGCGTTGATCTGCGCGACGATCGCGATTCGTATTGATCGCGCGGATGAACCGCGATTCGCTTCGATACAGCCGCAACCGAGAGCGATATGACGATCCCGTCACGACGCGTTTTGCACAGTGGCGCCACCCAATCGTCGGACCTGGCGCATGCAGCCTGATGATTTGATCGTGGTTCGTCCGCACGGCCTGTATTGCCCGCTCGGCGATTTCTACATCGACCCTTGGCAACCGGTCGCCACCGCGGTCGTCACTCACGGCCACGCCGACCATGCGCGCGTCGGCATGGGCGTGTATCACGGCAGCGAAGAAGGCCTGCCGATCCTGCGCTGGCGATTGGGCGAGCAGGCGTATCGAAGCCATGCCTATGGCGAAGCCTTCGAACTCGGACGCGTGCGCGTATCCCTGCATCCGGCCGGGCACGTGCTGGGTTCGGCGCAGGTGCGCATCGAACACGGCGACCAAGTCTGGGTGGTGTCCGGCGATTACAAGCGCCAGCACGATCCGACCTGCAGCGCGTTCGAACCGGTGCCGTGTTCGACCTTCGTCACCGAGTCGACCTTCGCCCTGCCGATCTATCGATGGCCGGACGCCGCGCAGGTCGCGGCCGAGATCGTCGAGTGGCGCGAGCACTGCGCCGCGCGCGGGGAGACGGCGGTGTTGTTCTGTTATGCGCTGGGCAAGGCGCAGCGCATTCTGGCGGAACTTGCGAAGCACGCCTCGCGACCGGTGTGGGTGCATGGCGCGATCGCCTCGGGCGTGGAGGTCTACCGGCAGGCCGGCGTGGCCATGGCCGATACCGAACTGGTGGCGGATACGAGGTCACGCGACGAATGGGCCGGCGAACTGGTGCTGGCGCCGCCGTCGGCCGCGGGTTCGGCGTGGATGCGCCGGTTCCGCCGCGTGCAGACCGGGTTCGCGTCGGGCTGGATGCGCATCCGCGGCAATCGGCGCCGGCGCAACTTCGATCGCGGCTTCGTCATTTCCGATCACGCCGATTGGCCCGCGTTGCTGCAGACCATCGACGCCAGCCGCGCCGAACGGGTGATCGCCCATCACGGGCGCTCGGAGGCGCTGTTGCGCGTGCTCGCCGAACGCGGTCTGACGGTGGATCGCTTCGATACCGGCATGCAGGGCGAGCAGGCATGAAACGCTTCGCCGCCCTGTTCCGCGAACTCGATCGCAGCACTGCGACCTCGGACAAGCGCGCCGCGCTGATCGATTACTTCGCCGCCGCCGCGCCGCGCGATCTGGCCTGGGGCCTGTGGCTGCTGTCGGGCCACAAGCTCGGCAAGATCGCGAACCAGCGCGAATTGCGCGAATGGGTGGCGCAGGAAACCGGACTGCCCGGCTGGCTGATCGACGACAGCTACGATCAGGTCGGCGACCTGGCCGAAACCCTCGGCCTGTTGCTCGACGAACCCGATGCCGCCGCAGCCGTGGACCGGCCGCTGCACGACTGGATCGAACTGCAGCTCGCGCCGTTGAGCGGCGTCGACCCGGCGACGCGTCGCGAAGCGGTGGTCGCCGGTTGGCGCGGATTGCAGGCCGAGCAACGTTTCGTGTTCAACAAACTGCTGACCGGCGCCCTGCGCGTGGGCGTGTCGCAACGGCTGGTGCAGCAGGCGCTGGCGCAATGGTCCGGCGTGGATATCGCGCTGATCGCGCAACGCATGCTCGGCGCATGGCAGCCTTCGCCCGAATTCGTGCAGCAATTGCTGGCGAAGGAAACCACCGCGCAGGACCGGCAGCAGCCGTATCCGTTCTTTCTCGCCTCGCCGCTGGAATCGAAGGACGATGCGCCGCCGACTCAAGCGCTGGGGCCGATCGAGGACTGGTTGCTGGAATGGAAATGGGACGGCATCCGTCTGCAGCTGATCCATCGCCAGGGCCAGTCGTTGCTGTGGTCGCGCGGCGAGGAACGCCTGGACGGGCGCTTTCCGGAGATCGAAGCGGCGGCGCGACGCCTGCCGCGCGATTGCGTGCTCGACGGCGAACTGCTCGGCTGGCGCGGCGGCGGCGACGCGCAGCCGCTGCCGTTCGCCGCCTTGCAGACCCGGATTCAGCGCCGCAAGCCGGGGCCGAAGATTCTGGCCGACACGCCGGCGCGCATGCTCGCTTACGACTTGCTGGAACTGGACGGCGAGGATTGGCGGCCGCGGCCGCTGCACGAACGCCGCGCCGCCCTGGCGACGCTGCTGACGGCGCATGCCGATCCGGCGATCGTGCTGTCCGCGCGAGTCGACGCGGAAGACTGGACGCAGGCCGCGGCAATGCGCGAACAGGCGCGCGAACGCGGCGTCGAGGGATTGATGCTTAAGCGTCGCGACTCGACTTATCAGGTCGGTCGACGCCGCGGCGATTGGTGGAAGTGGAAGATCGATCCGCTGACCATCGATGCGGTGCTGGTGTACGCGCAGGCCGGCAGCGGCCGCCGCAGCACCTTGTACACCGACTACACCTTCGCGCTGTGGGACGGCGATGCGCTGGTGCCGATCGCCAAGGCCTACTCGGGCCTGGACGATCAGGAAATTCTGCAACTGGACCGCTGGATCCGCGCCAACACGCTCGAACGCTTCGGCCCGGTGCGCTCGGTGACGCCGCTGCACGTGTTCGAACTCGGCTTCGAAGCGGTCAATCGATCGAGCCGGCACAAGTCGGGGATCGCCGTGCGCTTTCCGCGGATTCTGCGATGGCGTCAGGACAAGACCGTCGAGCAGGCCGATCGGATCGAGACGCTGAAGGCGCTCGCGCCGTAAGTCGCGACGCGGCTTCACGTTGCCGCGCGGCGATCATCAAACCGTCAGATTGAACGTCCTGCTGCGCGCAAGCATGCGACTCAGCCCAACACCCGCCGCAGGTACGGCGCGGTCCGACTCGCCTTGACGCGAGCGACCTGTTGCGGCGTGCCGCTGGCGACGATCGCGCCGCCGTCTTCGCCCGCGCCCGGCCCGACATCGATCACCCAATCGCTGTCGGCGACCACGCGCATTTCGTGTTCGACCACGATCACCGTGTTGCCGGCATCGACCAGGCCATGCAGTTGCGCCATCAGTTTGTCGACATCGGCCGGATGCAGTCCGGTCGTCGGCTCGTCGAGCACATACAGGCTATTGCCGTGCTGGCTGCGCTGCAACTCGGTCGCCAGCTTGATGCGCTGGGCTTCGCCGCCGGACAGTTCGGTCGCCGGTTGGCCCAGACGCAGATAGCCCAGGCCGATGTCGCGCAATAACGTCAGCGGACGCCGCACCGCGTCTTCGTCGGCGAAGAACGCCAGCGCCTCGTCGACCGTCATCGCCAGTACCTCGGCGATGCTGCGGCCGTTCAACAGCACCTCCAGGGTCTTCGCGTTGTAGCGGCTGCCGTGGCAGGTCGGGCACGGCGCGTACACGGTCGGCATGAACAGCAATTCGACCTGGACGAAGCCCTCGCCTTCGCAGGTCTCGCAGCGCCCCTGCGCGACGTTGAACGAGAACCGGCCGGCGTTGTAGCGGCGCGACTTGGCCAGCGCGGTGTTCGCGAAAAGTTTGCGCACGTGATCGAACAAACCGGTGTAGGTCGCGAGATTCGAGCGCGGCGTGCGGCCGATCGGTTTCTGGTCGACATTGACCAGCCGCTTGATCGCATCGGCGCCGCCGTGGATGCGTCCGGCGGTCTTGGCGATTTCGCTGGGCTGCGGTTCGCCGGTCTCGGATTCTTCCACCGGCGGCTCGTGGCCGAGATGATCGCCGACCAGTTCGACCAAGGCCTGGCTGACCAGACTGGATTTGCCCGAGCCCGACACGCCGGTGACGGCGGTGAACACACCCAGCGGAAAGCGCGCATCCAGGCCGTGCAGGTTGTTGCGACGCAGGCCGCGCAGTTCCAGCCAGCCGCTCGGCGAGCGCGGCGTTCGCGCGCGCTTCGCATCGGCACCGTCGGCGGCGAACAGATAACGCGCGGTGTGCGACGCGGCGATCGTGCGCAGGCCGTCGGGCGGGCCGCTGTAGAGAATCTGTCCGCCGTTCTGGCCGGCGTCGGGGCCCACGTCGACCAGCCAGTCGGCGCGCCGCATCATGTCCAGGTCGTGTTCGACCACGAACACCGAATTGCCGGCATCCTTGAGTTGATCCAGCGCGCGATGCAGCGCTTCGCTGTCGGCCGGATGCAGGCCGGCGGATGGCTCGTCCAGCACGTAGACCACACCGAACAGGTTGGAACGGATCTGGGTCGCCAGACGCAGCCGTTGCAGTTCGCCCGGCGACAGGGTCGGCGTGGTCCGGTCCATGGCCAGATAGCCCAGGCCCAATGCCTGCAAGGTCGCGATGCGCTCGACCAGATCGTGGGCGATGCGTTGCGCGGCGATGCGTTTTTCTTCCGACAGGTCCGGCGTGCGGCGCACGTCGGTGCCGCCGGCATGCGCCGATCCGCCCGCGGCGACGCGCTTGGCGGTGTCCTGGACGCTGGCCGCGCGACTGCGCGTGGATGCCTTGGTCGGCGCATCGAAGCGCCCGTTCGCGGCCGGCGCCAGCACCTCGGCGATGCGGTTGAGCGACAGCCGCGACAGGCTGCCGATGTCGAGACCGGCGAAGCTCACCGACAGCGCTTCGCGCTTCAGGCGGCGGCCGTCGCAGACCGGACACGGCGCGCCGCTCATGAAGCGCGCCACGCGTTTTTTCATCAACGCGCTTTGGGTGGTGGCGAAGGTGTGCAGCACGTAGCGGCGGGCGCCGGTGAAGGTGCCCATGTAGCTCGGCTCGGCCTTGCGGCGCAGCGCGGCGCGGGTCTGCGCGGGAGTGAAGCCGGCATACACCGGCGCGACCGGTTGTTCTTCGGTGTACAGGATCCAGTCGCGGTCCTTCTTCGGCAGATCGCGCCAGGGCACGTCGACGTCGTAGCCCAGGGTGACCAGGATGTCGCGCAGGTTCTGTCCGTGCCAGGCCGGCGGCCACGAGGCGATCGCGCGATCGCGGATGCTCAGCGACGGGTCGGGCACCATCGCGCGTTCGGTGACTTCGTACACGTAGCCCAGGCCGTGGCAATTCGGGCAAGCGCCTTGCGGGGTGTTCGGCGAGAAATCCTCGGCGTACAGCATCGGCTGCTTGGGCGGATAGGTGCCGGCGCGCGAGTACAGCATGCGCAGCAGGCTCGACAGCGTGGTCACGCTGCCGACGGTCGAGCGGACGTTCGGGGTGCCGCGCTGCTGTTGCAGCGCCACCGCCGGCGGCAGGCCGTCGATCGCATCCACGTCGGGCACGCCGACCTGATCGATCAGGCGCCGCGCATACGGCGACAGCGATTCCAGATAGCGGCGCTGCGCCTCGGCGAACAAGGTGCCGAACGCCAGCGAGGATTTTCCCGAGCCCGACACGCCGCTGAACACCACCAGCGCGTCGCGCGGGATATCGACGTCGATGTCCTTGAGGTTGTGTTCGCGCGCGCCGCGCACGCTGACGTACGCGCCGAAGCGGGGATCTGCTCGAGTGGGTTTGTTTGCCATGGGCCAGCCGAAGAACGTATATCGGCGGCTATTGTGCGCGAGCCGGTGTTAGCCGGACATGCAGCGCGCGGCGCTTGGCCGGCGTCGAGCGGGCCTCGAGAGACCGGCAGCTGGGGCGGATCGGCTTCGGCTTGATCGGCTGTGGCTTAATCGGTTTCGGCCTGATCGGCTGCGGCATCAGTCGGCGCGCGCCGCCCGCGCTCGTCGATCAGGGTCTGCAACTGCATCGGCAGCAGCTCCAGCCGGTTCTTGTCCCATACCGTTTCGTCCAGGTGTTCGGTCGCGTCGGCGGTGGCGCCGGTCAGGAACACGAACAAGCTGGCAGGCGCCTGCGCGCGCACGATCGCGCGCGCAACCTCGCCGTCGAAACCGGGCAGATTGAGGTCGCACAACACGATGTGCGGCGCGAACTCGGCCAGGGCCGCGCGCAATTGCGGCTCGCTGTCGACCCGGCGACTGACCCATGGCTCGGGCCAGCGGCCGAGCTCCAAGGTCGCCAGTTCGACGTCCTCGGCGACATCGTCGACGAACAGCAGGCGCCAGGTCACGGCTCGCTCAACCTTGCGCCTTGAACGGCGGTTCGTTGATCACCGCCCAGAACTTTCCGAGCGTGCGCACCGCCTCGAAGAACTGGTCCACGTCGACCGGCTTGACCACGTAGGCATTCACGCCCAGATCCCAACTGCGCACCAGATCGGCTTCCTCGCGCGAAGACGACAGGATCACCACCGGCAACTGGCGCAGCTTTTCGTCCTGGCGCAAGGCTTCGAGCACTTCCAGGCCGTCCATGCGCGGCATCTTGATGTCGAGCAGCAGCACCGAGGGGTCGCCCTCGCCGCGATCGGCGTATTTGCCGCGGCGGAACAGGTAGTCCAGCGCCTCCACGCCATCGGTGACGTGCACGATCGGATTGATCAGGTTGGCCTCGCGCAGCGCATCGATGGCCATTTCGGCGTCGTAGGGGCTGTCTTCGGCGAGCAGGATGGTGCGGATGTCAGTCATGGCCCGAAGGTCCCCTGGCGAGTTCGGCGTTGGAAGGAAGGATGAAATGGAAGGTGGCGCCCTCGCCCGGCTGGCTTTCGGCCCAGATCCGGCCGTTGTGGCGGGTCAGCACCCGGCGCACGCTGGCCAGGCCGATGCCGGTGCCGGTGAATTCGCTGGCCGAATGCAGGCGCTGGAACACGCCGAACAGCTTGCCGGCGAAGGCCATGTCGAAGCCGGCGCCGTTGTCGCGCACGCTGAAGTGATGGTTGCGTTCTTCGTCGTAGCGATGCTCGACCTCGATGATCGAGGGCTGGCTGTGCACGCTGTACTTGACCGCGTTGCCCAGCAGGTTGAGCCAGACTTGGCGCAGCATGTTCTCGTCGCCGACCACGATCGGCAGCGCGGCGAGCTTCCATTGGATCTCGCGGCCGGGCTGATCCATGCGCGCATTGGCGTCGAGCATGGAGCGCGTCTCCTGCACCAGCGACTGCATGTCCACCGCCTGCAGGCGCATCGCGCTGCGGCCCAGGCGCGAGTACACCAGCAGGTCGTCGATCAGGTCCGACATGCGCTTGGCCGAGTTGGAGATCACCTGCAGGTAGTGGCGCGACTTTTCGTCGGCGGCCTCGCCCAGGTGACGCTGCAGCTTGTCGGCGAAGCCGGCGGTATGGCGCAGCGGCGCGCGCAGGTCGTGCGAGACCGAGTAGCTGAAGGCCTCCAGCTCGCGGTTGACATCGGAGATCTGCTCGACCTTGCCCTCGAGCTGGCGGTTGAGTTCGTGGATGCGGTTCTCGCCGGCGCGACGGGCGCTGATGTCGCTGGCGGTGATCATCACCGTGTTTTCTTCGGTTTCCGGCAGCGGCATGCGGCGCGCGTTGATCATCATGACCCGGCGTACGCCGTCGTGGGTGATCTGCTCGCGCTCGTAGTCCCACAGCTCGCGGCCGCGGTTGAGCACTTCGGCCAGCCGGCGCGTGGTTTCCTCGTCGGCCCAGGCGCCGCCGCTGAGTTCGGTCAGCTTCTGCCGCTCGCCGGGCTCGTCGCGCATGCCGTACAGCTCGCCGAAGGCGATATTGGCCAGGACCACGCGCAGCTCGCGATCGACCACCGCGATCGGCTCGCGCACGGTATCGAGCACCACCGAGGCGTAAGCGCTCGCGGTCTGCGCGTCGCGCTCGGCGGTCAAGCGCCGGCGCATCTGGCGCAAGGCGAAGAAGCTGATCGCGGCGAGCACCAGGATCTGCGCGAGCACCGCGCCCCAGCGGGTCAGTTCAGTCAGGCGGATGCGCTGTTCGTACTGGGTCTGGCGCTGCGCCAGCAGGTCGCGTTCTTGCTTGATCAGCGCGGCGATCAACACGCCCACCGGATATTGGGTCACCGCCTGGCTGATTCGTTCCGCCGGCAGCGGCTGGGCATGCGGCTGGGCGATGTCGTGCATCGATTGCAGTCGCAGTCGCACCTGCCCGCGCAATTCGCCCAGGCGCAATTGCTGGCCGGGGTTGTCCTGGGTCAGCCGCTGCAGGGCCCGCAGTTCCTCGATCACGCCGGCGCGGGCGTCGGCGATGCGCTTGTCGAAACCCTCGCTGCGCGGGACGCCGGCCGCCAACGCCAGCGAGGCCGCCTCGACGTCGCGGATGTTCTGGCCCAGGGCCTGGGCGCGGGCGTCGACTTCGAGGGTGTGCTGGACCCAGTCGGAGGCTTCCGCCGCGGACTGGTTGGCCTGCAACAGCACCCAGGCCGGCGCGACCACGATGAGCACGATGACGATCGCCAGCCCGGTGGCCTGCCAGAACGGCGAAAGTCGGTCGACGGAGCGTAAGGGCATGAGTAGGAAGGCCGTCTGGGTGAGGTCGCACCGCGCGGCCATACGCTCCCGAGGCAGGCCGCATCATCGCGTCGAGGCCGGTTGTGTGCAATAGGCTGGGTGTCATGGCACACCGTCGGCACAATCGGCGGCCCAGGCTGAAAGGTTCAGCGTCGCGATGCGACCTCGCGCAGGTTTGATGCTGCGGCGTTACATCAACGGGGTCGGAAGCGGCCGCGACGGGCGAGATCGGTCAGTCCCGAGTCGTGGCGGGACGCCAGCCGCGACGGCCTCAGCCGTAGCGTTTCTGGCAGACCTCGCAAAAGAACGCGCGCCGCTTGAACCGGCCCAGGTGCTTGCAGTAACTCAGACGCGCGCCGTCGCGAGGGCAATGGGTCTTGGTGTGCACCTGGTAATGCCGCTTGAGCTCGGATGCCTTCTTCCAGCGATAGAAATCGAAACTGTAGTCGCGGGCCTGCGCGATCAGCTCGCCGAGTTCGCGCGGCGGCAACGCGCCGACCGTGCTCAGCGGGTGCACGCCGATGCGGTGCAGGACTTCGTTCTTGATGATGTTGCCGACCCCGGCGAATACGTTCTGATCCAGCAAGGCGTCGGCGGCCAGCTCATTCGGACGCAGCTTGAGTTTCTTGCGCGCCGCCTTCGGGTCCCAGGCCGGGTTCATCACATCGCCGCTCCAGTCGTAGGCCTCGTCCAGCGGCCCTTCGATGAACTTGACCGAGCAATTGTAGAAATTGAGTTCCTCGCCGAGGGCGAAGCGCAGGCTCACTCGCGGCGCGGTCGGCCGCTGCTCGTTGACGCGATAGCTGCCGAACAGCATCAGGTGGATGCGCAGCGCGAAGCCTTCGAATTCGATCAGGAAATGCTTGCCCCAGGTGCGCAAGGCAACGATGGCCTGACCGCGCATGCGCTGGATGTCCTGCGCACAGTTGCCGGCCACGCTCATCACTTCGCGTCCTTCGAAGGCGGCGGCTTCTTCCTTGAGAATGACGATCGTCGGGCCTTCAGGCATGACCGCAGTATCGGCGCGCAAGGTTAGCGATGCGTCAACGCTGACGCGCGATCGTCGTGCGATGCTCGCGACTCATGACGACACGAGCAATGCCTGCACGAATGAACGAGTCATCTTCCGTACAAGCCGCGCGCGTTCGCATCGGCTGCGCGGGCTGGTCGATCTCCGCCGCGCATCGCGACGCGTTCGGCGCGGGCGACAGCATGCTCGCGCGTTACGCCACGGTGTTCGATGCGGTCGAGATCAATTCCTCGTTCTACCGTCCGCATCAGCGCAAGACCTACGAACGCTGGGCCGCCAGCGTGCCGGCCGATTTCCGTTTTTCGGCCAAGCTGCCCAAGAGCATTTCGCACGAGGCCCGCCTGCATCGCACCGGCCCGCTGCTTGAACCGTTCATCGAAGCAGTCACCGGGCTGGGCGCGAAGCTGGGCGGGTTATTGCTGCAGCTGCCGCCAAGTCTGGCCTTCGACGCGCGCACGGCCGCGACGTTTTTCCGCATGCTGCGCGCGCGCTGGAACGGCGGCTGTGTATGCGAACCGCGGCATGCGAGCTGGTTCGCGCCGGCGGCGACGGAGTTGCTGCGCAACCACGCGATCGGCCGGGTCGGCGCCGACCCGGCGCTCAGCGAGGACGCGCGCGTGCCCGGCGGCGATGGCTCGTGGCGTTACTGGCGATGGCATGGCTCGCCGAAGATGTACTACAGCGCGTACGCCCCTTCGGCCCTGGCCGCGTTGGCCGGGCAGATCGCGACCGCGGCGGACGCTGGCGAGACCTGGGCGATCTTCGACAACACCGCGGCTGGGCACGCGATCGGCGATGCGCGCAGCCTGCAATCGCTGCTGGCCGCGCATCGCGCGGCGACCGTTCCGATCGGCCGTCGCGCGACCGGCGCTTGAACGCGGCGGCGCCGCGCGCTCGATGCTTACGCCGACTCCTTCTTCGCGACAGCCGGAACATTGCGGGTGAAAGCCGTCGCAGGCCCGCGGAACCGGGCCATATCGTACTCGACACGCTGTACCCGTTCCTCGGCGTCGAAGCCGAGCATCCGCGGGTCGCCTGCGCCGGGGCCGGGGTCGAACGTCCCGGTGAAACCGTGGTCGACGCGCATCAACGCACGCGCATCCCCGGCCTGTACGCGATCGGCGACATGGTCAGCGGCTTGAACCGGATCTCGGTGGCGGTGGGCCAGGCCGCGATCGCGGCCACCCATCTGCATAACGCATTGCCGTTCGTGCCGCGCGGCGCGGCCTCGGTCAAATGACGATCGAGGCCGCGGCGACGCTCAGCGCGGCTTGCGTCGCGCCAAGCGACTGCGATTGGCCTTGACCGTGCGCGCCACCGGCTTGAGGCCTTCGGCGAGGATGCGATCGCCGGTGGCGAACAAGCCGCTCCACTGCTGCCACGGCGTCGCGCCGGGCATCCACGCGCTCCACGCCGACAGGCTCCACGGCGCCATCCAGGCCGCGCCGGCCATCGCCCACCAGCCCTGCATGGCCGCGGCGGATTTCTCCGACACCATCCGGTTCCATTCGCGCTGCGTGCGCGCCGACGGCGGATAGCCGCCCTGCGCGGTCTCCATCAGCCGCTGGGCGATCACCCACGGCGCGGCCTGGGCGATGGAGGCGAGTTGATCGGACGAACGAGTGGGCGTGGGCGACATGGGCAACTCCGGGAATCGAGTTCGCACAGTGCCTGAGGCCTGTGCTGTCGCTGTGACGATGCGGCGGCTATGTGCGCGATTGGGCGCTTGGCGATGAATGGTTCACGAAACGACGCGGTCGGCGCGCCTGCCCCGCACTGAGCGCGAGCGGGCATTGGCGCGATGGCCCGCGCGCGCGCAAGGCTGCGCGGACCCATCGCGATCTCAACGCATCCCATCCCAAAACTTCATATCGCCGTACTCCCAACCCCATGGCGCGCCGGTCTCGCCGAGCACGAATTCGACCAATTTGGGAAACGCGGGCTCGGCGCGCACATCGTTGGACAGGATCACCACGCAACGCTGGCCGCGCTCGACGCAGACCAGGGTGTTGGCGGTCGAGTCGTTGTGACCGCCCTTCATGAAACCGGCGCCCTGCGCGCCGCGGAACGCGATCACGCCCAGGCCGGCGGCCAGATCCGCGCGCCGCTGCGCCGCCGGCAGTTCGGCTTGCAGGGACGGGAACTGACTGCGTGTGGTGATCGGCAATTGCGGCTTCGCCAGTTCCGCGCGCATCCGCTTCGACAGGCCGGCGCCGCGCACCAGGCCAGCGGCGAAGCGCGCCATGTCGTCGATGCTGGTGTCCATCGATCCGGCCGCGCGCACCCGGCTGCGTTCGTCGTGGGGCTCGGCCAAGCCGTCGGCGCGCCAGCCATCGGCGAGGTTCGCGGCGAAGCGCGGTTGCCAGATCATGCTGGTGTCGCGCATGCCCAGCGGTTCGAACACGCGCTCGCGCATCGCTTCGCCGACATCGATGCCGAGCCCGCGCTCGATCACGAACTGCAGCAGGATCAGGCCGTCGCCGGAATAGCCGTAACGCGTGCCCGGGTCGAAATGGAACCGCAGTTTTTCGTCGGCTTCGTCGAAGAAGAAATTGGCGAAGCCCGGGCTGTGGGTCAGCAGATGGCGCGCGGTCAGCTTGCGCCAGCGTTCGTCGCCGGCCAGCGTCGACCACGGCGCGTAGCGGTCTTCATCGGGATAGTCCGGCAGCGGCCGATCGAGATAGCCCGCGATCGGCTTATCCAGATCGAGCCGGCCTTCGTCGACCAGTTGCGCGACGAAATAGGCGAACGCGGCCTTGGTCAGCGACGCGCCGTACATCACCGTGTCGGTCCGCAGCGGCTGGCCCTGCGCGTTGCGGCTGCCATAGCTGCGGACCCGCACGACGCGACCGCGGTCGACGATCGCGATGGCGAGACCGCGCGTGCCGGTGGCGGCCATCGCGCTGGCGGCTTGTGCGTCCAGAGCGTCGGTGTCGGGAACGCGCGCGATGGCCGGACCGGCGGCCAGCAACACCAACAATCCAGCGGCGGCGAGCGAGCGCAGCCACGCCGGCATGCGGGCATCGAACGGAAACAAGGCGGAACGCGACAGCGAGGCGGCGGACGACATGGCGTTTTCTCCTGGGGTGTCGACCGCTATGACGCGCCGGGCCGGCCAAACTTACATCGATCGCCCAATCTGGCCGCATCGGCTGATCGATGTAAGTTTGGCCGGCCCGGCGCGTCTTTCTGGTCGAACTCCCAGCACAGACCCCTATGCCATGCTTGCCCGGATCAACCCGCTTGCCAGGATCCACAGACCCGCCGGCATCACCTGGACCCCGCCGATGACCGAATCCGCGCCGTCTCCCGAATGGCTGGCCCAGCAATACGGGCCACTGGTGTTCAAGGCCGCCTACCGCGTGCTCGGCGACGCGTCGCTGGCCGAGGACGTGCAGCAGGATGTGTTCCTGAAACTGATCGAAAGCAATCCGGCGCAGGTCGGGTCGTGGCCGGCGTATCTATCCGCCTCGGCGGTACGCACGGCCATCGACGTGTTGCGCCGCCGCCAGCGCTGGTGGCGGGTCGTGCCGATGTGGCGCGCGCAGCAGCCACTCGCGGCCGCATCGGCGGAACAGGCCGGCGAGGAACGCGAACGCAGTCAGCGCCTGCGTCTGGCGCTGGCGAAGCTGCCCAAGCGCGAAGCGCAGTGTTTCAGTCTTCGCTATCTGCAGTGCATGGAGATCGGCGAGATCGCGCGCTCCCTGGCGCTCAGCGAAAACAACGTCAACGTCGTCCTGCACCGCGCGCGGCGCAGGCTGGAAACGCAACTCGGCGAAGCCGCCGTGGAGGTCGCCCCATGAACCAGCGATTCGATCACGAACTGTCCGCCCCGCTCGCGCAGCGGGTCCGCGAAGCCGATGCGGTTCCCACCGATGCGGTCGAACGCGCGCAGCAACGACTGACGCAGCGACTGCGCAATCAGGCCCGCCCGCGCCGCTTGCAGGCGCCGCGCTGGATCGCCGCGTCCGCGCTCGCCGCGCTGCTGGTCGTGGTGGTGATGAGCGTGCCGATGCTGTCCGGCGGCGGCGATGCCTTCGCCGCGGTGCAGGACCATCTGCGCCGTTTCGTCCATCTGGAAATGAATGTCACCCAGCGCGCGCAGGGCCAGGTGATCCAGACCTCGCGCACCCTGGTCGATGCGCACGGCGTGATGCGCACCGACGTGGGCGATCAGCTCAGCATCATCGTCGACCCGCCGCGTGGACGCGTGCTGACCCTGCTGCACGCGCCCAGGCAGGCGATGCTGACCGCGCTGCCGAAGGGCAAGATCGCGCCGCAGGACACGTTGCAATGGCTCGACGAGTTGCGCAATTTCGAGGGCAAGGCCACGCCGCTAAAGGAGAGCCGGATGATCGACGGACAGCGCGCGCAAGGCTGGTCGTTGCGACTGCAGGGCATCGACATGGATATCTGGGCAGACTCCAGCGGCCTGCCCCTGGCGATGCGGCAGCACGGCGGCGCGGGGCTGGAAATCGACTACCGCTTCACCCTCGACGGGCCGGTCGCGCCCGGGCGCCTGAGCAGCGATCCGCCGCCGGGTTACGCGCGGGTCGAGCCCGATCGCGAGTAATTCGTCGCGACGATGCCTGCGCTTGCCTCGGCCGGCGGCGCAGGCCTTCGCAGCTGACGACGACAAGATCGCGGACACAAAAGAGGCTCCCGAAGGAGCCTTTCAATTACGCAGCGCCGTTGCGGATTTTCACTCGCAACGAACTAGCCGATAAAAGGAAAGCGAAAACCCCTCCCACCGCGGCGGGTGAGAGGGGACTTTTCCGATGCCGCCGTTGAAGCTGGCGACCTCGCGCGTCAGCTTATTGGTAACGCGCCAAAACGAAAGCCGACGGCGAGTTGCCATAACCCGCCACGACGATCTTGCCGTCGCTCTGGATGGCGAGCCCTTGAACCGCGGCATTCGCGCTGCCGACGGTGGTGACGACAGGCCCGAAGCTCGCGTCCTGATTGCCGAACGAGTCGTAGCGATTCAAGGTCAACTGGCGGTAGCTGCCCGCGTTGGAATAGCCGCCGACGATGATTCCGCCGCTGGCGTCGATGGCGACGTCGCCGCCGATCGCATCGCCGCTGCCGATGGCGGTAACGACCTTGCCGGTGCCCGATCCAAAGTAGCTGTCCAGCGCGCCGGTGCTCGTGTAACGGACCGCGGCGAACCGATAGGGCCCGGCGCTCGTGCTTTTCGCGTAACCGGCGGCGACGAGGTTGCCGTCGCTTTGAATCGCCAGCGAGGTGGCGATGGCGGCGTTGCCGGCGGCCGTGCCGGCCACGTTCGTCAGTACCTTACCGCCGCTACCGAACGTGGCGTCCAGCGCGCCGCTGGTGGTGTAACGCGTCAACGCGAATACGGTGCCGGTGCTCGACGCATAACCGGCCAACACCGGTTTGCCGTCGGCCTGGATGACCAGGCTGTTGGCGAAGGCCGAACCGGTGCCGACCGACGAGGTGACGGTGCCGGTACCGCCGCCGAAGCTGTAATCCAGAGTCCCGCCGCTGGTCAGCCGCGCCAGCGCGAAGCCCGAACCCGCATAGCCCGCGACCCAGATCGAGCTGCCCTGTACGGCAATGGCGTTGGCTTCCGAAGCGCCCACGTAGAAATTGACGGTCGCCTTGCCCGCGCTGCCGAAGCTCGTGTCCAACGAACCATCCGTGTTATAGCGATAGACGGTGAAGTTGCGGGTGGAGGTGAAGTTCGGGCACGAGGTGCCTGCAACGACGATCTTGCCATCGGCCTGCAGGGCGAGTGCGCGCGCCTGTCCCGAGCAGCTGCCCGAGGGCGTGGTGGTGACCTTGCCGGCGCCATTGAAGCTCGTATCCAGCGCGCCACTGGTCGTATAACGCGCCAGCGCGAACTCGCCGAGCGCGGTCTGGCCGGCGGTGACGATCCGTCCGTCGGCCTGGATGACGACCCGGGCGGCGGCACCGTAACCGCCGAATGCGGTGGAAGCGATGCCCGCCGAACCGAACGCGGGGTCCAGCGATGCGGCCTGGGCGAGCGTTGCGAATGCGCCGAGAGCGCTGATGGCGATGCCGAACGATACCTTCATCGTGTTGCTGGTCACTGATGGCTTCTCCTTGTTGGAGGTGGTTGAATCCATTCCGGGATTCGATTCACCGCCGCCCGCTGTGCAGCGGCGGTGTGCTGGTGCGCAAGGTCTTGAAGACGATTGCGAGGTGGCGTCGCTTGTGAAAGGTATCCGTGCGTGATTACAGCTATCGCGTAAGCAGCCGTGCGGCGTGGCCTGAGCGATCTATCGCGCTGACGAGCCGTTCGTGGCGACCGGCCTGTCGGCGTATTCGGGGGAGTGTTTGACGATGTACGACGCCGTTGGCGGAGCCGGAGACATGGAGACACTCATCGACCTCGCCACGCTCGGGCGAACAGGCAGATCGGTACACGTCGTAGTTCCCCTGCGACAAGTTTCGGCTTCAACCAATCGCTGCTGTTCGATGACCGCCCCGTAGTCACCCATCCGTATGCACCGAAACAGCGTCGCTCATGGCCCTGTCTCGATCCGGCACATGCTCATGCGTTAGGTATTGAGCTGGCTCCAGACTCCGCGCAGACAATCAGCGCTACCCTTGTGCCAATTGTGCGCCGGGCAAGTCTCCGTCGTTGCGACGTTCCGCGGACATGAGCTATCCAGGGCATGCGAACGCCGAAGCCGGAACTTGCGCAAACACCACGTTCCGCGTTGAGCAGAACCCGATATCAAAAAGAAAGAGGCTCCGGAAAGCCCCTTTCAGGTAATCGCAAACTTGTGGGTGGCGACGTAACGCCTTCACGGCGCTCGCGCATGTGCGGGATCTCCCGTAAGGGGCTGGCAGTCGACTAAGTAAAACGACGGACTGCGACAGAGGTGGCCATGGCGCGTACTGCCGAACGGCCGCCACATGGCGCCAGGTCCGCTTTCGCAAGGCCTCAAAAGACGCCGGTTCCGCAGAGCAGACCAGACTCCACTGGAGACCAACACGTCGTGGATGGCGCCCTGGTATCGTCCTGTCCGATTTAGCGGCAGCGTCTGGCCAGAAGCGGACAGTCAGGGCGGGGCCTGACTGTCGCTTCCGATAGGCGTGCGCTCACTTCGACTCACGCAGCAGCGACACCTGCAGCTCAAGGCGCTTGATCTCGCGCAGAGCGCGATTCGTTTCCATTCGCGCGCCCATGAAAGTCTTGCACAGCGTGGTGATCTGAAACAGGAACAACGCGCCCACGCCCCAGCGCACTGCGATCAGCGCGTCCGATGTCGCGAACATCTGCCAGATCGCGTAGGCACCCGCGAGGAACGCCACGCCGCCGGCGATATTCACCAGCCACAAGATGCCGGCCATGGGACCGCGGAAAATCCCAAATGCCTGGGTCAGATAGCCCGGCTCGGCATGGCTGGCAAGGAGGGCACGGTCTTCCTCGGTGAGTGCCTTGCCGATGAGGTCGTCGATGTTGTTCATGAGGGATCTCCTTCCAGGATCGCGCGGACCTTGTTCCGCGCATGCATGAGCCGGGTCTTTACCGTTCCCGGTGGAACGTCGGTGGCGATCGCGATCTCCGCCACGCTGAGGTCTTCCAGATAGAACAGGGCCAACGCTGCGCGTTGAGGACTGGGTAGTTTGGAGATCGCGTCCATTACCGCCGACAACTCGGCACGGAACTCGCCCGACTCGTGTTCGGGAGCGGGTGCGTCCCACGCCGGAGTACCGTCGTCGTGTTCAAGCGACTCGTGGTTCTGGCGACCGAACTCGCGCTGGCAACGCCGCGTGACGATCCGGAACGCCCAGGCCGGAAACGCTGCGACGTCGTCCAACCGCGCGATGCCGCGCAAGATTTCGACCCATGCCTCCTGCACCATGTCCTTGGCGCGCTCGGCGTCGCCGAGCAGGCGCCAAGCATGGCGCAGCAGCCTTGGCTGCCAGCGCGATATAAGTCGGGCAAGCGCCTCGCGGTCGCCGTTCACAGCGGCGGCCGCCAAGTACTCATCGAAGATGCGCTCGCTGTTTCGTTTCACCGCCTGCCGCCACACTTCCGCTTCGGTTATATACAAGGTGCGCGCAACTGGGCGATCGGTTCAATCCCGGGTTCAAGACAAGGCCGCTAGAGGAGCTTCGACGGCGCCGCCAGACTTGGCCGGATACCTGCCTAGCGGGCAGGATCAGCGTCGGTCTGGCCGCCACGCGGCTTCGACTATGCCCCTAGGCAGCCCGCACCTTTTTGGAAATCATCGCTGCGGCGATCTTCGGCCTCGCCATTCTTCATACGTTCGCTGCCAAGCCGCTCGAACGCCCTGTGCACCGGGTCCTCAAGCACGCCGGGTTCCTGCACCTGCCGGGCGAGGTGGACGTCGTCTTCGGGCTCTGGGCAATCGTCCTGATGCTGGCTGCACTCAACAGTGCGGACGTGGCCACCACCTGCGTGGAATCGCGGAATTACACCGAGCCCCTGTGTGTCCTGGAAACAGCGACATCCAGAGTGCCTGCATGCAGTGGCCACCGCGCGCTGACGCCGGCCACTGTCCCGTCCTTCTCCGTGCGTTTCGGGGCATCGTTGATGTAGGTGAAGGCATCCGGCCGTCGCCCGCCGTTGAGCGCAACGGGCTGGACTCGATGCCGCGGACGGAGATGTACATGTCACTGAGCTGGCCCATCGCGTTGAACTTCACGTTGGGAGCCAGCCTGTCGAGGTCGCGGAACTCGGTCACGTCCGCTTGCTTGAGCGCTTCGCGGTCAAGCACGGTCACGGACAGATCGCTTTTGAGATAGGGGAGTGTCGCGCTTGGACCCGGTAACCACCGCACCGTCGAGGCTGGTCGCCTGCCGGGCATGGGCCGGGGAAAGGCAAGACAGAACGGCGGCGGTGGCGACGGCCGCAGCGTTACACAGGTCGCCATGTGCGCCGGATACACGACCGTCAGCAAATTCGCCGCTGCATTCCACCGTGTCCACGGCGCGTCCCTGTTCGTGCCGCGGCACGGGTTGGCGAAATCCGAAGGAGTGAACCCCTCGGTTGGACACGGCCCCGGTTCCGGTTGTTGCAACCGAATGCGCCGTCAGTACACGGGCAACGACACCGAACTGGCCGCTTCCGGGCTGTGCCAGATGCGCTGCGTCGCTTTGCGGTAGTCCCCGGGCTTGGCGAAATAGATGTGCGCGACCGGAATCGGCAACGATCGGTACCGAGTTCATCGGCAAGTCGATCTCGTCGCCTGGAATGCCGCAGACAGCGCTCGACGCCAAGGTGGCGGCCAACCCGCATGCGCATTTCGGCGACAGCGCGCATCGCGCGCTCCCTGATGTTCGACATGCGAACCGACGGCGTGGACGTGGCGGTCCGGGCCCTGGAGAACGTCGCCGCCCGAGAGACCGAGTGCACCACCGCGAAACGGTTCCGCGTCGAGCAAGCTCGTCCTGGCGTGATTCCGGGCTGGAATGCCGAACGCCCCTTGGACGGCGCCCGCAACCGGCCGCCGCATAGGCGTTGGTGACGCTCGGCGCAAAGAGATCCCTCGATGCCGCTCGCCGGTAAAGAAAAAGGGGCTCCGAAGAGCCCCAGTGCGTGCGATCCGGCCAAGTCGCCGCTTATGGGCACCCGTGGTCGCGACGTATCGGCGCTCACGTCGCGGCATATGGGGGCTCGCGCATGGCCACTTCGCGCTACCCCATCACCGCCTCAACCGCATTTGGAATAGCCGCAGTTCAAGCAGGTCGCGCAGCCGTCCATCAGCACCAGCGCCTTGGTGCTGCACTTGTGGCAGACCGTGGCCGAGGGCGGGAACGAGGCGCCGTCGCCGGTGACGCTGACGTCCTCGACGCGCGGCTCGATCACGGTGATCGAGGCCGACGCAGTTACCTCAGAGTTTTTTTTTGAACCGCGCTGTTCGTAGGCGGCGCGCTTCTCGGCGATCAGCGCGCGCTGGGAATCGCTCATTTCCGGGTCGTGGATCATGCCGATCGACTTGAGATGGTCCTCGACGATGGCGCCCATTTCGGCCACCAAGGAGGGCATGTACACGCCGCCGGCCTTGAAGTAGCCGCCGCGCGGGTCGAACACGGCCTTCATCTCGTCGACCAGGAAGGTCACGTCGCCGCCCTTGCGGAACACCGCCGACATGATGCGCGTGAGCGCCACGATCCACTGGAAGTGGTCCATGTTCTTGGAGTTGATGAAGATCTCGAACGGACGGCGCGATTCGTGTTCGGTGCCGGCGTTGAGCACGATGTCGTTGATGGTGACGTACAGCGCGTGCTCGAACAGCGGCGATTTGATCTTGTAGGTCGAGCCGATCAGGATCTCGGGGCGCTCGATGCGCTCGTGCATCTGGATGACGTCGGCGACCGGCAGTTCGACCGGCGCGTTGCGCGCGGCGGCGGCGGCTTCGGCGGCGCGGGCGTCCTTGGCCTTGTCTTCCTGGCTGATGACGCTGTAGCCCTTGATTTTCTGTTCGATCTTGACGGCCATGGGCCCGACTCCTGATTGCGGCGGTGCTTGTTCGTGTGCGGGTGGTGCGGGACTTGCGGGGCGATGCGGCGCGAGACGCGGCCACTGCCCTCACCCCAGCCCTCTCCCGCTGGCGGGAGAGGGAGGGACGATCGCGGCCGGTTTACTTGGCTGCTTTCTTCGCGGCTTTCTTGGCGGCCTTCTTCGCAGGCGCCTTCTTGGTCGCCTTCTTGGCGGCGGCCTTCTTCACCGCTTTCTTGGCGGGCGCCTTCTTGGTCGCGGCTTTCTTGGTCGCGACTTTCTTGGCCGCCTTCTTCGCGGTCTTCTTCACGGCTTTGACGGCTTTCTTGGCCGACTTGACCGCCTTCTTCGCGGCTTTCTTGGCGGCTTTCTTCGGCGCGGCCTTCTTGGCGGCCTTCTTCGCCGCCTTCTTGCCGGTGGCCTTGTCCTTCAGCGCGGTGGCTTCCTTCTTGGCCTTGGCGCTGGCGGTGGCGAGCTTCTTCTTCGCCGTGCCGACGGCTTTCTTGGCGGCCTTGCGGGCCTTGGTCGCGGTCTTCTTGACCGAGGCCACGGCTTCCTCGGCCCGGGTGGCGATCGCGCTGCCGAGGTTGGATGCGGTTTCTTTCACGTTCTCGGCAGCCTGGGTCAGGGTCGCCGTCACTCCATTTCCGTTGCTCATGATGCCCTCCTGATGGGCGTTCTTAATCGCGGTACGTGAGCGTTACTTGCAATCGGGGGTGTTACCGGAGCGATGCTATACCTGCTGCGCGCGGCTAGACAGTGGCCGCTCGTCGGTTCGCTGCGCGCGAGAGTGATTCGAGCTGAAAATCCGCGACCGCGAGGGTGTTGCCTGCGACCGCAATGGCGTCGAGCGACGCCCGGACGCGCGACCCGCTCTGGCGGGCGCGCGGCCGCGGCGGCCTCAGAACTTGCCGTAATAGCCTTCCTTGAGCGCATCGAACAGGTTCGCGGCGGTGTGCATTTCGCCGTCGTATTCGATCTGTTCGTTGCCCTTGACCTCGATCACGCTGCCGTCTTCGAGCTCGAAGCGGTAGGTGGTGTTCTCGAGGTCGGCTTCCTTCACCAGCACGCCCTGGAACGCGGCCGGGTTGAAGCGGAAGGTGGTGCAGCCCTTGAGGCCTTGCTCGTGGGCGTAGCGGTAGATGTCCTTGAAGTCCTCGTACGGGTAATCCGTGGGGACGTTCGCGGTCTTGGAAATCGAGCTGTCGACCCACTTCTGCGCGGCGGCCTGGACGTCGACGTGTTCCTTCGGGGTGATGTCGTCGGCGGAAATGAAGTAGTCGGGCAGCTTGGCCTCGGCTTCCTCGCTGAACGGCATCGCCTTGGGGTTGATCAGTTCGCGGTAGGCCAGCAGCTCGAACGAGTAGACGTCGACCTTTTCCTTGGACTTCTTGCCTTCGCGGATCACGTTGCGGCTGTAGTGATGGGCGAACGAGGGCTCGATGCCGTTGGAGGCGTTGTTGGCCAGCGACAGCGAGATGGTGCCGGTCGGCGCGATCGAGCTGTGGTGGGTGAAGCGGCTGCCGACGTCGGCCAGTTCCTCGACCAGTTCGGGCGCGACTTCGGCCACCCGCTGCATGTAGCGCGAGTACTTGGCGTGCAGAACCTTGCCGGGGATTTCCTGGCCGATCTTCCAGCCATCGGCCTTCATCTCCGGACGCTTGCGCAGCATCTCGGCGGTCACGGCGAAGCGCTCTTCCATGATCGGGGCGGCGCCCTTCTCCTTGGCCAGCGCCAGGCCCATTTCCCAGCCGGCCACGGCCATTTCGCGGGCGATGCGGTCGGTGAATTCGCACGAAGCCTTGGAGCCGTACTTCATCCGCAGCATGGTCACGGTGCTGCCCAGGCCGAGAAAGCCCATGCCGTGACGGCGCTTGCGCATGATCTCGTCGCGCTGCTGCTGCAACGGCAGGCCGTTCACTTCGACCACGTTGTCGAGCATGCGGGTGAACACGCGCACGACTTCCTTGTATTCCTCCCAGTCGAACTCGGCCCGGTCGGTGAAGGCGTTGCGCACGAACTTGGTCAGGTTGACCGACCCGAGCAGACAGGCGCCGTACGGCGGCAGCGGCTGCTCGCCGCAGGGGTTGGTCGCGCGGATGGTCTCGCACCACCAGTTGTTGTTCATCTCGTTGACGCGGTCGATCAGGATGAATCCGGGCTCGGCGTAGTCGTACGTCGAGACCATGATCATGTCCCACAGGTGCCGCGCGCGGATGTGGCCGTAGATCTTGCAGGCGACCAGGCCGTCTTCGCGCGAGATGTAGTTGCGCGTGGTCGGCCAGTCGCGCCACACCACCTGGGCGGCGTCTTCGAGGTCGACGTCCTCGCGTTCCTTGATGTTGACCGGGAACACCAGCGGCCAGTCGGCATCGGTCTTGACCGCGTCCATGAAGCCGTCGGTGATCAGCAGCGACAGGTTGAACTGGCGCAGGCGGCCGTCTTCGCGCTTGGCGCGGATGAAATCCTTCACGTCCGGGTGGCTGACGTCGAAGGTGCCCATCTGGGCGCCGCGACGGCCGCCGGCCGAGGACACGGTGAAGCACATCTTGTCGTAGATATCCATGAAGGACATCGGACCGGAGGTGTACGCCCCGGCGCCGGCGACAAACGCGCCGCGCGGCCGCAGGGTGCTGAATTCGTAACCGATGCCGCAACCCGCCTTGAGGGTCAGGCCGGCTTCGTGGACTTTCTCGAGGATGCCGTCCATCGAGTCTTCGATCGTGCCCGAAACGGTGCAGTTGATCGTCGAGGTGGCGGGCTTGTGTTCCAAGGCGCCGGCATTGGAGGTGATGCGGCCGGCCGGGATCGCGCCGCGGCGCAAGGCCCAGGCGAAACGCTCGTACCAGTACTGCTGCTTCTCGGCATTGGGCTCGGCGTCGGCCAGAGCGCGGGCGACTCGCAGGTAGGTGCCGTCGATATCGGCATCCACGGCCTCGCCGTTCTTGGTCTTGAGGCGGTACTTCTTGTCCCAGATGTCCTGGGACGCGGGCTGCAGGGCCATGTCCTGCTCTGCCGCCGGGTTCTTCACCGCCTCGAGGCGCACGCTGCTCATGCCTGTTTCATCTCCTTCTATTGGCGGCGGGCCGTTGGGTTGCGCCCGCCGCCGGTGGTTTCTTTTTTGAACGGGTAATCGGGGTGAATCTGAGTTGCTTCGGAAGGTGGTACGTACTGCGGGTGGATCGGTGAATCGACTGCTGGGTAATCGGGACACTCTATTTATGTCCCGCGACCTGACTCGATCCCACGCATGCTGTGTAACGACTGCTGCGTGTAGAGCCTGTCGCGGGTGTTGCGCCTGGCGCCGGACGAGGTCCTTAGCCGGGTGGATCAGCCTGTCGTCAGCCCCCCGCCGACGACGACGCACGCGATCGCGTGATTTACGCGCCGCGTGCGGCTGGTATGCGTGTTTTGAGGTTCTCGTTCGTCGTCGTCATGCGCCCGCTCACTGTCTAGGCGATGCCTGCACACCCACCCAAGCTGAACCCCTACGCTTGGGCTCCTCCCGCCGGGCCGACCACTAGATGTTGTGGCCCCGCAGGGACTTCAAACTACGCCGCGCGTTTGTCGAAGTCAACGGCTTGTTGATGACTATCACGCTTTCTCTGACCTGGCTCTGTCACAGATTCCAGTTCCGATGCGGCGGCGATACATCCTCGGCCAAGGGCCTGCGTACACTGCGCGGCCCGTGCTGGCCGTGCATCACTTCATCGGCTATTTATCGCCCTGCTCCAACAATGAATGGGTCCGGCGTCGAACCACCGCGCGCCGCGGCGGTCCAAGCCTGCGACCGGCGCGGCCGCCCTGGCGGCACCGGGCCGACCTGCCACGATGTCCTCCCTCTTTCTTTCACGTTGACCGGAACCGCGACGCGATGCGCCCTCTGCCGACCTTGCTGACCCTTGCCCTGGCCGCCGCGTTCGGCGGTTTCGCCGCCACCGCGATCCGCGAAGGGATCCAAGCGCCCGCGGCGGCCTCGCCGGCCGCGGCCGCGGTGATGCCGACCACCGCCGCGCTGCCGGCCTCGGTCGGCGGCCAGTTGCTGCCGTCGCTGGCGCCGATGCTGCAGAAGGTGACCCCGGCCGTGGTCAGCGTGCACACCAAGCAGACCGTGCGCATCCGCAACCCGTTCGCCAACGATCCGTTCTTCCGCCGCATGTTCCCGAACATCCCGCAGGAACGGATCAACGAATCGCTGGGCTCGGGCGTGATCGTCGATGCCAAGAACGGCTACGTGCTGACCAATCACCATGTGATCGAAGGCGCCGACGAGGTCTCGGTGACCCTGGCCGACGGCCGCACCGTCAAGGCCGAGTTCCTGGGCTCGGACCCGGATACCGACGTGGCGGTGATGCGGATTCCGGCGCAGAACCTCAGCGCGATCACCCTGGCCGACTCGGATGCGCTGCGCGTCGGCGACTTCGTGGTCGCGGTCGGCAACCCGTTCGGGATCGGCCAGACGGTGACCTCGGGCATCGTCTCGGCGGTCGGCCGCAGCGGCCTGCGCGGGCTGGGCTACCAGAACTTCATCCAGACCGACGCCTCGATCAACCCGGGCAATTCCGGCGGCGCGCTGGTCAATCTCAACGGCGAACTGATCGGCATCAACACCGCCAGCTTCAATCCGCAGGGCAGCATGGCCGGCAACATCGGCCTGGGCTTCGCGATCCCGGTCAACCTGGCGCGCAACATCAAGGACCAGTTGATCGCCAACAACGGCGTGGTGCGTCGCGGCACGCTGGGGCTGGAATCGCAGGACGTCACCCCGCAACTCGCGGCCGGACTGAAGCTGTCCGAGCCGCGCGGCGCGCTGGTCTCGCGCGTGTTCGCCGGCAGCGCGGCGGCGGCGGCCGGGCTCAAGCCCGGCGACGTGATCCTGACCGCCAACGGCCAGCGCGTCGACGGCCGCGATGCGCTGCGCAATTTCGAAGGCCTGCAGGCGATCGGCAGCAAGATCGCGCTGGAAGTGCAGCGCGACGGCCAGACGGTGCAACTGAACGCGACCCTGCGCGAACAGCCCAAGGCGATGGCCGGCGCCGAACTCGATCCGCGCCTGACCGGCGCGACTTTCGCCGAAGTGCCCGAGCGCCTGCGCCAATCCGGCGTTTCCGGCGTGGTGGTGGAAAGCGTGAGCCGCGGCAGCCGCGCGGAGGCGAACAATTTGCGCAAGGACGACGTCATCGTTGCGGCCAGCAGCGGCGATTTCGACGATCTGCCCGGCTTCCGCGCGAGCTTCACGCGGACTCCGGCACAGTTGGTCCTGCGGATCCGCCGCGGCAACAGTGTCGGCAATCTGCCAATGCAGTAATCGCGGATGGCGTAAGGTGCCGAGCATCGTGCCGGCGCCGTCCGCGGTGTTTTCGTTTCGATGCGTCAGGTTTCAAGCGACACCGTCAAGGCACCACGCTTCAATGCATCGTGTTCGATGCGCCATGCTTCATCGCACCGTTCGCGGCGCAATCCGCTCACCCTCGTCGCGCGTCACCGATCGGCCCCCGCCGCCGGGCTCGCGACAACCCGCTAGAACCCTGGACTTGTTCAGCGGTTCATCCATGCAGCACGGAGGAACACCCTGATGACCCCTACCTCGACCGACGCCATCAAGAGCAACCTGGGCGAAGCCGGCACCCATCTCAAGCAAGCCGCCGCCGACGCCGGCGACGCGATCCGCAGCGCCGCCGGCGTGGCCGGTGAAGAACTCAAGATCGGCAAGGCCAACGTCAAGTCCGGCCTGGCCGACAGCGCCCTGGCCGGCATCGCCGCGGCCGAGAACGCCGGCGGCGCCGCGCGCGAGCAAGTCGACGCGCTGATGGACAAGGGCCGCGACCTGATCGAAAGCGCCGCCGAACTGGTGCGCGAGCGTCCGCTGGCGTCGTTCGGCGTGGCCTTCGCCGCCGGCTTCATCATCGCCAAGCTCGCCCGCAGCGGCGACAAGTAAGCGTGAGCGACACGCCCGGCATGGACCCTCACGCCCAGGCGCCTTCGGGCGCCCCCGGCGGCGACTCGCAACGTTCCGCCGCGGACGATCGCGCACCTTCGATCGACGCGGCGTTCCGCGATATCAGCAGCGCGGGCCGCGAGGGCCTGTCGGCCGCGCTCGACACCGGCCGCGCCTTGCGCGGCCTGGTGGTGGCCGATCTCGCCCTGGCGCGCAGTGCGCTGGGGCGGGCTCTGTTGTGGGTCAGCGTGGCGATCGTGTTCGGCGCCTCGTCGTGGCTGCTGTTGATGGCGGCGCTGATCGCGGTGCTCAACGGCGTGCTGGGCTGGTCGTGGATGGCCTCGATGGCGTTCGCGGCGGGGCTGAGCCTGGTCGTGACCGGCGTGGGCGTGTGGCAGGCCTTGCGTTACTTCGAACACACCCGCCTGGACGCCACCCGCCGGCAACTGCGCCGGCTGGGCATCGGCGACGATGACGACGATGCGACTCCGCTCGGCGTCGCGCCGGGGCTCACGCCCCGCGATCCCAACCGCACGGAGGCGTGATGAGCCGTTTCGAAGCCTTGCAACGCCGCGTCAACAAGCGCGAGAAGCTGCTCGAAGGCCGTTATCAGCAGGCGGTCGAGCGTAAGGACGCACTGAAGGCCAGTTGGCGCGAAGCCTGGACGCCGGGCCGGATCGTCATCGCCGGCTTGGTCAGCGGTTTCGTGATGGGTCGCGCCGAGCCGGTCAAGATCGCGGTCAAGAGCGGCAACCTGATGCAGATCGTGACTTTGTTGTCGGGTCTGTTCGCCGGCACCAGCGCGCAGGAAGCCGCGCAGAACGCCGACAAGGCCGCCGGCCAGGCCGGTCATGCGGCGCGCGAAGCCGGTCACGCCGCCGACAGCGCGCACCAGGCGGCGCAAACGGGCGAACGCGACGCGGCCTGAGGCCGCTCGCCATCGCTTAGCGACAACGACTCCCGCCACGGCGATGCTTCGGGCATCGCCTTTCCCGTGCGCGCAAACGGCGCAAGCCGCGACTGCATGGGTCGGGCGGCGTGATTCGCACTCGATTACCTCGGGCCCCGTCGGTTCGGCCACGACGAGCCGGTGCGAACGCGGCTGCAAAGCGCCCGCTTCGACAAGGCCGCTTCAACAGGACCGTTCCGACAAGGCCATTTCGGCAGCCCATTTCGAGCGGTTCCGCGCGTGTGTCCGGCGTGATGGCGAACACACACGCGACAGCGCACAGTACGCGCTCCGAAAACGCCGAGCCTTCGCCGCCTTGAGCCAGACCGCGCCGCCGTCCGCCTCACCCGAGCCGTCCGACCCGGCGCAATCGCAGCCGGCCGACGCGCGCGTCGCTTCGTCCGACCCCACCGTCGAACCGAACGTCGACACCTCGACGTCCCAAACCGACGCCACCGCATCGCCACCGCCCGACGCCGCGGCCAAACCTGCGCTGCCGCCGCGTCCGCGCGCGCCGATGTCGCTGCTGGTGCTGGCCATGCTCGCGATCGGCTACACCTTGTGGGCCGCGCAGGAACTGCTGCTGCCGGTGCTGCTGGCGGCGTTCTTCGCCCTGGTCGGCAATCCGATCCTGCGCCTGCTCGGCAAATTCCATATGCCGCGTTTTCTCGGCGCGTTGATCGTGCTGGCCGGTGGCCTTGCGATCGCCGGCGCGCTGACCGTGCAACTGGCCGAACCGGCCGGCGAATGGGTGCGCCAGGTGCCGCGCGAGATGAAGCAGATCGGCCCGAAGCTGCGGCAGATGACCAAGCCGCTGCAGGACGCCAACCGCGCCGCGCAGAACTTCGCCCGCGCCGCCGGCGGCGAAAGCACCAGCAAGCCGGTGCAGGTGGTCAAGACCGAACTCAACGATCCCTATCGCTCGCTGACCGCCACGCCCAAGTACATCGCCCAGACGCTGGCGGTGGTGCTGCTGACGTTCTTCTTCATGGTCTACGGCGAATCCTTGCAGCGCAACGCGATCGCCCTGTTGCCGAGCCAGCGCAAAAAAGTCGTGACCATCGACATCCTGCATTCGATCGAGCGCGAGATCTCGCGCTACGTATTGACCATCAGCCTGATCAACACCGGTTTCGGCCTGGCCTTGGCGGGCGCGCTGTATGCGCTCGGCGTGCCGGTGCAGGAGGCGCTGCTGTGGGGCACGATGGCGGCGATCCTGAATTTCGCGCCGTTCGTGGGCCCGCTGATCGGCATGGCGGTGATGCTGCTGATGGGCCTGGTCGCGTTCGACGAACTGTGGCCGTCGCTGCTGCCGGTCGGGCTGTACCTGCTGCTGCACACGATCGAATCGCAGGCGGTGACGCCGATCGTGCTGGGCCGGCGCATGCGCTTGTCGCCGCTGGTGCTGATCCTGGCGCTGATGTTCTTCGGCTGGCTGTGGGGCATCATCGGCCTGCTGCTGGCAGTGCCGATGCTGGTGTGCGTGAAGCTGGTGCTGGCGCGGATCGAAGGTCTTGAGGGGTGGTCGAAGTTGCTGGAATGAAGGCGCGCCGCGCGCCTTTCGAGGTCTGCGCGGGAGCGGCTTCAACCCGGATGACGTTTGCTCGGGTCGCCTCGTAATCGCGCGTTCGCTGCTCGCCGCGAACGCGGGCCCGATCGACCCAGGCTAGGCGGCGATCGGAAACAGGCGTTCCCAGCGCTACCCGCTCCGAATGCCCTGCCCCGAACGGATATCGGCAGGCCGGGTAATCGACGCGGTCCGCGCATCCACGCCGCGCCACGCCCCTTCCACAACCCGGCACAACTCGGTGCCGGCTCGGGCCGGTCGCCGCGCGTCACCCATTCAGCCGGGCGCCGCGCGCTAAAATGCGCGCATGAGCTTACCCATCCGCGCCATCACCCTCGATCTCGACGACACCATCTGGCCCATCGCTCCGGTCATGATCCGGGCCGAGAACGTGCTCGTCGACTGGCTGCGCGAGCATGCGCCGCGCACCGCCGAACGCTATCCGGCGCAGGCCATGCGCGAGCTGCGCGACCGCATCGCCGTGCAGCGGCCGGACCTGGCCCACGATTTCACCGAACAGCGCCGGCTGACCCTGGAGCACATGCTGCGCGACTCCGGCGACGACACCGCGCTGGCCGCGGCCGCGTTCGACGTGTTCTTCGCCGCGCGCTGCGAGGTCGAGCATTACGCCGACAGCGAGCACGCGCTCGCGCGCCTGGCCGCGCGGCTGCCGCTGGCGGCGTTGACCAACGGCAACGCCGACCTGCACCGGATCGGGCTGATGCCGCTGTTCCGCTTCCAGCTCGGCGCGCGCGAACACGGCCGCGCCAAGCCCGATCCCAGCATCTTCCACGCCGCCTGCGCGCGCCTGGACGTGGAACCGGCGCAGGTGCTGCACGTCGGCGACGACATCGAGATGGACGTGATCGGCGGCGCCCAGGCCGGCCTGCGCACCTGCTGGATCAATCGGGAACATAGAAGCTGGCCGCAGGAACACGCGCGTCCGGACCTGGAATTCACCACCCTTGCCGAACTGGCCGACTGGCTGGACGCGGCGCACCGCACGGACACCGCCACCGCATGACTCTGCCCCTGGGTTTCACCTCCGATGCCGGCGACGCGCTGCCGCTGGCCCTGGTTCGCCGCGCCTCGTTCGACAGCTGGCGCGCGACGCTGAGCGAGTCGGCCGCGGCCTGGGTCGACGCGCAGGGCTTCGACGCCTCGCCGGGTACCGTGCTGACCTTGCCCGACACTAACGGCCGCATCGCCTCGGCGGCGCTCGGCATCGGCGACCCGCGCGATCCGTTCTCCTACGGCCACGCCCCGTTCGCGCTGCCGCAGCGCGACTGGCAGGTAAGCGGCGAAGACGACGAGGCCAGCGTGAGCGCGCTGCGCATCGGCTGGGGCCTGGGCAGCTACCGCTTCAGCCGCTACAAGGCGCCGATGCGCGCGCCGGCGCGACTGGTGGTCGACGCCGCGCTCGCGGGCGATGAGAGCTTCGACCTGATCGCCGCCTGCGTGCGCGTGCGCGATCTGATCAACACCCCGACCGAGCACATGGGCCCGGCCGAACTCGAAGCGGTCGCGCGCGAGATCGCGCAGCGTTTCGATGCCGAGATCGAGGTGATCACCGGCGATGCGCTGATCGAGCAGAACTTTCCCGCAATCCACGCGGTCGGCCGCGCCTCGCACCGCGCGCCGCGGCTGATCGCGCTGCGCTGGGGCGACCCGGCGCATCCGCACATCGCGCTGGTGGGCAAGGGCGTGTGCTTCGACACCGGCGGCCTCGACCTCAAGCCGGCCGACGGCATGCGCTGGATGAAGAAGGACATGGGCGGCGCCGCGCACGCGATCGCGCTGGCCGAACTGATCATGGCACGCAAGCTGCCGCTGCGGATCACCCTGCTGGTGCCGGCGGTGGAAAACTCGGTCGGCCCGGACGCGTTCCGGCCCGGCGAAGTCATCGCCACCCGCCAGGGCATCAGCGTGGAGATCGACAACACCGACGCCGAGGGCCGGGTGATCCTGTGCGACGCGCTGACCTACGCTGGCGAACAAAAGCCGGTCTGGCTGCTGGACTTCGCCACCTTGACCGGCGCGGCGCGAATCGCGCTGGGCCCGGACCTGCCGGCGCTGTTCACCAACCAGGACGCGATCGCGGTGCAGTGGCTCGAAGCCGGCCAGCGCCAGCGCGACCCGCTGTGGCGCATGCCGCTGTGGCGTCCGTACCTGCGTTACCTGACCAGCAACATCGCCGACCTCGCCAACGCCGGGCCGTCGAAGATGGCCGGCTCGGTGACCGCGGCGCTGTACCTGGAGCGCTTCGTCCCCGCCGATCTGCCGTGGGCGCATCTGGACGTGTACAGCTGGAACGACGCCGACCGCCCGGGCCGCCCGGCCGGCGGCGAAGCGCAGGGCCTGCGCGCGGCCTATGCCATGCTCAAGGCGCACGCGAGCGAGTGATCGATCGCGCGCATCGAACCCCGTCGCCCCCAGCGGCCGTGATCCGTCCGTGATCCGGCCGCCGGCCGATCCGCCGCGCTGATTGCTCACGCTTACGAATGCACCACGGCTGCCCGCGCAGCAAGGACCCGACATGAAAGCGCTGCTGATGTTTTCCGCGATGGCCTTATCGAGTAGCTCCATGGCCGGCGGCACGGTGGCCGCCGACACCGCGGCGGCGAACCCGCCGCGTTCGGTCACGGTCCAGTCGCCGCACCCGCTGCCCGACGACGGCCGCATCAGCGTGTTCCTGGCCGGCAGCATCGACATGGGCGGCTCGGTCGACTGGCAGGCGCAGGTCGCGCGCGAACTGGCCGACGAGGGCGTGGTCCTGCTCAATCCGCGCCGCGACGACTGGAACCCGGCCTGGAAGCCCAGCGCCGACGAACCCGAATTCCGCCGTCAGGTCGAATGGGAACTGACCGCGCTGCAGCGCGCGGACGTGATCGCGATGTACTTCGTGCCCGGCTCGCAAAGCCCGGTGACCTTGCTGGAACTGGGCCTGCACGCCGGCTCGGGCAAGTTGCTGCTGGCCTGTCCGGACGGGTTCTGGCGCAAGGGCAATGTCGACATCACCGCCGACCGCTACCACGTGCCGCGCTTCGAATCGCTGCCGGCCCTGGTCGCGGCGGTGCGCGAGCGGGTGGAACGGCTGCGTCGCGCGCGCGCCGGCTCGGGTCCGCGCTGAGGCGGGGGACTGATCGGCGCCGCCGCGGCGTCTGCCGGTCCGGCGATCTGCGACCGCGTTGCCGCGGCTTGCGTCGCAGGCGCGATGTCGCGGTCGCAGCTTACGCAGCGCCTACCGTCTGAAACCGGAGCTACGCCCAGGCGTGACGTCCCAAAGCCACCTGTGTGCATTCAGGCACGCTCCCCGTGTCCTGCGCCGCCCCCTGCCCCCGTTCAACCCGTTCGACTCGGTGATCGCCGACTCGGGGCTGGCATCTGCGGCCGCCTTGCCTCAAAATGTGATTTGTGGCACATAACAAGTGCTATGTAAGTCACTAACGGTGCCCGGGTCGATCGGGGCCGGGGCGGCCAGGCAGCGACAGCGCGCCCAAACCTTCGTAGTAAGGCTCGTTCAACAGGGGATTTCATGAATCGCTTGATCCGTTTCGGCCGCCAGGCCGGTCTGGCGCTGTGTGCCTGCGCGCTCGCCCTGAGCGGTGGCGCGTATGCCGCCAATGCCACCAGCCAGCAAGTCGCCAACCCGACCGGCGGCGTGCTCGCCAACGGTTCCGACGGCCTGCGCGTGACCTGGGGCAGCAACAGCCAGTTCCAGGTCCGGCTCAGCAACGCAGACCAAGTCTACAATTCCGGGGCCACGCCGACGACCAACATTCTCTACAACAGCGTGTACCTGCGCGTGGACCGCGGCACCAACAACAGCACACGCGTCTACACCAACGCCGACAACGCCGCGGGTGCTCCGTTCCTGCAATTCACGCAGCTTCCGCAGTCCGCGCTCAGCGGCGCCGGCACCGCCGCATCGCCCTACGAGGTGACCACGGTTCTGCAGCCGTCGAACGCGGCCGACAGTGCGATGCGGGTGACGATCGTCGATCGCTACATCACCCCGCAAGCATGGTTCACCCGCCGGGTCAGGCTGAGCGGCATGCCCGCCAGCGGCGCGACGATCAAGTTCTATCAGAACGTCGACACCTACCTGCAAGGCGGCGACAACGGGCCGGGCTTCATGCGCACCAGTCCGGGCAACACCACTGGCCGTCCGGACCTGGTCGGCGTGATCAAGAACGACCAGTTCGAAGCGCTGTGGTGGGAGCCGTCCTCGGGCACGCCGAACTGGGACCGCTACTTCAGCGCAACCTACAGCCAGGCGCAGTCGCTGATCTGCAACGGCACCGTGACCACCACCACCCCCTGCATCACCGCCACCGGCCCCGGCAACGCCAACCGCGGCAACCTCAACAACAACATCGACACCAACAACGCCACCGACAACGGCATGGCCGCGCAGTGGAACGTGCCGGCCGGCGCGGCGACGTTCGATGTCGAATACCGCATCACCTTCGCCATCAGCTCGGTCGACCTGACCAAGTCGTTCGCGCCGACCACTATCAACACCGGCGGCGTGTCCACCCTGACCTTCAACCTGGCCAACAAGAGCGTCAACGCCACCTCGAGCATCAACTTCGTCGACACCCTGCCGGCCAACGTGGTGGTCGCGCCGACCCCGAACATCCGCACCAACTGCGCGGCCGGCGGCGCCCTCGGCACGACGTTCCCGCCCGGCATGACCGTCACCGCGGTCGCCGGCAGCGGTTCGATCGCGGTCAACGGCGGCCGGGTCAACGGCGCCGGCGCGGTCGGCAGCCAGCTCGCCTGCCAGGTCACGGTCGACGTCACCTCCAACACGGTCGGCGTGTACCACAACACCAACGCCAGCATCAGCGGCACCAACAACCTGGTGAACCTGGTCGCCGACGAAGTGCTGACCGTGGTCCAGCCGCAGTTGACCGCGAGCAAGACGGTCAGCGGCACGCTCGCCGCGGGCCAGGCCGGCGCGGCCGCCGACGGCTACTTCGCGATCGGCCTGCAGAACACCGGCAGCGGCCCGACCAACGGCGCGATCACCCTCGTCGACACCCTGCCGGCCGGTTTCAGCCTGGTGTCGGCCAGCAGCGCGCAAGGCACGGTGGCCTGCGGCACCCTGCCGGCGACCGGCACGGTGACCTGCACCTTCACCCCGAGCGCGCCGATCGCGGTCGGCGCCAGCGCCAGCGTGCGCTTGAACGTGGCGATCGCCGCGACCGCCACCGGCACGCCGACCAACACCGTCGCGGTGGCCGGCGGCGGCGACCCCGATCCGCTGCCGACCTGCCCCGCCGCGGGCAATCCGCAGTGCGCGCAGGTGCCCGCGCCGATCGCGGTCAACATCGCCCTGAGCCTGGTCAAGGGCGAAGTCGGCAACGCCACCACATACACCCCGGGCGGCGCCACCACCTACACCCTGCGCGCCTGCAACCTCACCGGCCCGGCCGTGGCCAACGGCGCCACGGTCAACGACCCGCTGCCCAACGGCGTGACCCTGAGCGGCCCGTGGACCTGCGCCGGCACCGGCGGTGGCACCTGCGCGGCCAGCGGCGGCGCGGCCGGCGGCAACAGCGTGCAGCTGACCGGGGTGGTCCTGCCGGTCGGCGCCTGCGTCAACGTGCAGGTGCCGGTGAATTTCAGCCCGAACCCGGGCGCTTACTGACCGACCCGCCCCGCACCAGCGTCCAAGCGCTCCCCCCAAAACGACCCGTCCGGCGCAAGCCGGGCGGGTTTTTTGTCGTATCTGTGTGCCAATAGCCACTTATGCACGTAGACATAAACACCCGGAAAGAGTCTTTTATGCGGCTAGCTTTGCGGGCGGTTTCCAGCGATAGCGCTATCCATCACTAATTTGTCCGTACATCGGCACAGATTACGTAAGCGACTAAAGGGCATGAATCCGTATTGGGTGTGTCCCACGTAGAGTGAAACGGCACTGCATTCCACAGGGGCCCTCGCTGGAAGCGAGGTCTGCACTGCGTCACTCGGGGATAGGACTATGGGAATCGAAGCGGGTTTTCAGCGGTCTGGACGCCATATCGCATTGCTGGCCCTGTGCGCCGGCCTGGCCGCGTGGAGCGCCGGGGCCAATGCGGCGCAGGTCCACAACGCCACTGCCACCGGCACCATCGGCTTCAACAGCGCCTCGACCAAGCCGTATCCGTCGACGCTGACCACGACCTATACGGTCACCGGCCCGAACGTCCAGATCGTCGCCAACAACGTGCCGCTGACCACCCTGGGCGGCGCCACCGCGGCGATGTTCACCCCGAACGTGCCGACCACGACCACCGGCATCCAGATGCAGACCCTGGGCGCGGCCTGCAATTTCGCCAACAACGCCGCGGCCACGGTCGCCTGCCCGAACCTCGGCACCTTGACGATCAGCTTCAGCCGGCCGGTCACCAATCCGACCATCCACTTCGTCGGCCTGGGCAGCGTGCGCAGCATCACCGGCGACACGGTCACCATCACCGCCGCCCGCGCCACCCACGCCATCGCCAGCTCGGTGCCGGCCGGCGCGACCTTCACCCTGCTCGGCGGTGCGGTCAATCTGCAGACCCTGGGCGGCGGCAGTTCGTTCGACCTGGTCAACCCGAACTACAACGGCATCAGTTGCACCGCCGTCACCGCCCCGGCCACCCAACTCGCCGGCTGCGGCAGCCTGCGCGTCAACGGCACGGTGACCTCTGTGACCCTCAACGTCGGCATGTCCGGCACCCGTAACGTCTTCAACGCCACCCTCGGCAACGCGCTGGGCGACGACGGCTACATGGTCACCACCAGCGTCGACGAAGACTTCGGCGACGCCCCGGCCAGCTACGACGCGGGCGTGGCGGCGAGCCACATCGTCGACGGCATCCGCCTGGGCGCCAGCGTCGACGTCGACAACCCCAACGTGTTCAACAACACGCCCGCGGTCACCCCGAGCCCGAACGCGGTCGCGGCCGGCGCCGACAACAACGGCGCGGCCGGCGACGGCGCCGACGAAGACGGCCTGACCACGCCGCTGGCGACCCTGCACACCGGCCTGATCGGGCAGGCCTACGCGCTCACCCCGAGCCTGAGCGGCAGCACCGCCGCCGGCACCGTGTGCGGCTGGATCGACTTCAACCGCAACGGCGTGTTCGACGGCGGCGAAGGCGTATGCAACGCGGTGGCCAGCGGCGCCACCACGACCACGCTCAACTGGACCGTGCCGGTCGCGACCACCGCCGGCCGCAGCTACGTGCGCCTGCGCGCGACCCAGGGCAGCCAGCTCAGCACCGCCACCCCGACCGGCCGCGTCGACAGCGGCGAGGTCGAGGACTACATGATCGAGATCAAGCCGGTGGTGCGGGTGATCAAGCAGCTCAATCCGACCGGCGCCACCGGCCGCTTCGACCTGGGCATCGGCGGCACCGCCTTCGCCATCGCCGCCGGCCACAACGGCACCACCAACTTCCGCACGCTGTACCACAACAGCGCGTCGGGGGCGCCCGACCTCACCGTCGCCCAGAACATCGCCACCACGCCGATCACCACCACCGTGGTCGAGGTGCCGACCGCCGCGACCACCGCGCTGTACGTCAGCACCTACGCCTGCGTGAACGGCGCCGGCGCCACCGTCGCCACCGGCACCGGCACCAGCGTCAACATCACCCTGCCGGTGTCGCTGATCGGCGCGGCCGCGAACGGTCAGGCGCAGGCGATCACCTGCACCTTCACCAACCGCCTGGGCACCAGCGCGCTGTCGATCACCAAGGCCGACGTGCCGGCCACCTACACGCCTGGCGGCAGCAGCACCTACACGATCCAGGCCTGCAACGCCGCCGGCGCCGACCCGGCCGCGGGCGCGACCATCACCGACACCCTGCCCCCGGGCGTGACCTTGAGCGGTCCGTGGACCTGCGCCGGCACCGGCGGCGGCACCTGCTCGGCCGCCAGCGGCGGCGCGGCCGGCGGCAACACCGTGACCCTGACCGCGACGACCCTGCCGGCCGGCGGCTGCGTCAACATCACCGTGCCGGTGAACTTCAGCGCCAACCCCGCCGATTACTGATCGGCGGGCCTCAGCGCCCGCCGTCGGCCTGCGGATCCGATGAAGTCCGGGGGTAGGAGCTGCGTAAGCTGCGACCGCGACATCGCGCTTGCGACGGCGCTTGCGGTTTCGCGGTCGCAGCTTACGCAGCTCCTCCCCTCTGGCTTCGAGGCAGCGCTGCTCAATGTCGGCACGCATCCGCACACCACGAATGACACTTGTCATGCAAAACCGTCGACTCCAGGGCTGACAGAAACTGACTTTCAGCAGGTTGGCGTGTGCCCTTCGCGGCGGTCACACTAGACGTCATCTGGCGTATCGGTTGAGACCATGAGTGCATCGGCTGACCTGTTGAAGGAACTGCGCATCGACCGCAACCGCGCGCCGGAGCCTTCGGGTCGCCGCCGCCTGCTGGTGATCGGCCTGGTGCTGCTGTTCCTGGTGCCGCTGATCGTCATGGGCTGGATGCTGTTCGGCCGCAACGCCGGCGCCAAGGTCCAGACCGCCACGGTCACCGCGATCGGCGGCGGCAACGGCGCCGGCGCGTCGGTGCTCGACGCCACCGGTTATGTGGTCGCGCGGCGCATGGCCACGGTCTCGGCCAAGATCACCGGCAAGGTGCGCGAAGTCATGATCGAGGAAGGCCAGCGCGTCGAGGAAGGCCAGGTCATGGCCACGCTCGACCCGATCGACGCCAACGCCCAGCGCGAACTCACCGCCGCCCAGCTCGGCGCCGCGCAGAGCGACACCCAGCGCGTGCAGGCGCAGCTCAAGGAAGCCGAGGTCAACGCCACCCGGTTGTCGTCGCTGGTCAAACAGCAACTGGTGTCGAAGTCGCAGTACGACCAGGCCGTCGCCAGCCGCGATTCGCTGCGCGCGCAATTGCTGACCGCGCAGCGCAACGTCAAGGTCGCGCAGGACAGCCTGCGCATCTCCGACCTCGGCGTGGACAACACTATCGTGCGCGCGCCGTTCTCCGGCGTGGTCACCGCCAAGGCCGCGCAGCCGGGCGAAATCGTCTCGCCGCTGTCGGCCGGCGGCGGCTTCACCCGCACCGGCATCGGCACCATCGTCGACATGGACTCGCTCGAGATCGAAGTCGACGTCGGCGAATCCTTCATCGGCCGGGTGCAGCCGAAGATGCCGGTCGAGGCGGTGCTCAACGCCTACCCGGACTGGAAGATCCCGGCCGAAGTGATCGCGATCATCCCCACCGCCGACCGCGGCAAGGCCACGGTCAAGGTGCGCATCGCGATCAAGACCCGCGACGCGCGCATCGTCCCGGACATGGGCGTGCGGGTGAGCTTCCTGGAAGCGGCCAAGCCCGACCAGCCCAAGCAGACCAAACCCAGCGCGATGATCCCCGCCAACGCGCTGGCCCAGCGCGACGGCAAGGACGTGGCCTTCGTGGTCAACGACGACAAGGTCGCGCAGACCGAAGTCAGCCTGGGCCGCAAGCTCGGCGAGGATCGCGAAGTGACCGCCGGCCTGAGCGGCGGCGAGACCGTCGTGCTCGATCCGCCCGATTCGCTGAAAGACGGATCGCGCGTGCGTGTCGAAACCGGCGACGCCGGTTCGTCTAAGTAAGACATCGTCGAAATAAGGCGGCGTCGAAGTAACGCAACCGGGCGATGACCGCGCCCGGCGCGCGCATCGCCACATCACCACGGCCGCGATGCAAGCGGCCGTGCCGGACCATCGAACCGGCCGCCGCGCGCGGCCGCTGTACCGATCTGCGACCCGCGCGCGGCGCGTGTCGGTTTCTTTCACCGCACTCCCTACGCTTGAGGACGTCGAAGATGGACACCCTGGTTTCGATCAAAAACCTCACCAAGACTTACCAGCGCGGCCCGGAAAAGGTCGAAGTGCTGCACGGCATCAACCTGGACATCGCCAAGGGCGACTTCGTCGCGCTGATGGGCCCTTCGGGCTCGGGCAAGAGCACGCTGCTCAATCTGATCGGCGGCCTGGACAACCCCACCGGCGGCGAGATCACCATCGAAGGCGAGCGCATCGATCGCTTGAGCGCCGGCCAGTTGTCGCAGTGGCGCAGCCGCCATGTCGGCTTCGTGTTCCAGTTCTACAACCTGATGCCGGCGCTGACCGCGCAACGCAATGTCGAACTGCCGCTGCTGCTGTCGCCGTTGAACGGCGCGCAGCGCAAGCGCAACGCCGAAATCGCCCTGACCCTGGTCGGCCTCGCCGATCGCCGCAGCCACCGTCCGAACGAATTGTCCGGCGGTCAGCAACAGCGCGTGGCGATCGCGCGCGCGATCGTGTCCGACCCGACCCTGCTGATCTGCGACGAACCCACCGGCGATCTGGACCGGCACGCGGCCGAGGAAATTCTCAACCTGCTGCAGCTGCTCAACCGCGAACACGGCAAGACCATCGTCATGGTGACCCACGATCCCAAGGCCGCCGAGTACGCCACCCACACCCTGCACCTCGACAAGGGCACCCTGGTCGAGCAGCAGTCGCACGCGGCATGAGTCGGGAGCGGCCATCATGAAATATTTCCATCTGATCTGGGCCGAGCTGATGCGGCGCAAGACGCGCACGGCGCTGACCTTGCTGTCGATCATCGCCGCGTTCCTGCTGTTCGGCCTGCTCGACGGCGTGCGCGAAAGCTTCGAACAGGCCGGCAACAGCGCCAACGGCGTCAAGCGCCTGCAGACCGGCTCGCGCCTGTCCTTCATCCAACCGTTGCCGATGTCGCTCAACGAGCGCATCGCGCAGGTGCCGGGGGTCAAGCAAGTCACCTATGCGAACTGGTTCGGCGGCGCCTATCAGGACCCGCACAACCAGATTTTCAGCTTCGGCGTGGCCGACAACTATCTGGACCTGTATCCGGAAATGGCGGTGTCCGCCGCGCACCGCAAGGCGTTCGCCGCCACCCGCACCGGGGTGCTGGTCGGCGAAGGCCTGATGACGCGCTTCGGCTGGAAAGTCGGGCAGAAACTGCCGCTGCAGTCGACCATCTTCACCAGCAGCGACGGCAGCAAGAACTGGAGCTTCGACATCGTCGGCACGCTCGCGGCCAGCGACAAGAAATCCGGAGGCTGGTTCGACCAGATGATCCTGCTGCATTGGAAGTACTTCGACGATTCCACGCCCTACAACCGCGGCCAGGTCGGCTGGTACGTCACCGAGGTCAAGGACGCCAACCAGAGCGACCGCGTGGCCAAGGCCATCGACGCGATCTCGGCCAATTCCGATCACGAGACCAAGACCCAGACCGAAGCGGCGGCGACCGCGAGTTGGATGAAGCAGATGGCCGATATCGGTCTGATCGTCGGCTCGATCATGGGCGCGGTGTTCTTCACCCTGGTGCTGCTGACCGGCAACACCATGGCCCAGGCGGTGCGCGAACGCACCTCCGAACTGGCCGTGCTCAAGACGATCGGCTTTCCCGACCGCAGCGTGTTGCTGCTGGTGCTGGCCGAGTCGGTGTTGCTGCTGCTGTTGGGCGGCGTGATCGGCGTGGCCATCGCCGGCGGGCTCGGCCCGATCGTCAGCGCCGGCAGCAACGGCGCGATCAGCGTGCCGCCGATCGGCTGGCGCAGTTGGTCGGTGGCGTTGATGCTGATGGTCGGCATCGGCCTGTTGGTCGGCCTGTTGCCGGCGATCCGCGCCATGCGCCTGAACATCGTCGATGCATTGGCCGGACGCTAACGGAGAGCGCACATGAAAAAGTTTCTATCGTTCTTACGCGGCCTGCTGACCCTGCTGGCCCTGGTCGCCGGGCTGGTGCTGTGGGCGCTCGCGCCATGGCCGGTGTTGCTGGGCCTCGCCGTCGCGTTCGTCTTGTGGATGCTGCTGACCCGCGGCGGCCAACAGGCCGCGTCGGTGGCCGGCGTCGGCATCAGTACGCTGCGCCAGCGCGCTGGGTCGTCGTCGGTGGTGGTGATCGGCATCGCCGGCGTGGTCGCGGTGCTGGTGGCGATGCTGTCGATGGCCGAGGGCTACAAGCAAACGCTCGCGCGCACCGGCAGCGACGACACCGCGATGGTGCTGCGCGGCGCGTCCGCGGCCGAGGTGATGTCGACCCTCGACCTGGCCAGCATCAACGTCATCGAACAGGCGCCCGGCATCGCCCGCGCCGCCGACGGCCGGCCGCTGGCCTCGCCGGAAACGGTGGTCGCGGCGAACCTGCCGATCAAGGGCGGCAAGCCCGACGAAGACGGCAGCGTGCAGTTGCGCGGCGTCGGCGATCGCGCCTGGCAGGTGCGGCCGCAGATCAAGATCGTGCAGGGCCGCAAGTTCGAGACCGGCAAGCGCGAAGTGGTGGTCGGCATCGGCGCGCAACGTCAGTTCGCCGGCATGGAGGTCGGCAAGCAGATCCGCCTGGGCAGCGAGACGTGGGCCGTGGTCGGCATCTTCAAATCCGGCGACGCCATGGATTCGGAAGTGTGGGCCGACGCCGACATGGTCGCGTCCACCTACCGTCGCGGCGCCTCGCGCAACGCGGTCATCGCCAAGCTCAGCGACGCCAGGCAGTTCAAGGCGTTCAAGGCCTCGCTGGCCGGCGACCCGCGACTGCAGGTCGACACCACCACCACCGCGGACTATTTCGCCAAGCAATCCGAGGCGATGACCAAGGTGATCCGCATCATCGGCATCGTGGTCGGTTCGATCATGGCGATCGGCGCGGTGTTCGGCGCGCTCAACACCATGTTCGCGACCGTCGCCACCCGCGCGCGCGAGATCGCAACCCTGCGCGCGATCGGCTTCCGCGGCTTGCCCGTCGTGGTCGCGGTGATGCTGGAAACGATGCTGCTGGCCTTGCTCGGCGGCTTGATCGGCGGCGCGCTCGCGTGGCTGATCTTCAACGGCTACACCGCCTCGACCATCGCCGGCGGCGTGGGTCAGTTGACCTTCGATTTCCGCGTCACCGGCGAGTTGCTGTGGAACGGCTTGAAGTGGGCATTGGCGATCGGCTTCGTCGGTGGCTTGTTCCCGGCGCTGCGCGCGGCGACCTTGCCGGTGACTTCGGCGCTGCGGGCTTTGTGATGAGTACCGCATCGGGCACGCCCGAGAAGGCGTGCCCGATGCTTCAATTGCCTGGGCATTCGCTCTAGAGTGCGCTGAATTCACAGCAACGCGCAGAGCTCGATGAAGAACGCAATTCGCAGGCGCCTGTGGATCGGCGCAGCTTACGCATCGGGCGTGCTCGCGATGATGGTGGCGCTCGATAGCGATACGTTGGAAAGCCACAGTCCCTATCTGAAATTGGCATTGTTGTTGCTCTTCATCGGCGGCCTCGCGCTGTGTTTGCGCGCGATCCATCGCATCGATCACGATCGCGCCGACGATCCGCGCAAGGCGCTGCGCGCGGCGTTGGCACACAACGAACTACGCGGCACCTCATCGCTGTCGCTCGCAGTGGCCGTGATCACGCCGCTCATGGCGCTGTATATCTCATCCATCGCCTACAGCTACTGGCGCGCCACCAACTACCCGGTCGCGCTGTTCATGGCCGCCAGCGCCGTCGCGCTCGGCAGTGGCTGGATCTGGTTGCTGCGCAATCGCTTGCAGCCACGCGAATTGCGCATCGACGCGGCCGGCATCCACTCGCCCGACTTCGGCCTGATCGACTGGCGCGACGTCGTCGGCTTCCGGCCTTATTACATCCGTCAGTTCGGCGGCGAGATCGAAGCACTGCAGGTGTGCGTGCGCGATCCGGCCCGCTATTTCGGTCGACTGCCTGTCTGGATGCAACGGGTCAGCGGTCAAAACGCCACCACGACCCGACGTTACGCGCCACTGGTGGTCATGTTGAGCGGCTACGGCATTGCCGCCGACAGCGCTTACGTCAGCGCGCTGGCGCTGCGCCGGCGGATCGCGGCCGCGTTCGTCGAGGACTGGGAGCCGGCGATGAGCGATACGGAAATCGATGGCTATCTGGCCGCGCACGCGCCGGTCGCCGCGGCGGCGCGCGCCTTACCGGCCGCCGCGGCGGGCGCGACCTTTCCTCAGCGGCTGCAGGCGCAGCAGAATGCCGGCACGACGTTGGCCACGTCCCAGACCCGTCAACAGATCCGCAGTCGCGCGCGCAAACGGCGCTGGCACGAAGGCGCCTGGCGTCGTGGCATCCTCGGTGCGTTGGGAGTTGTAGCCTACGTGCTGGTCATGGGCTGGCTCGACGGCTTGTTCGACTGACGCTCAAGCCGCCTGCGCAGCCGCCGCCATCCGCCGCGACCGCAGCAAGCCCTCGCTGGCGAACACCGCCAGGCCGATCCAGATGATCACGAAACCAATCGCGCGTTCGGCATTGAACGGTTCGCGCAGGATCAGCACGCCGATCAGGAACTGCAAGGTCGGCGCGACGTACTGCAACAACCCGATCGCGGTCAGCGACACCCGCCGCACCGCATAGGCGAAGCCGATCAGCGGCAACGCGGTGAGCGCGCCGGCGATCACCAGCAACACATCGGTGCCCAAGCCCCAGCTGCCGATGAAACCGCCCTGGCCGTGGGTCTCGCCCCACAGCATCAGCGCCAGCGCCGGTGCGAACAAATAAACGTTTTCCACGCCCAGGCCGGTCACCGCTTCGACCGCGACCAGTTTGCGCACCAGGCCGTACACCGCGAACGACACCGCCAGGCCGAGCGCGATCAGCGGCGGTCGGCCGTACTGGAAGGTCAACCACAGCACGCCGGCGAAGGCCAGCGCGATCGCCACCCACTGCACCGCGCGCAAGCGCTCGCCGAGGAACAGCACGCCGAACATCACGCTGACCAGCGGCCCGATGAAATACCCCAGACTGGTCTCGATCACATGGCCGGCGTTGACCGCCCAGATGTACAGGCCCCAGTTGAACGCGATCAGCACGCCGCTGAGCGCGAGCATCGCCGCCTTGCGCGGTTCGCGCAGGATGTCGCGCAACCAGTGGCGGCCGAATTTCCAGCACAGCCACGCGGTGACCAGCAAGGTGCTCCAGACGATGCGGTGGGCGACGATCTGCAGCGACGGCACTTCGTTGAGCAGATGCCAGTACAGCGGCATCAGCCCCCACAGCACGAAGGACGCGACCGCGATCCACAGCCCGCGGCGGTCGGTCGGGGCGCTCATGCGCGTTTCTCCAGATCGGTTGCCGCGTCGGTCAAGGCGGCTTTACTTAGCGCGGGTTCGCGCGGTTCGGCCACGGCCACCGGGCCGATCGCCGGCGCCGCGGCCGGCACGGCCTTGCCCGCGCGCGCCTTGGCCAAGGTGATGATGCCCACGCCGACCAGGATCACCGCCATCGCGCCCAGGTCGTGCGAGGTGAACCGCTCGCCGGCGAGCAATGCGCCGAACAGCACCGCGATCGGCGGATTGACGTAGGCATAGCTGGTCGCCAACGCCGGGCGCACGTGATGCAGCAGCCAGATGTAGGCGGTGAAGCCGAAGATCGAACCGGCCACGACCAGGTACAGCAACGCCGCCGTGGCGCCGAAGGTCGGCATCGTGGTGATGCGTTCGCCGGTGACCGCGGCCGCGCCGAGCATCCACACGCTGCCGGTCAGCATCTGCGCGCTGGCGGCCATGAACGGCGACGGCAGGTCCTGATCGCGGCTCCAGATCGAGCCCCAGGCCCAGGCGATCGGCGCAACGATCAGGCACACCAGGCCGAGCGTGGACGCCGACAGCTTGCCGCCGGCGTTGAGCCAGATGACCCCGAGGAAACCGATCGCCAGACCGATCCATTCCACCTTCGACGGATGCCGTCCGCGCAGCATCGCGAACACGCCCGCGAACAGCGGCATCGAGGCGACCGCGATCGCGGCGAGTCCCGAATCGACCTGGGTCTCGGCCAGGTTCACCAGACCGTTGGACAGCAGCACCATCCAGATCGACAACACCCACAAGGTTCGCCATTGCTTGCGCGTCGGCGCCGGCACGCCGCGCCAGCGCAGCACCGCGTACATGATCGCGCCGGCCAGGAACATGCGCGCCGCGCCGAGCAGGAACGGCGGATAGCTGTGCAGCGCGAAGCGGATGCCGAGATAAGTCGAGCCCCACAGCACATACACCGAGGCCAGGGCGAGCGCGACGGCAAGCGCGCTGGGCGCGCGGGATTCGGAAGACGAGGGAGCGGCGCTCATGACGCGGGTACTCGGGGGGAGAGAACGTGGGGGGAGGCAGAGAACGCGGAGAAAGACTTGGGGAAAGAAAACGAACAGCTTGGCGCGAACGCGGGAAAAACAGCAGCGAGAAAAACTTGAGTCAGCCTTTAACGATTCGCGGGGTCGGGCGATCGCCACGCCGCCCGCGAAGTCGTTCGCCGCGATCCATGCGAGCTCTTGCGCAAGCAAACCGCGCGGCCGGACGATGCGAATCCGGCGGCGGATGGAATGGATCGTTCGCTAGGCCTGGACCCGCGCCGCCGCGGCACGGGCCGCGACGAGCCGAACAACCCAAGCGATCAATCAATCGACAGAACCCGACCCGCCCGCGTTACCCATGCCACGATCCCCTTCCCCACTCCCGGGCGCACGCGGCGACGCGGCGCCGCCCGCGTCAGGCATGCGGCCCGTAGCGCGACACCGACGTGCGACGGCTGCCGACATCGCGACGGCGCGGATCGTCGAACACATCGATCACCACGAACCCGGCCTTACGCATCATCCCGGCCGAGCCCTCGTTCTCCTCGTGGCGCTCGACATAGATCTCGATCAATCCCATCTGCAGCAGCCGCCCCACCGCCGCCTTGAGCAGCCGGGTGCCCAGCCCCTGGCCGCGATGCGCGCGATGCACCACGACCTCGCCGACATGGCCCTGCCATTCGATCTCGCGACCGTCGGGTTGATAGCGATGGAACGCGTCGCTCGGCTCGAATGTGACGACCGCCACAATTTCGCCTTCGTGCAGCGCGACGATGGCCTGCGTGCGGCCGAGCCGGATCGCCGACAAGTGCGCGGCCAGCTCGACCTCGGGCAGGAAATTCCAGGGATTTGGGCCGTGTTCGCGGATCAGCGCGAGAATCTCGCCGATCTGTTCGGGCACGGCGGCTTGCGTCACGTACCGGGACATCCCGGGGCCGTCCGTAGGTAAGAGGTTGGGGGAGCGAACCCACACATAAAAATTCTTCGCGCGGTGGGATCGAGAATAGCGTATCGATGTCATTCAAATTACGGTTGAATTATTGCCCGTACAGACGCAAAAATCTTGCATGAATGGTAGCCCCCTGGTTTTGGACGAGTTCGACCACAAGTTGCTCGAACTATTGCAGCAAGACGCCTCGGTGACGCTGAGCGAACTGGGCGAGGCCGTGGGCCTGTCGCCCAGCGCGGTGCAGCGCCGGATGACCCGCTACCGCCAGGACGGCCTGATGCGGCAGGTGGCCGTGCTCGACCCGGTGACGCTGGGCAGCACCCTGGCCGCGGTGTGGGTGACGATGGAACGCGAGTCGGCCGAGGGCAACGCCAGCTTCCATGCCCGCGTGCGCGCCGCGCCCGAGGTCCAGCAGTGCTACACCCTGGCCGGCGAGTGGGACTACCTGGTGATCCTCGCCACCACCGGCGTCGCCCATTGCCGGCAAGTCGTCGACCGATTGTTCCTCGACGAAGGCAACGTCAAGCGCTACGACACCCATCTGGTGTTCGACGTGGTCAAGCACGGCCTGGAACTGCCGACCCGGGATGCGCCGCGGGCGACGCGCAAGCGGCGTGGGTGAGACGCGGCAGTCGGGCCATCCTGGTTGAGGGGCTGGTATCGGCTCGGTCGGCATTCACTCCGCCGGCTGCTTGCCCGGCGGGATGACGGACGATGATCGCGTGAATGCGTCGCCGCAGGCGCGCGAACCCCGGGCGCTCGCCGCTTTACCCCGAGCGTGGCCGGGCCCAGGATTGACGGCGCCACACCGCGGGCCGAAGCACGCGGGCCGCTTTGCACTCACGATCGGAAGGAGTCGGGCATGTTCAGGAAGGGCGCGGATGAAAAAAGCGAGTCGCGCATATTCAAGAAGAGCGTGGATGGAAAAAGCGAGTCGAGGATATTCAAGAAGAGCGTGGATAGAAAAAGCGAGCCGAGCATGTTCAAGAAGGACGCGGAGAAAAAAAGCGTCTGGGGCGTATCCGACCCGCTGAAACGGAAGTTTCTCGCCGGATTGAGCATCGGGATCGTCATCGGCATCTGCATCGGCCGCTTGCTGCCTTAGCTGTCTCAAGATCGTCATTTGCTCACCAACTTGTTCGCGCCGCTTCGCAGCCGAAGCGAGGCGGCGTGGCGTTCGCCTGACGCCGCCGCGACGTTCGAGCCCAGCGGCCTCTCGACATGCACCGGCAGCGATGACCTGCGATCACCCGGTCGCCCCGCAAGGTTCGTCGCAGGCGACCTTGGCGCGCTTCAAGCCGCCTGCTCGCGCTGCAACAGCTTTTCCTTGAGCGGCAAACCCCAGCGATAGCCGCCCAGCGAACCATCGCCGCGCACGACGCGATGACACGGCACCACCACCGCCACGCGGTTGTTCGCGCAAGCCTGCGCCACCGCGCGCGCGCCGCGCGGCGAACCGACCTGCTGCGCGATCTGCTCGTAGCTGCGGGTCTGCCCGGGCGGAATCTTCATCAAAGCGTCCCAGACTTTTTTCTGGAAGGCGGTGCCGATCAGGTCCACCGCCACGGTTTCGCGCTTGCCGCCGAGGGTCTGCGCGACCGCGCGCACGCGCGGCGCCAGGAACTCGTCGCGGCCGGCGTCGACGCGCTCGAGCGTGGCCTGTGGGAATTCGCTTTGCAACTTCGCCTGCAAGACTTCAGCGTCGTCGCCAAGCTCGACCATGCAGATGCCGCGCGCGGTGGTCGCGACCAATGCGGTACCGAGTTCGGTCTGGGTCAGGCTCCAGCGGATCTGCTCGCCGGCGCCGCCGGCGCGATAGCGCGCCGGGGTCATGCCCAGACGCGCCGCGCCGCTTTCGTACACCCGCGAGGGCGAGCCGTAGCCGGCGTCGTACAGCGCCGCGCTGACGTCGCTGCCTTCGCGCAGCGCCGAACGCAGGCTGCCGAGCTTGCGCTGGGCGAGGTATTCGGCCGGGCTCAGACCGAAGCGCGCGCTGAAGCGGCGCTGCAGGTGCGAGGGGCTCAGGCCGACCGCTTCGGCCAGTTCGGTCAACGACGGCTCGCCGGCCTCGAGCAAGACGCGGGCCTGTTCGAGCTTGTCCGGGGCGGGTGTGGGCGTAACCGGCTTATCGGTGACAGGACCGGTGTCGGGCTTGCGGCTGTGAGTCTTGGCGTTCATGAGGCAAGACTAGGCTTCATGCCCGGGTCTCGCTATCCGCATCTTGCCTGCGCCGGGGTCGGATTTTGAGGGTTGGTTCGGGTCGGATTATGCGCGGTTGCGTGGTCCGGAAATTGGCGATGGTCCAGGCAGACGAAGAAGGCTCGGAGTCTGTGGATCGCGGCCTTCTCTTTAGCATTGCGGCCCCTTGCCTTAGTGGTTCCCCAAGTCTTTTGTGGGCGGGCTTCAGCCCCGACGCCTTTCGCTCCGCCGCGATGAACTACCGGACTTGGTCGAAAAGCGTCGGGGCTGAAGCCCCTCCCACCAAAGACTTCGCTAATTTCGTAAAGACCTTGACGGCATTCGCATCTGGTGGCGCCGCAGCTGCGCGTTGACTGCGGCCATGCTTGCAAGGCACCCAGGCTTGGCCTGGAGCGATGCTGCCCTTCCCCGCAAAGCGACTCGCGCCCGCACAAAAAGAAAGCGCGCCCTCAAGGCGCGCTTTCAGTCGAACATCTGCGAAACCCGCCTCAGTCGGCCCAATGCCCCGGCGCGGTCGCGGTCGGCAGCACCTGCGCCGACAGCTTGCGGTCGGCGTTGAGCAGGCGCACCGCATCGGCCAGGATCGCCGCCGATTCGCGCAGCAACGGGTCCGGACGCTTCTCGGCGAGCTTCTCGCGCGCCGCGTCCTTGGCGATGTCGCGCTCCGACGCGGCCAAGCCGTCGTCGTTGGAGTCGTCGCCCAGCGGATCCAGGTCCAGGCCCAGTTGCTTGCGCTCGGCCTGACGCTGCTTGCGCTTGCCGTCTTCGCGATCGCGTTCGGCGCGGCGCTCGACTTCGTTGAGCGAAATCCACTTCTTGGCGCGCTCGGCACGGAACTCGGCCACGTCCTGCGACCACCACTGGAATTCCTTGTCGCCGACGATGCGGCTGCTGTGCAGGGTTTCCAGCTTCGGCAGCAGCGGCGCGAAATTGCCGTAGCTGGTGTGCGGGACGGCCGCGATCTTGGTCCACGGCAGCGCGTTGTCGTAGGTGCTCTCGCCGTACTCGGTCGCGTCGACCGACACCGGGAAGGCGATGTCGGGCACCACGCCCTTGTGCTGGGTCGAGCCGCCGCTGACGCGGAAGAACTGGGCGATGGTCAACTTGACCTGGCCGAAGCGCGGGCCTTCGTTGGCCGGCCAGCGGTCGAGGTCGGCGAGATTCTGCACCGTGCCCTTGCCGAAGGTGGTTTCGCCGATCACCAACCCACGCCCGTAATCCTGGATGGCACCGGCGAAAATCTCGGAGGCCGACGCCGAACCGCGGTTGATCAACACCGCCAGCGGACCTTCCCAGGCGATGCCCGAATCGGTGTCGCTGTCGACCTGGACCCGGCCGCCGGCTTCGCGCACCTGCACCACCGGGCCGCGATCGATGAACAAACCGGTCAACTCGACCGCTTCGTTGAGCGAACCGCCGCCGTTGTTGCGCAGGTCCAGCACCACGCCGTCGACCTTGTCGGCGCGCAGCTTGGTCAGCAGCTTGGCGACGTCGCGGGTGGCCGAGGCGTAATCGTTGGCGTTCTTGCGGCGGCCTTCGAAGTCCTGATAGAAGCCCGGCAGCTTGATCACGCCGATGCGCTTGGCCGGCGCGCCGTCGGCCGGCGGCACGTTGATGATCTCGGACTTGGCGGCCTGATCTTCCAGTCGCACCTTGTCGCGCACCAGCACGATCCGGTTGGGCTTGCTGTCCAGGCCGGCTTCGGCCGGGATCATGTCCAGGCGCACCTTGGTGCCCTTGGCGCCGCGGATCTTGGCGACCACGTCGTCGATGCGCCAGCCGATCACGTCGTCCATCGCGCCGCTTTCGCCCTGGCCCACGCCGACGATGCGATCGCCGGGCTTGAGCAGGCTGCTGCGCGCGGCCGGACCGCCGGGGATCACTTCGCGGATCGCGACCACGTCGTCCTGCTTCTGCAACAGCGCGCCGATGCCGTCGAGCGACAACGACATGGTCATGTTGAAATTTTCAGCGGACTTCGGCGTCAGGTAGTCGGTGTGCGGATCGATCGCGTTGGCGTAGCTGTTGACGAAGGTCTGGAACAGGTCCTCGCCCTTGATCTCGCCGATGCCCTTGGCGAGGTTGGCGTAGCGCTTGTCCAGGGTCTTGGCGATGTCGTCGTTCTTCTTGCCGGCCAGCTTCAGGCGCAACCAGTCGTTGCGCACCGACTGCTTCCACAACGCGTCCAGCGCCGCCGTGTCGGCGACCCAGGGCGCGTCCTTGCGGTCGTAGTCGTAGCGGTCCTTGCCGGTGAAATCGAAGTTGGCCGGCTGCTTGAGCAGGCCGCGCGCATAGGCGACGCGTTCGTCGACGCGCTGCTTGTAGGCGGCGAAGATCGTGTACGCGGGCGACAGGTCGCCGCTCTTGATCGCGTCGTCGAGCTTGGTCTTGTAGACGTCGAACTTGGCGATGTCGGCGGCGGTGAAGAACTGCTTGCCGGCGTCGAGCGATTCGAGATAGCGCTTGTACATATCGGCCGACAGCGCGTCGTCGAGCGCGCGCGGCCGGTAGGCGTAGCGGCTGTCGGACAGCAGGCCGTAGACCATCTGCGCGGCCGTCGACTGGTCGGCGGTGGGCGCATTGGGCAAACCGCCCGTGCCGGCGGCGTCGGGTCGCGCCAACAACGCCAGCGGCGCGGTCAGCAGGAGGCCTGCAAGCAGGGTCAGGGTACGCGTGTTCTTGAGGGTCATCGCGGAGTCTTCCCGGCGAGGGTGCCGGATCTGTGCAGCGGCTAAAGGATGTAGCGGCTTTTGACCAGTCCACAGTGCCGAAAGTTGCCTGTGCTGTCACGCCACCCTGCGAAATTACCTGTTGCGGGCATGAATCTGGTTCAGGTTGACGGCCGAGGACGTTAGCCGGACGTTAGAACGGCGGGATCGGGCACGGATTGGCCGCGCAATCGCTCGGTTGTCGTTTGCGCGATGGGTCGCGCGAGTCGGCGGCCTGCGCCGGCCAGGCCGCCTGTGACGGCTCCGGCCCATTCGATGTCGACGTTTGACAAAGTGGGCCGTTGCGCCGGTTGGACGCGGCGAGCGGCTGGGTTCAAGAACAGCGGCGCGGTCGATCGGGCCGGCTGCGGGCGCTGAGGCAGTTCCGGTCTTCCAGGTGTTCCGAACTGCATCGCTGATGAGCCCCGCCTCAGCCGGACCCGTCCGGCGCGCGGGCGACGATCGAAAATCCGTGAAGGCCGCGATCGCCGAGGGCCGGCTTGCACCTGGCTCAGGCGACCGCGAACCCCGCGTCGATCGCCTGCCGGTCGGCGTGATACGACGAACGCACCAGCGGGCCCGAGGCGACGTGGGTGAAGCCCAGCGACATGCCGTAGACCTCGAGTTCCTTGAACTCTTCCGGCGTCCAGTAGCGCAGCACCGGGTGGTGGTGCGGGGTCGGCTGCAGGTACTGGCCGATGGTGATCATGTCGACGTCGTGGGCGCGCAGGTCGCGCAGCGTGGCCTGCACCTGCTCCATGGTCTCGCCCAGGCCGAGCATGATCCCTGACTTGGTCGCGACCTGCGGATGCTGGGCCTTGAACTTCCGCAGCAGGGTCAGCGACCACTGGTAGTCGGCGCCGGGGCGGACGTTGGCATACAGGTCCGGCACGGTCTCGACGTTGTGATTGAACACGTCCGGCGGGTTGGTGTTGAGGATCTCCAGCGCGCGTTCCATGCGGCCCTTGCCGCGGAAGTCGGGGGTCAGCACTTCGATCTTGGTGCGCGGGCTCTGCTCGCGCACCGCCGCGATGCAGTCGACGAAATGCTGGGCGCCGCCGTCGCGCAGGTCGTCGCGGTCGACGCTGGTGATGACCACGTACTTCAGGCCCATGTCGGCGACGGTGCGGGCCAGGTTGGCCGGTTCGCTCGCGTCCGGCGGCTTGGGCCGGCCGTGGGCGACGTCGCAGAACGAGCAGCGGCGGGTGCAGACCTCGCCGAGGATCATGAAGGTCGCGGTGCCGTGGCTGAAGCACTCGTGGATGTTCGGGCAGCTGGCTTCTTCGCAGACCGTGACCAGGCGGTTCTCGCGCAGCTTGGCCTTGAGCACGGCGACCGAGTTGCCCGACGGAATACGCACCCGGATCCACGACGGCTTGCGCAGCACCGGCACGTCGGCGAACTGCACCGGCGAGCGGCTGATCTTGTCGCCGCCGAGCTGCTTGGCGCCGGGCGTCATCGTGGTCGATTCCAGCACCGCCGGCGCGAGCACTTCGGGCGCGCCGCCGCTGACGATCGTGAGCGGGATGGATTTGGAGGCGGGGGTGGTCATGGCGTTGCTTAGCTCTTGTCGTTTAGCTCCCTCTCCCGCAATGCGGGAGAGGGCTGGGGTGAGGGCCGGTAGCTGCCTGCGTCATCGCGGCGGCTGGCGGATCGGCGCGCCCTCATCCGCCCTTCGGGCACCTTCTCCCGCTTGCGGGAGAAGGAACATCAAATATCCTCCCGCTTGCGGGAGAAGGAACATCAAGCACTCCTCCCGCTTGCGGGAGAAGGAAAATCAAGCACTCCCCCCGCATTCGGGAGAAAGAAAAATCAAAAGCTCAACGGCTCCGCGTCCTCGACCGTCAGACCGAACTGCCGCGCGAGTTGCGCGACCAGCACCGGCTTGACCTGCTCCATGCCCGACGGGCCGCCCAAGTCTAGCACCGAGGTCACCTGCAGCCCCTGATAACCGCAGGGATTGATGCGCTGGTACGGCGACAGGTCCATGGCGATATTGAAGGCCAGGCCGTGGAAGGTGCAGCCGCGGCGGACCCTGATGCCCAGCGCCATGACCTTGGCCCCGGCCACGTACACGCCCGGGGCGCCGTCCTTGCGGGCACCCTCGATGTTCCACTCGGCCAGGGTGTCGATCACCGCCTGTTCGATCCGGTCGACGTACTCGCGCACCCCGACCTTGAGCCGGCGCAGGTCCAGCAGCGGGTACAGCACGATCTGGCCGGGGCCGTGGTAGGTGACCTGGCCGCCGCGATCGACGTGGATCACCGGGATATCGCCCGGCATCAGCACGTGTTCGTCCTTGCCGGCCTGGCCCAGGGTGAACACCGGATCGTGCTCGACCAGCCACAGCTCATCGGGCGTGTCCGCGCCACGCGCGTCGGTGAAGGCCTGCATCGCGCGCCATACCGGCTCGTAGGGCTGACGGCCCAGATCGCGCAACTGCGCGCGCGGCGGCGCGCTTTCGCCACCGAACACGGCGGCGACCGCGTCGATCACAGTGTCCACTTCACTTCCGGGTGCTCGCGTAGGACCTGATGGGCGAGGTCGTACTGGGCGCGATTCTCGGCGCGGAAGCTCAACTTGACCGAGACGAACTTGCCGGTCGATGAGTGCTTCCACTGGATGGTTTCGGTTTCCACGTTGATCCCGGCACCCAGCAGCAGGCGCGGCAATTCGTGCTCCAGGCCCGCGTCGGCCGCGCCCATCGCGCTGAGCTCGAACGTGCCGGGAAACTGGAAGCCGTGGTCGGGGTTGTCGGAATGAATGTCCATGGCGGCCATTATGGGTCCGGGGCCGGGGCAACCCAAGCGCAGCGGTGGGACGGCGGTGTGCTGGAGGTGGAACGGCGCCGCATCTGGCGGACTTGCGCCGCGACTGGCTGGCAACCGCCAGATCCGGCATGGCTCGGACTGGGACGATCGCGCAGCCGATGCAGATGCGGCCGCGCGAGCGGGCTGTGTACGAACACCGACGCGCATTCGTCGCGAACCGCGTCGACGCGCCGGCCGCCGTGCGCTTTCGCCGCCCATACAGGCTCGTGCATCATCGAACAGCCCCACTCGACCGCATGAGAACGCAAAGATGAGCGAGCGCCTGCTATTGGTCCTCGACCTCGACGAAACCCTGATCCACGCCAGCGAGATCGAGCTCGATCGTCCCGCCGATTTTCGCGCTTTGCGCTATCACGTCTACCGCCGCCCGCATCTGCAGCGTTTCATCGATCATGCGCTGGCGAATTTCGAAGTCGGGGTGTGGACCTCGTCGGGAAAGCTCTATGCCGCGGCGGTGGTCGAAGCGCTGTTCCCGCCGGACTCGCTGCGCTTCGTGTGGACCGAAGAACGCTGCTCGATCAGCCGCGACTGGACCACCGGCGAGTACATGAACCGCAAGCGCCTGCACAAGCTCAAACGGCGCGGTTACCGCCTGGAACGCGTGCTGGCGATCGACGACACGCCGTCCAAGCACGCCTACAACTACGGCAACCTGGTGTGCGTGCGCGAGTACCTGGGCGAAGACGAGCATGACGATGAACTGCTGCGGCTGATGCCGTACCTGGATTTGCTGGCGGCCGAGCCGAACATGCGCACGATCGAGAAGCGACGCTGGCGCGAGAAGGTGCTGGCGGCTGCGGCGCGCGACGAGCCGATGCCCGGCCAGCGCGCCGATGGCGCGGATTGAGACGGATCGTGTAGACCGCCGCCGGCCCTGATAACAGAGCGCGGCGACCGGTCTAGCCAATGCGCTGCGCGCGACGGATCGCGATACAACATCCATCGCTGCCCATGGCCTGCTCCGGTGCGCGCAATCGTTCTCAACCAGTGAGTGGCCGGTGCGATCTAATAGCGGCAACACGCAGCCGCTAGAACCTGGCCCTGCCGCGCGCCTGCGGCACGCTCCCCGGAGATCCCCCGATGCCTCCCAGCCAATCCGTTGCCCTGCCCCTGCGCGGCCAGTTCCGCAGCCTGTACACCCAGCTCAAGCGCGCCCATCTGCTCGAACACACGCCGGTGATTTTCTGCGAAGGCGATTCGTGGTTTTCCACGCCGCTGGCGATGAACCTGCTCGACTGGATCGTCTCCCCGGCGCCCGAGGACGAAGCGCGCGGCGTGCCCTTGCTGGGCCACGGCGGCCTGTTCTTTCGCGCCGAACACAGCGGCGATCACGCCTCGCGCAATCCCGCCGACCCCAAGCGCTCGATGTTCGTGCGCGACAACATCGACGACATCATCGGCTGGTGCGGCAAGTTCGACTTCGACCTGATCCTGCTCAGCGCCGGCGGCAACGACTTCGTCGACAATTTCCTCAAGAAGACCTTCGCCGGCCAGCACAACCTGTCCGCCGACGCCGGCTTCCAGCGCGTGCTCGACACCGGCAAGTACGAACAGGTCAAGCAGGCGTATGCGCTGTTCCTGCAGGCCGCGCTCGCGGCCAAGCCGAACATACCCATCCTCGCCCACACCTACGACCATCCTCAGCTGATCGGCCGGCCGGGCGCGTTGACCCCGGGCAATATCGGCGTCGCTTCCTTGCTAAAGAAAAGCGTGGGCCCATGGATCGGCCCTCACATCGACGCGATCGTCAACGCCGACCCGGCCAAGACCGCGGACGAACGCCGCCGTTTCGTGCGCTTGTTGATCGACGGTTTCGAAAAGAACGTGCTGCGCGAGCTCAAGCACGACCCGCGCTTCGCCGGCCGTTTCGACTATGTCGACCTGCGCGGCACGCTGACGTCGCAAAGCCAATGGTTCGATGAAATGCATCCAACCGAAGCGGGTTTTCACGCGTTGGCGAGCAAGTTCCGCGCGGCGATCATCGGCAAGCTGCCGGCGGCGAAGCGCTAGGTTTGGTCGGATCTGAACTTCCGAGCGCTCCATTACGACAACGTCGCAACCTGCGCCGTGGTTGCATTCCCGCGGTCGCGGCTTGCGCCGCTCCTACAGGGAGGCCATGAGGACTGCGATCCACTCATGCACCATCGCGCGGGGTTGTGAATCATGGTCATTGCAAGTTCGGTGCCTACGCGGGCAGGCACGCCCCACACTGAACATTCTCCCGCAGTGGCGCACGACGCACATCCATGTCGCCACCCTATGAATGGGCTTTTGCTAGCGCAAGTTACAGGCTTCGCGGCGCTGGATGGACTGCGCGCCTTCGAACATAAGCAAAAAAACCGCAATGCCTATTGTGGAACGCCAGCACGATCCCCTGCCGAGCCAATTGCCCCGACCAAACCTGGCTCCGGCAGCATTGATAGGCTGTAGCAGGCCACCCCAGAAATATCGCGCATGAGCATCGATCCCTACGCCGCACCCAAAAGCCAGATCACGCCGGCGCATCCGCAGCGACCGCGGCCCAGCCACTGGTGGTGGCTGTACTTCGCGATTCTGTGCGCATTGTTGCTGGCCGGAATGTGGATGCAATGGCGCATCGGCATGCTGTCGCTGACCACGCTGCTGCCCACCTTGTTGAACCTGTGGGGCATGCTTGGGCTGGTCGGCTTCATCACCGCGCGGCCGATCGGGCCGCGTTGGCAATGGCTGATCTGCCTGATATTGACCTCGGCACAACTGAGCGTGGTCATCCTGATGCTACTGGGCAATCTACTAGCGTCCGGATCGAGCTCCGAACAGCTCGTGGCCCTGCTTGCACTGACCGGACCGGTGTTGATGCTGCCATTGCTGCTGGCGCTGACCCGCTATCATTTCGACTTCGGCTATCTGTGGACACAACGCGCCAACGACTGAACGCGGACCCAAGCCCAACCGCCGAAAACGAAAAAGGCCGGCAAACGCCGGCCTTTTTCATACTGCGATGAGCGCCAAAGCGGACTTACTCCGACTCCCACCACATCCAGAACTCGTCCCACAGGCGCTTGAAGAAGCCGCCCTCTTCGACCGCCGCCATCGCCACCAGCGGACGCTGCGCGATCACCTTGCCGTCGAGCATGACCTTGACCGTGCCGATCGCCTGACCCTTCTTGATCGGCGCGACCAGGCTCTTGGGCACGTCCATGCTCGGCTTGAGCAGCGGGTACTTGCCGCGCGGCACGGTCACCAGCAGCGGCTCGGCGACGCCGAGCTGGACTTGCGCGGTCTGGCCCTTCCACACCTTCTGCTGGGCGATCACCTTGCTGGTGTCGTACAGCTTGTGGGTTTCGTAAAAGCGGAAGCCCCAGTTGAGCAACGCTTGGCTGTCGGTGGCGCGCTGGGCTTCGGAGGTCGAACCCATCACCACCGAGATCAGGCGCTGGTCGCCGCGCAAGGCCGAGGCCATCAGGCAGTAACCGGCCTTGGAGTGGTGGCCGGTCTTGATGCCGTCGACGGTGTTGTCGCGCCACAGCAGCAGGTTGCGGTTGGGCTGGGTGATCGGCCCGACTTTCAATTCCTTGATCTTGTTGTACGAGTAAGCGACCGGGAAATCGTGGATCAGCGCGCGACCCAGCAGGGCCAGGTCGTGCGCGGTGGAATAGTGATTCTCCTGCGACAGGCCGTGCGGATTCACGAAGTGCGAGTTCTTCAGGCCGATGCGCGCGGCGTACTGGTTCATCAGCGCGGCGAAGGCGTCTTCGCTGCCGGCGACGTGCTCGGCCAGGGCGATCGCGGCGTCGTTGCCGGACTGCACCACCATGCCTTTTTCCATCTCCACCAGCGGCGCGGTCTGGTTGACCGCGAAGCCCGAGTAGCTGCCGTCGGTGGCCGCGCCGCCCTTGCGCCAGGCGTTCTCGGTCATCATCACCTGGTCGGTGTCCTTGACCTTGCCGCCCTTGAGCTCGGCGGCGATCACGTAGCTGGTCATGACCTTGGTGATGCTGGCCGGCTCGACCCGCAGGTCCGGGTTGTGGCTGGCCAGGATGTTGCCGCTGACCGCGTCGATCAGCACCCAGGCGGTGCCCTGGATCTGCGGCGGCGGCGGAACCGGCAGCGAATCGCTGGCCGGCGGCAGTGCCGCGGCGGGCGTGGCGGCGGCCGGTGCAGCGGCGGGCTTGGCGGCCGGGGTTTGCGCCGAGGCGAAACCGGCCCCAACCGTTACCAGAAATGCCGAGGTCAACGCGGCGAAGGCGGCGGCGCGCGAGGTGGAGCGAAGGGTCATCGTTGAACTACTCCGGAGACCGGCAGCGTGCCGGCCGAGGGTGTGTGGGGTTCCGGCGTCGGCGTCCTGGCGTCCACCGCGGGTATTGGCCGGACCGGGCGTTCCATCCCCAGTCCGCGAAGTCGTGCATCGTGCCTGAGATGGACGATGCTTGCAGCCGCCCGGCACGCCGGACGGCCGCTGCAGTTCAGTCGCGCACGCGTTGCGGCTGGCCGAATCCCAGACCGACGATACGGGCGGCGAGTTCCGGCGCGGCATCGGCCTGCAAGGGGCCGACCCGCAAACGCCAGACTTTCTGACCGTTGGCGGCGTTGCCGTCGAGCAACTTGGCGGTGCCGATCCCGGCGCCGCGCAGCATGGTCAGGGCGCGATCGGCGTTGCTGCGCGCGGAGAAGCTGGCGACCTGCAAGACCACGTCGCCGACGCTGGGCGTGGCGGCGGCGAGCACCGCGGCGGCCTTGGCCGGGCTCGGCGGCGGCGGCGCGGCCGGCGGCGCCGGCAGTGCGGTGGTGGTGGCCACCGCGGTCGCGGGCGATGCCTTGCCGGCTTTCTTCGCGGCTTTTTCGGCCGCGGCCAGGGCCTTCGCCTGTTCTTTCTGCTGCTTGGCCATGGCGCGCTGCTCGGCCCGGCTCAGCGGCTTCGGCGGCGCCAGGGCCACGCCCTTGCCGGTCGCGACGCGGACCTGGCGGGTCTTCATCCACGCGTCGAACTCGTCGGCGCTCATCGACTTGCCGTTCTGCATCATGTCGAAGCGGTAATCGCCCGAGGCCGACGCGACGGTGGCGGCCGGCTTGGCTGCGGTCGTGGCCGGCTTGCCGGTCGCGACCGTGGTCTTGCCCTCGGCGGCCGGCATCGCGGCCACCGGCAACGGCTTGCCCGTGGCGACGGTGGTCTTGACCGACGAAGCAGCGACCGGCGCGGGTTTGCCGGTCGCCACGCGCACGCCGGGCGGCAATTCGCCGGCGTTCGCGCTGGCGATCGGCATCGCCGAAACCAGCCGGTCGATCGCCGACGGCGACGCCGGCTTGGCGGCTACCGCGACCGGCTGCGGCGGATTGTTGGCCGCGCTGGCGTACAGCGGCGGCGCCGCCTCGCCCGGATGCAGCGCGCGCACCTCGACCCGGCCGGTGCCGCGCTGGGTGATGCCCAGCTTGACCGCGGCGGCGTAGCTCAGGTCGATCACCCGGCCGTCGTGAAACGGGCCGCGGTCGTTGACCCGCACCGTCACCGACTTGCCGTTGTCGATATTGGTGACCCGGGCGAAGCTCGGCAGCGGCAGCGATTTGTGCGCGGCGGTGAAGGCGTACATGTCGTACACCTCCAGGTTGGAGGTGCGGCGGCCGTGGAATTTCTGGCCGTAGTACGAGGCCGTGCCGGTCTCGACGTAATCGTCGTGCGAGTCCAGCACCTTGTAGGTCTTGCCCAGCACCACGTACGGCGAGCGGTTGCCGAACTGCGAGCGCGCCTCGGCGACGACTTCGGGTTCGGGGATCGAATCGACGTCGGGGATGTAATCGGGCGTGGTGTCGCTGACGCCCGGGGCGTACAGGCCGCCGGCCTTGTAATTGCCGCGCTTGCTCAGGTCTTCCTGCGCCGGCGCATACGGCGACTTCTTGCGTCCGCCATGCGACGACGACGACGGCAGGCCGGCGCTGTGGACATGGCCGCGATCGGGCAGCGCGAGCGGCTCGGAGCCGGATTTCTTGGGAGCACTGGCGCAAGCCGCGAGGGTCAGCGGCAGCGCGGCGACGATCAGCCGCCCAATCGCATGTGCGATCGGCAGCCGTTTCGGGCCGGCGCCGCTCATGCCCGCGGTGCCTGGGGTTCGACCGTCGGGGCCGGCGCGACCGCCGGGCTGGACACGTTCACGGGTGCGGCCAAGGGATTCTCCCGTCCGGCGATCGCCTCGGCCAGCTGGTACACCGCCATGCCGTAATGCTTGGAGATGTTGTAGCGGGTGATCGCGTAGAAGTTGCGGAAACCGAGCCAGTATTCGGGACCGTTCACACCATCGAGATTGAGCAGCGTCGCGGTCTCGGTCGGCGCCACCGGGGTCAGCGGGCGATAGCCGCGCGCGGCCAGATCGCTGAGCGAATACACCGGGTCCATGTTCTCGGGCACGAAGTCGGCCGCGGTCGCATCGCGATTGACGCGCGCGACCACCGGGCCGCCGCGCACCCAGCCGCCCTTTTTGACGAAGTAGTTGGCGATCGAGAAGAACACGTCGTCCAGATCGGTGAACAGATCGCGCTTGCCGTCGCCGTCGCCGTCCACCGCGAACTCGCGATAGCTCGACGGCATGAACTGGCCCCAGCCCATCGCGCCGGCGTAGCTGCCGGTCAGGGTGGTGATGTCGATCTTTTCTTCCTTGCCCAGCGCGAACAGCTGGGCAAGCTCGCCACGGAAGAACGCCTCGCGGCGGTTCTCGCGATCGAGCTTGGCCGGATCGCCGGTGCGCGGGTAGGCGAAGGCCAGCGTATACAGCGCATCGACCACGTTGTACTTGCCGGTGTTCTTGCCGAAGCTGGTTTCCACGCCGACGATCGCGACGATGATCTCGGCCGGCACCCCGGTCTGCGCCTGCACGCGATCGAGCTGCGCGCGGTGCTCGGCCAGGAATGCCTTGCCGCCGTCGATGCGGGCCTGGGTGATGAAGATCGGGCGGTAATCGCGCCACGGCTTGGCCTCGGCCGGCCGCGACATCGCCGCGACGATGCTGTCGCGGATCTGCGCCTTGGCCAGCACCGACTCGATATAAGCCGGGTCGACGCCGTATTGGCTGGCGGTATCGCGCACGAACTGCGCGCGCGCCTGCTCGATCGGCATCTGCACCACCGGCGGCGGCAGCGCGGGTGTGCCGACCACTGGAGTAGCGGGCTTGACCGGCGGCGGCAACGCGGGCGTCGCGGCGGCGGCCTGGGCGGTGGCGATAGGGGATACGGAAGGCGTCTGCGTAGCGCAGGCGGCCAACGCGAGCGTGAGTGCGCCGAACAGGGCGCAACGGGCGGTATGGCGTCGGGTCATTGGCGCGAGGGTAGCACGCGGGCCCGTGGTAAAAAAACCTTGGGTTTGCGGGACTTAACCGATTTTGTTCACGTCAGGTTGTCGAATTGAAAGCGGCTGCGAGGTGGCTTGCGGATGCCTGGGCTCGACGGTGAAACATGAATAGCGGGGCTGACCGAGCGTGATGGCGAGGGCTGGGCGACATGTAGCGGTGGACAGCCCCTCGTCCTCGGCGACGCCCCGGACCTCAGCACCGATTGAAGAACGACGCCTGCAAAAACCGCATCCCCGCCAGGATCTGCGCGACCCGTTGCGGCGACAGCACGCCGATGTGCTCGCCCAGGCGCGCCTTGTACAGCGACGACACCTGCGAGACCACCACCACGCTGCGCTTGGCCAAGCCGCCCTCGCCCGCCTCCAGCGCGACATTGCCCGGCTCGCTGGCGCGGGCCGGATTCGAACTGAGCGCACAGACCACCACCGTGCCGATGCGCGAATGATTGAACACGTCGTCCTGCACCACGACATGCGGATGCGCGACCCCGGGAATCGATCCGCGCGAGGTGTCCGGCTCGATCCAGAACACATCGCCCTGATTCACGACCCTCGCGAGCACGTGATGATTGGCTTGATCGTCTCGGTCCATGGTTAGGTCGAATGCAGAAGGACGGTTGAAGAAGAAACGGTGGCAACGCAACGACGCGCACGAAGGCGCGCGTCGTCGCCCACCGCGCTCAGGACTTCCCGGCCCGCGCCAGATGGTAGGCGACGAGCGCATTGGCATGCCCATGGCCCATCTGATGCGCGGTCTTGAGATGGGCGACCATCTCCATGTGCTTCTTGCCGTTCAATGCCTCGAGCACGCCCAGCCAATGCGCGATGGGCTGACCGTAGTTCTTTTCGATCGAAGGGAAATACGAGGCCGGCCCTTTCACTTTCGCGTCGTCGCTCATGGCGTTCGTGTCCATATCGATACAGATCAAGGCGGCTAATCTATCGCAAAGATCGCAGCGTTATCCCGCTCCGCCGACCGCTTGATGGGCGTTGCCGATCGTCAGATGCAATGCCGGAGCAGGTTCGCGCGGCAGTCCGAGTTCCTCGCGCACACTCAGGGCCTGCGCGCACGACACCGGACACCACACGAACCCCTCGGTTTCGCATACCACCGGGTCGTAGTCGAACTCGACCGTCGCGCCGTCCAACCGCTTCCATGCCGCGGCATTCGCTGGCACCTCGCCGCGGATCACCGAGATATGCGGGCCCCACAGCGGACTTTGCAGCGCGCGCGTGCGGCGATGGCCGAGCAGGAATTGGTGGCGCAGATAACGCCCCAGCTCGGGATCGCAATCGATGATCAGCCACCACCAGGTACTGCCGCCGTCGCGACGCGTGTGGCCCGCGCCGGGGCCAAGCTCGGGGCTGTAGCGAAATACCCCAGTGGAACGCAGCAATGAGGGACTCGGCATGCAAGGTCGTCCTTGACGGGTGGCGCGAATATCAACACAGGATTGTATGAACCGCAGCACGGCGAGCAACCGGCTCACAACGAACACGCTTTCTTTAGCAAGATCCCCCACGCGGGCGCAATCACGCCGGAACCAGTGCGGCAGCCAATCGAAGCGCGCGCACGACAGGGCGCTACCCGTCTCCGGTCGTCCCGCTATCGTGCCCGCGCAGCTGCTGCGCGAATCGACGAAGCTGCGGCCGCGCGTCCTGCAAGGCATCCGCCAACAAGGCCGCCAGGCGCGGCGACTTCAATTGGCGCAGACACTCCAACGCCGACATCCGCGCCCACTGCTGATTCTCGTCGACACGCTGCCACTCGCCCCAAGCCAACGCTTCCGCCGCATGCACGCCGAGCGAGGCCAGCGAGCGAATCGCGCGACGACGCACGTACTCGTCCTCATCGCCGGCCAAGGCCAGCAACAGGCCCTCGGCCTCGTGACCACGCGGCAACTGCGCCAGTTCGACCGCCAACTGCCAACGCGCCTCCGCCTCGCCTTGAACCAGCGCAGCGCCGGTAAGCCACAGCAGTGCGTCGGGATGTCGCTTGCGGATTTCACCAACCAAGTATTGAGCGTCGTTGTCGCGAGCGATCGCATACAGCACCCGCCCGACATTCTCATCCGGCCCACCCTGCCCCGCATATTCGCCGAGCCATGCAAGCACCGCCTCATACCAGACCGGCCACGCCTCGTACGCGCATTCCCACTGGCCGTCGCGCACTGCGAGACCGGCGGCCCAGTCGCGAAAGCGGAACGTTTCAGACGTCAGATCAGGCATCGCCGTCTTGCGTCGCACGCTTAGCCACAGCCATCACACCTCATCCGCGCGTGGCGACCGGACCTGCGTCAAGCGCTCGCGACATGAGGCACCGAACTGGCGATAGTTGACCCGCGCCTGGGCCAAACTTAGCCTGCCATTCGGGCCGCCAAGCACGTCGGCCGCATTGTCATCGTCCTGGCCGTCGTCCTCCCAACCGCAGACCGCGCAGATTTCGTATCCGCCGCGTTCGCCGATGGTCTTGCAGCAGCAACACGGGCAGCGCAACGCTGAATCTTGCGGGTTGGGACTCATGTCGGCCGTCTTTCATCAGCGCCAAATCGATCCTGCATGACGCAGGCAATCGTTCGGAAGGAACTTGAGAACGGGCGCAGGCGGATCGGCATGAGTCCACTGTATCGCGGCACAGCCAGAATGGAATACGACAACGGCGTCGCGGCGAATCGCCCGTCCCGCGACACGCCGACTTCCACAGCGACCTGTGCGCAAACCGCACAGCTGCTGTACGCGCAACCCACTAAGCGATCCGACCGAAGCTGCGCATCATGGCCGCCACCCGAACCCAACAGGCCCATCGCATGCGAATTTCTGCCCTTCTCGGAATCGCCACGCTCTCGATCGCCGGCATCGGCGCCGTTGACGCAACCGCCACGCCCGCGGAACAGCACCCCACCATCCGCGCCATCGCCGGCGCCACCCCGGTCTCGACCCTACAGGCGAGCAAGACCGCATTGCTCGTGATCGACTTCCAGAACGAGTACTTCGCCGGCGGACGCATGCCCATCCCCGACGGCGACGCCGCGCTGCGGCAAACCCGTCGCCTGCTGGAATTCGCCGACCGCCACCGCATCGCGGTCGTTCACGTCCAGCACGTACTGCCGGCCGGCGCGCCGCTGTTCGCCGATGGCGGAAACACGGTGAAGTTTCACCCCGCGATGCAGACGCGCCGCGGCGAACCGGTGATCCAGAAGGACGCGGTCAGCGTGTTCGCGGGCGTTTCGGCCGGCGCGATCGAGCAGACGTTGAAGGATGCGGACGCCGACACTTTGATCATCGCCGGGCTGCAGACCCACGCCTGCGTGGCCGGCGCGGCGCGCGACGCGGCCGCCAAGGGCTACAAGGTCATCGTCGCCTCCGACGCCACCGCCACCCGCGACCTGACGCTGCGCGACGGCTCACGGGTCGACCATAAGCAACTGCACGCGTCGGCACTGGCCGAAATCGAGGACACCTTCGGCGACGTCATGAGCACCGACCGGATCATCGCGCTGCCGGTCCACTGATACCCTTGACCCGGAACACGGCATCGGCGCCCCGCCGATGCCGTCCGCCGGGAGTCGAGTGATGGACCAATTGTCAGCCATACGCGCCTACCGCAGCATCGTCGAATCCGGCAGTTTCACCCAGGCCGCCGAACGTCTCGGCACCACCCACACCTCGCTCTCGCGCCTGCTGGGCCAGTTGGAAAAGCACCTCGGCGTGCGTCTGCTCAATCGCAACAGCCGCGGCCTCACCACCACCGAGGCCGGCGCGCACTACTACCGCGACTGCATCGACATCCTCGAACGCATGGATGCCGCGCAGCAGCGCTTGCAGGAGGATCCCGCGCTGCCGTCGGGCGTGTTGCGCCTGAGCCTGCCGCACGCGGTCGGCGCGCTCGAACTGGGGCAATGGCTGCCGGGATTTCTGCAGCGCCATCCGCAGATCCACCTGGATCTTTCCTGCGACGATCGGATCGTCGATCTGGTCAAGGGCAGCTTCGACATGGCGATCCGCATCTCCGGGCCGCTGGCCGACAGCAGTCTGGTCGCGCGCGAACTCGCGGTGTCCGATCGGGTGCTGGTGGCCGCGCCGCAGTACATCGCGCATCACGGACTGCCGCGCACCACCGCCGACTTTCACAACCACCAACTGCTGGCCTATGCCGGCGATGGCCCGACCCTGCAACTCACCTCGCACCGCGGCGAAGTGGCCTCGGTCAAGGCCGGCGACCGGCTGCGGCTGGATTCGATCCTGTCGCTGCACGCGGCCGCGATGGCCGGACAGGGCATCGCCGCATTGACCTACCTGACCGTCCACCAGGATCTCGCCGCCGGCCGCCTGCTGCGCCTGCTGCCTCAGCACCACGCCGGCCAGCGCCATTACTTCGCGGTCTACCCGCACGCACGCCAGCTCACGCCCAAGGTCCGCGCCTTCACCGAGTTCATGCGCGCGCATTACGCGGCGGCGCGGCAAGGCAATGCGGCGTAGGCGAAGATCGGCGATGTTCAATCAGACGATGACGGTCCGTTACGAAGCGGGCGACCGCTGGACACCGGGATGCAACGTCGACTGATCGCTTCGCGGGTTCGATCATCACCGGCCAGCGCAGCCTCGCGAACCGACAAGACCGATTCGTCACGTGGACTTAAGTCGCCGACTTCGCTCCGCGCGCCTTGAGCCACGCAACCAGTTCGTCGTACTCGCCACGCGCGGCCGCATCGAGCGGCGTCATGGGTTCCCACGGCGCCAACCAGTTCACGTCGGCGCCGCGCTCGAGCAGATACTCCGCCGCATCGCGCTGGCCGCCGTGACAGGCGCACCAGAAAGCGCCATCGATCGCTTCACGACTGGACGCGGGATCGACGGCGAACAGCGCCTCGATGCGATCCATCAACCCGAGCGTCGCGGCCTGCGACAGCGTGACCTGCGCGCCGCGTTCGACCAGCCGATGCGCGACGCGCCATTGCTTGAACACGGTCGCGTCGGCGAGCGGCGTACCGCCGCCGATCACCGCGCCCGGTGCCTCGATGTCCGCGCCGGCATCGAGCAAGGCATCGAGCACCGCCACGTCGTCGCAGCTCGCCGCCCAATGCAATGGGGTTTCCCGATGCGCGCCGACGAACCGGGCATTCACATCCGCGCCGGCCGCCACCAAGGCGTTCACCGTCTCAGCGCCATTGGGAAAATGCCCCGGCCAATCCGCGACGATGTGAAGCAGCGTACGTTCCGACCCGCCGGGATCGCCGGCGGCGATCCGGCAGGTGGCGAGGTCGGGGTGTTCCGCCAGCAGCCGATGCAAGGTCGCCAGATCGCCGTTTTGAATCGCATCGACGACAGCCATCGCGATTGCGCTGCCAGCATCTATCGTGTTCATCACTTACCCCGTTTATTCGCGCGGACGCATTGGCATCGGCCAAACCGGCCGGTCAAACGTGCTGATCGAGCATGATCACATTGCCGTCGGGATCGGACAGGATGATGTGCGCCGGCCACGTGCTGTCCGGATCGGCCCGGGTCGCGATCTCCACGCCCTGCGCCTCGAGCGACTTCTGCACCTCGCGCACATCCGTGAACGACGGCAACGCGCTCGCGCTTTGATCCCAGCCCGGATTGAAGGTCAGGATGTTCTTGTCGAACATCCCCTGAAACAGGCCGATCACGGTCGACCCGTTGCGCAGGATCAACCACCCTTGCGCCTGATCGCCGCCCATCGGCGAGAAGCCGAGCTTCTCGTAGAACGCCCGGGACACCTCGATATCCTTCACGGTCAGGCTGACGGAAAATGCACCGAGTTCCATGAGTCACCTTTCAGTCGTGGAGGGCTGTGTGTCGGTTGATCGGCATCGCCGCCGGCATGGATCGCCTGGAACGTCGATTTCAGCACTGTCGTCGGCTTGAGCGAACCGTTCCGGCCATCACTGTGCCGATCCGCATTCGCCCAATCAATCCCAGGCCGTCGCGTTCCTGGGAAATCCGGGGCGCTGAACCCGCACCACGCAAAACCGCTACCCGGCCGGCCCCTGCATCACCACCCTTCGCTCCAGCCGATCGACCACGCGCGCGCCCAAGGCCTCCAGCCGCGCCACCTCCGCTGGAATATCGTCCGTCTCGATATCGATATGAACCCGGCTCTTGTGCTCGACCTTCTGGATCTGCACGACATGTCGGTCATGCGCGTGACGATCAGCCGCCTACGCCGAATACGACGAAAGCGCTGACGAACAAACCAAGACCCACAAGCATCGCCAGCGCCAACACGGCAACATCCCCGCCGCTGAGGTGAGTCCAATCGGCCAGACTGCCGGTGTAATCGTCTGGCTTACCCTGGCGTGCTCGGGAGCGGGCGAACGCCCAGTTGGATGCGACCGCGGGCAATGTAAGGCCGGACAGCAAGGTCAAGGCACCCGGCAACGACACCTCGCCAGCCAGCGCGAACGCTATGCCTGTAAACCAGAACATCAGGATCAATGCCCAGCGCCCTGCCTTGATCATGTGCCGCTCTCTTGTTGGCGCTCAACGCGTGGACATGAAAGGCACTTTATCGCAGGACACTCCCCGCCGACAGGGTCTTCATGTCGCGCTCGTCGACCCACCTCGTGGTGCAGCGACCTCAAAGTCCACTAAGCGCCTCTAGTTTCAGACGGCTACGCAGACGGCGCGACCTGCTTGAACGCGCGTCCTGGCTTCTGGCCTGAGCCGAGCCAACCTTCGCTCGCACCACCCGGGTGCTCGCTAAGGCCACTGCGCTGCTCACGCACACCGCGACGCTGCTTCGGAATACCGATTCGTTATTCGCGTAAGCCGTTTTCGGTCTTACGGAAGACGAATTTCGTGCTCGCGAGTACCAGCATCGACATAGCCAATTCCCTCGTCGCGCAGGATGCCGGCCGCGATCAGATCCGCGACGACCGTGTCCGTCAGGTCGGCGTAGTCGCTCAAGTCACCGAACGCGCCGCTCGCGAACGGCCACGCATTGACGAATGCAATGGCGTCGCCGGGGTGCTCCAGCAAGTACCAAGCCACCACGGCCGCCGCCGCCGGATGCCCGGCGATCTCGCGCTTGGTCGATGCCGGCAGGTGGCGGAACGCGATCTGTTCGCGACGGGTTGCGTTGACGAGGATGTGGCCGACGCTCATAAGTAGCTCTCAAACCGATTGATACGAAGCTGGCTCCGAAACAGGGTGCCGGTAATAGGCGGAATCAGGGATCAGATCGGACTTAGGCAGAGTCCGCTGCGCCCCTGTTTATCCAATGTGCGACACGATTGCAGACACGTCCGCGCATCGCTGCGTGACAGCATATTCCGCAGCGTGACGACCACCGCATTAATCGAAAGTGGATAACTTGACAGGCCGGTCGCCGCACACCACAGTCGGCAGCGCCTGATAGCGCTGCACACGCATGCAGCGCACTTCGCGGATCAGCAACTGACCGCAACACTGTCGTCATTGTTCTCTGGGGGGAACAGCCGCGCCGCAGCACGTCTGCCGCGTGGCTGGAAAAGGTTGGCGCGTCCGCGCCCGCCTCCTTCCCTATCCACCCGATATCCGGAGAACACACCTCATGAGTATCCGATTGACAGGAATCTTGCTGTCCGGCGTTTTGCTGGCGGCCGGGCTGTCGCCCGCGCATGCGCAGAACGTCAGCTGCGCGGGGATCGCCGAATGGAACCCGGCCACCATATATAACGCGGGCAGCAAGCTCGTCTATCAGGGGCGGCTGTACCAGGCGACGACCTCGATCTGGAATACACCGCCCACGCATTGCCCCAGCTGCGGCTACTACCAGGATCTGGGTGTCTGCAGCGCCGGCGGCAACACGCCGCCGACGGTCACGTTGACCGCCCCGGCGAACGGCGCGACCTTCGCCGCGGGCGCCACCATCACCGTCACGGCGAATGCGGCCGATGCCAACGGCACCGTCACCCAGGTGCAGTTCTTCCGTGGCGGCACCTCGCTGGGCGTCGATACCACCTCCCCGTACAGCGCGAGCTGGACCAACGCGGCCGCGGGCAGCTACGCGATCACCGCGGTCGCCACCGACAACGCGGGCGCGACCACGACCTCCGCGGCGGCCAACATCACCGTCAATACCGGGACGCCCGACACCACCGCACCCAGCGTGCCGACCGGACTGGTCGCGACCTCGGTGACCTCGTCCAGCGTCAACCTGAGCTGGAACGCCTCCACCGACAACGCGGGCGGCAGCGGCGTCGCCGGCTACGACGTCTACCGCAACGGCGCGCTGGTCGGCTCGCCCACCGGTACGTCCTTCAGCGACAGCGGCCTGACCGCGTCCACCGCCTACACCTTCCGCGTGCGCGCCCGCGACAACGCCGGCAACGCCTCGGCCCAAGGCACGCAGATCAGCGCGACCACCAGCGCCGGTGGCGGTGACAACACCTTGCCGCGCCATGCGTTGGTGGGTTACTGGCACAACTTCACCAATCCGTCCGGCCCCACCATCCCGATCAGCCAAGTCTCCAACGACTTCGACGTCATCGTGGTCGCCTTCGGCGACGATGCGGGCAACGGCGCCGTCAGCTTCACGGTCGATCCGGGCGCCGGCACCGAAGCGCAGTTCCGCGCCGACGTGGCCGCGGCGCGCGCGCGTGGCAAGAAGGTCGTGCTGTCGCTGGGCGGCCAGAACGGCACGGTGACCCTCAACAATGCGACGCAGGTGACCAACTTCGTCAACAGCATGGAAGACCTGATCCGCTACTACGGTTTCGATGGCGTGGACATCGACCTGGAAAGCGGCGCGGGCGTCTACCACGGCGCGGCCGTGCAGACCAATCTGGTCACCGCCGTCAAGCAGCTCAACACGCGCATCGGCCCGTCGTTCTATCTGTCGATGGCGCCCGAGCACCCGTATGTGCAGGGCGGCTTTTCCGCGTACAGCGGGATCTGGGGCGCCTATCTGCCGATCATCGACGGACTGCGCCAGGAGCTGGACCTGATCCACGTGCAGTACTACAACAACGGCGCGCTGTACACGCCGTACAGCCAGAACGGCCTGGCCGAGGGCTCGGTCGACATGCTGGTCGGCGCCAGCCTGATGCTGATCGAAGGGTTCCGGACCAACAACGGCACCGGCGTCGCCTTCAACGGCCTGCGGCCGGATCAGGTGGCGTTGGGACTGCCCTCGGGCCCGTCCTCGGCCAACAGCGGACAGGCGTCGCAGGCCACCATCGCCAATGCCCTGAACTGCCTGACGCGGTTGCAGAATTGCGGAACGATCCGGCCGCAGCAGGCCTATCCCACCTTCCGCGGTGTGATGACGTGGTCGGTCAATTGGGATCGGCGTGATGGGTTTATTTTCTCTCGGCCGGTGCGGGCTACGTTGAATAGCTTGCCCTGATTGGCAGTGAAAACGTTGGGGGCAGGCGATGCGTTGCCTGCTCTTCGACTCTTTCATATTCGGCGCCCTTGGTGGGCGCCGATTTTTTCTGCAATTGACTCTCTACTGGCACGTGACTTTCAGCTTATAGTTGCCAAGTCCTTAGCCAGACTCGGCCTGTTTTCAGGGTTGGCAAGGAGATCAGCCGCCACCTTAAACGGTAAAGGGAGCAGGGCCCTCCTGGTAGGCACCAATGCTTGGCATCAGCCCGCAGCTCCGCCATTAATCTCATTGACCCTAACAAGGGTTGATAGTCATCCCGTGGAACTCAAGAAAACAGGGGTCAAGAAAACAGGAGTCAGAATGGACTTTCTCAATTCCTTGAGAGAAAGACCACTCTGACCCCTGCTTTTCCTATACCGACCGCTTCGCGGCCTGAGTCAAAGTCTCGTCTCGCGCAAGATCCTGCGAGCTAGTAACCCCCACCCTCTCCTTTTCGATCGCCAGATTCGCGGATATCGTCTTCTGGTCCGACTGTTCAACAGGCGTACTCAGAGCCTGATCCACCGAAACGAATGCCCGCTTGTGCGCCGGATCGTTCAAATCGCCTTGAACCGCAAACACCTGTCCGGACTTTCCAAGAACGACGTGATCCACGCGCGTCAGCGCATTGTCGGACAGCGAATAGCCACCCGATTGGGGATACGCATCGCGGTTGTCGCGACAGGCGGCCAACAACCCACGGCTGATCCTCTCGCTCGCATCGTCGTAAGGCTTGCCTATTCCCTCATCAATCTTCCGCACGCCTGAGCGAATCTGCTCAAGCATTTCTTGATCGGCCGGCCCAAGCAGGCTGGCATCACGTCGCCCGCCGGACTGATTCAGCGCTGGCGGCAAGGGCTCAACCAATCCCGGGCGGTGGTCCGGATGGCCGGGATGGCCTGGGGCAGTGGGCGTAGGAGTCGATTGGCCGGCAGGCAATGGTCGCCCCGGAACGTTGTAGTCCGGGCGATCCAGCTCTCTGGTTCGATCCGGCAGCATCGGCGCCATGCGCAGCGTCGCGTCATCGATATCACCGGTTTGAGGCAGGCCGTGGTCACGTTGAAAATCGAGCAGTGCGCCCTGCATGTTCAACCTGTAGACACCGTCGCGATCCAGCGGCCGATCTCCAACGGCTCTATATCCCTCATCAGCCATGACCCGCTGTAAGTCTTTGACCCGCTCTGCCGATTCACCGAGGCGAATAACGCCATCGTCGACCACCGGCACTGGCTGCACGCCCACCCTATGCGCCGCCTCCAACGGAAGTCGTCCACTGGTCAGGTCACCGATGTAGTTCTCGTATTGTTGGTAGTAGCGAGTGTCCACTTCCAGGTGGACATGCTTGGCGCCCGTTTTGACATTGCTCTGCGTCCCCAATGATTGCCCGTATTCGATCGTCTGATCCGCGGACACCGCTATGTCGCTCATATGGCGGACGCGGGCGATGACGTCGCCATCCTTCCGATCGTAGATATCGACCAACCCTTGCGCCGCGTCCACTCGCCCTACATAACCCGCGAACGGGGATGGAACAGGCACGTCCCTGGCGTTGTCGCTCATGGTTGGGTGACCGGGGTGCTCGATGATGAAATCCTTCTTGAGCAACACCTGATCCGACTTCAACCCGTAGCTGTTTCCCGGTCTAGCCGATTCAATTTCCTGAATTTCGCCGCCGACATAGGCGTGCCGTCTGCCAGCCTCTCCGCGAACGACTACCCCATCGACCATGCGGGCATTTCTATTGTCGCTCGGATGATGGGTCACCAAACTGTCGAAGTCGGTTACGGGCTCGTTGACCGTCAAACCTTTCTGGATGACGCGGTAAGTCGTGCGCGTCGTATCGTTCATCGGGCATCCCTCCCCCTCACTACTCGCCTCAACGGCACCTGTTGTAGGTCGTGGATCGCTCGCCATCCGTAACGGTCAGGTAGTCGCCGCTCAGGACATAGATATCCACGACCGGGCCTTTATCTTCGTCGTGCTCCTCTATCGCCTCGATACGCCACGCCTTCGGCGCCGCAGAAATCTGCTGGACCTTCTTCGGCGTATCGGAGTGTTCGTAGCCTTGCAGCAGGCGGGCGGCGATCGTGAAACCGGCGTCGCTGTCATAAGTCAGCGGCAATTTGCAGGGATTGGGACCTGGCTCCCATTGACCGATGAGTGCGGCGGGATAGGACGATCCCAGACTTTTCTGCGCGGCGCTTATCTTGACGGCGCCCGGTGTCGCCTCGGGGCCTTTGGCTAGCGAGCAGGCGGGCAACAATAAAAATAACGTGAGCATGCATCCCACTATATTTCCAATTCGCATGTCGATCGCCTTGGGAGGTGTCGTTGCTTTTAGGGGAGAACGAAGCGGATTTTTCGAGGATGTACATTCAGCAAAGGGCATGGCTTTCTCTTCCATGCTTGCGAAGTTGCCTTAGTACGGCGAGCTAAACAAGGCTCAATTTTAGTTGACCGACTCCACTGATTTATCAAACACGAGAACCAGAGAGCGCTGGAGGGGGTAGAGTGGCATTTCTCATGCAATAGGGAGAAAGACTAGTCTGTCCCCTATCTCTGGACTCCTGTTTTTCCGTCCGCTAGAACCGCCCGACTTTGGCGATCCTGTTCTTCGCCGCGTCCTCACCCACGCGATGAATCAGAAGAGGATCGTGCAGGTCTCTGCCGCCCGCCGGTACTCTTCCGCGTACCGGAGAAGACCAAAAGGAGTAGTTCTCCCGGGGTCATCAACAGGAACATGCTCCAACCCCATAGCCTCTCCTTGACTGATGCACTGAAAGCTCGATTCTTCGAAACAGAGCCAGAGTGAAATTTAGAAAATCTACTCTGACCCCTGTTTTTCTAATATTAAAATGGTAGCGGCCACGACCACGGCTCCGGGAAGGATCGCAAGGCCATCCGCCAATGACCAATCGTGCATCCTCATGCAAACCGTCATGCGCGTACCGACATAAAGACCAATCGGCCCCATACCTCCATCTTTCAATACTTATTTTTGCGGCCCCGGAAGGAGTAATGGCGCCGGTAAAAACTGAACCCCGCCAATTCTGAAAAGAATTGGCACGAATTCAGCCCCCCCAAATACCGTGTATGGGCGCCCCCAATGCAAGGAAAATATTCGTTGTGATGAATTCGGAATATTAGTAGTACGAGTTTCTCCGGGCGCTGTATATATAAACAACCAATCGCCCACCTCCACCTGCCCAGTACCGAACCACAACATATTATCCCTCAAAGGCACTGCTGAACCCGCATTGCCTCGCACACCAAGCATTAGCCCATAACTTGCCAGATTTACACTCTGCAAAACTTGAACAACAATTCTTTCGAGATTTGGAACACCGCCGTCATAGACGCCAAAGAGCTTGAGCTCGGCGATCTCAAAAATACTCACGACATCCTCCCCTGCTTCGGCCACAACACCACATATATCAGTAGAGCGCCTCCCGCACCGCCAACTAGAAGAGCGGGAACCTGCAGGTTATTTTTAATTAGATCAACTCCTATACCTAGAAGCACAGTACCAAAGAAGATGCCTGCCTGCTTAAATTTGCCAGTTTGACTCATCATATCCAGCCTAGCCTTGCATCTAGCATCTTCTATTTTTAAACTTGTTATCTCGCTATTTGCATGCTCAAGCTTATCTGAAAGATCCACAGCCCTATTATTCGCCTCTTCCAACCGGTGCTCCAAACCTCTTAGATGAGCAAGGAGCATTCGACTGGCGACATCTCCCCCGAGACTTCGCGAATATTCAGGCAGTAACCCGTTCACCATATCCGCAACAGAGGACGTACTCATTGGAGGCGCGACAATGGTCGCGAGCATTACCTCTCCTGATTTCTGCGAACCGTCGACACCGCTATCAATCGGGTTTGGAATATCGCTCACTTAAGCCTCCCCAGAGCGGACATCCCGCTCGAATCCATGCGCCCGTCCATCATTGTACGGCCCCGGAAAAATCAAGCCTAGCGAAACATAAGGTCACACATGTGTTCATCACGGCCCTTGGTAAAAAACTGACAGCAGTGGCTCCAAGAGAAGGGGCTCTCTGCCTTTAGATAAATTAGCCTTCTAGTTTTCCGACTCATCCTTGAAGGGCCGCTCAAGTTTAGCCAGCCCTTTTCGATCCAGCTCGACGACTTGATCTCCAATCTTCAATTTTAATGCAGCAGCCCCTCCCAGCAACGCTTGTGCAAGTTGCGTTGCAGGCATCATTGGATCTTCTGCCCGGCTTGTATGAGCTTCGAATAATCCCGCGGATAGCTTTACCAGTAAGGTCTCAGGATAACCACCCGCACTAGCGTCTTTACGCCACTCAAAAACCGTCTCAGCAAGCCAGGAGGCTCTTTCTATATCTAACCGAAACTGCTGCAATCTCAATTCTGCGTCTGCAATCTTCTGAAACCAGCGATTTTGCCATTTCAAGAACCAAATACCCAAGCCGATTGCCGTCGCAGTCAAAAGCCCAGACTTTATATACGACGCGATTTCCCCATTTATAGAACCTGCAGAGCTCGCACCGTAAAACACCGCAAGCGATAAAATCAGAACTATCAATGCCGCACAAATTATCAAAACCTTCCAATACTCAACCGACGTCGCTTTAGAAACAACAAAATTATCGAGCCGCGTTTGAGTCAAAGATAGCAAACTCTCTCTAATGGAGCGACGAACATGGGTATTATCTCTGTCGTCTAGCCTTTTTTTCAATTCATCTAAGCGCGCCTCATCTTCAATCAGCCCTAAACGTCGGGATTCATACTCATCTTCGAGCTTCTTACGTCTCGCCTCACCCTCCTCCATGACAGACTGCCGAAGAGAGTCCGTATCAGAATGCAGTGTCTTGTTTCTTTCAGCGAAATCCGATTCAAGCTTTCTCTGGTTATCGATTGCGCTATCCACAAGCCGCTTATGCATTGTTTCTAAAGAACGAACTATTTCCAACCTTTCACGCATCACATCGTCACGCGCACCGACAACCCCATTTAGCCCATCGACGATAAGGCCCTGGCATCGGTGAAAAATCGAAGTGAGCAATTCTAATTTCTCAGAGGCCAACCCATTTGAGTGCCTTGCATGGCTATCTCTTGCCGCCAACGAAGCAACATCGCCGGTTTCTAGCGTTTTCCGAACGTAATGCAACGCCAATCCAGAACCAGACTCCTGCAGAACCGCCGAGTCTAAACTTTTCCCGTCATATGACGAGATTTGCTCCAATACTTGACCAGCTATCGGAACACCTTTTGTACTAAAAGTCGCTTTCCATCCGTATTCTTCGCTTAGAGTCGTGAAAATACGCACTAACTCTCTGTCGCTCAGCACTATTACTGCCGCCTCAAAGACATCAACCATAGCCCCTCCGTATAGATACCATCCGGCCTTCGATATCTACTTTTCAGATATCCGAAATTGCGTATTAGTGTTGTGTTCCCTGCCAATCCAACTAAGCAAGGAGCACCGTTATGCCTCACTCAAATCCAACGACTATCCCAGTCAACCTGTTGCTCCAGTTGCTGCGAACCAGTCCCGCTCAGCACAAGTCAGCGGGGCATCTTGCGAAACTCGATCCACTAGCACTCGATCACCTCCACGCAAAAGCTTCTGACCTGCATCACCGCGCGATCGACGAGGCCCGCGACTTGCTCGACATCGCACTGGAGTCGTTGGAGCTCTCCTTATCTTTAGAACACCAACGCCGTTTGATCGAACGAGCGGACGACGAGTTGGCATCCGCCCAGCGCTGGGGCGAGTTAGCGGCGAACGCACGATTCTGCTTGCAGCGGCCTGAGTTGGCGCAGCAGTTGGCGGGGGATGCGCGGGCGGCGGGTTGGGGGGATGCGGCGGGCGATGGCGGAAAGCGGTCGCGCGGGCGGGAGCGTTCGGCCGGGTGAGTGGTGCGGGTGGTAGGGGTTCGTGGTCGCGGCTCACGCCGCTCCTACAGGGGGGGTGCTCAGCCCACGAACCAGAAGACGATGCGTTCCGCGCCGGATGACTGCAGTTTGATCAGGTCGGGCAGAAAGTGTTCGTCGAGGAATTCGCGGTAGGTGGCTTCGGCGCAGTTCGGGCCGCGGCCGCCTTGCTGGAATCGCAAAGGTGCGTCGTAGCCGAAGGCGAGCAGCTCTTCCAGGCTCAGCCAGGAATGCATCGTCGCGTCGCCTTCTTGAAGGTCTGCCTTGTATGCGACGTAGGCGCTGACATCGGCAGGCAGGCCGCGCGGTTCGCTGACGGGCACGATGTTGAACGAATTGCGCGCGCCAGCGAGGAAGCTGTAGCGCCAGTAGTTGCGCTGGTCCAGGTCCTTCGGTGTGGGGAGTTTCTGGAAGGTGCCTTCGCTATCGCGGCGTTCGGGGTAGAGATAGAGGTCGCAGCCCATGGGTGGGTCCTTGCGGCGGGCGTTGGGTGATTCGTCGTCGAAAATAGGGGTCAGAGTGGACTTTCTCATGCAATAGAGAGAAAGACTACTCTGCCCCCTGTTTGCTCCGACCGAAGCAAATCCAGCAGGGCGCCGCCCCTGTAGGGAGATACGAGACTACGCGACGGCTTAGTTGTCGAACCAGAAGACCAGGCGCTTGGCGCCCAGGGCTTGGATGTCGCGCAGTTCCTGCAGGAAGTCGTCGTCGAGCAGTTCGCGGTAGGTGGACTCGGTGCAGCGGGGGTCGCGGCCGTGTTCGCCGAAGTACAGCGGCTGGTCGTAGTCGAAGGTCAGCAGTTCGTTGACCGTAAGCCAGAAATGGGAGTGGCCGTCGACGTCCCAGTCGTCGGACTGCTGGCGCACGGTGGCGCTGTCGTCGTACGGCAGGCCGCGGGGTGAGCTGAGCGGAATGATGTTGGCCCAGTTGCGGACGCCGGCGAGGAAGGCGAAGCGGGTGTAGATGCGCGTGCCCAAAGGGTAGTCGTAGGGGTGTTGGGGGATTTCCACGTAGCGGCCTTGGTCGTCGCGGCGTTCGAGGTGGACGTGGATGTCGCAGCCCATGGTGGGGTCCTTGCGGTGGGTTGCCTGGAGGTGCGGCGTTGGTGTTGGTTCGCGGTCGCGGCTTGCGTCGCTCCTACAGGGAGCAGTGCGAGTTGCGCAGGTATGCGCGGTATCGCTCGGCCCTACGGGTTGTCTGACGCCTGGCTTGTTCTGCGCGATTTGGCGACTGCGGCCGCTACCGACAATGACACCGCCGCCATGGCGGCCCAGGCGCCGAACGTGAATCGGCCCCATACCCACCAAGCGCCGAGTCCGTACACGGTTGCGAATGCCAGGCAAACCACGATCGCGAGGCGTGGCGCTCGCAGCAAGGCGACGATCGCCAGGATTCCGAGCACGCCCGCGCCGGTCCAGACCGCTTGCGCCATGGGGCCGGCGGCGTACAGGTTTTGAATCGCGGGGAATTGTTTCGGCAGGACGCCGAGCAACAGGCCCAGGGCGGTGGTGAGCGGGCCGAAGGAGAGGAAGGCCACCAATGCGACGGCGAATCGGGTTGCGAGTGAGCCGGCGGGCGGCGGCGGTGGGGCGTCGTTGGGCGCGGGCGGTGGTGTGCTCATCGGATATCCCTATTCGGAGCTTTAGGTTTGGGTGGTGCTGCGCTCTGGCGTAGGTTACGGCGTTGTTGCGGGTTCGCGGTCGCGGCTTGCGCCGCTCCTACAGGGTGCTTCGGGGTTGCGCGGCGAACGGGTGGTCAGCGGCCGCCGTGTACGGGTTTGTGGGCGCGTACGGCCATGACTACGCCTAGTCCTGCTAGCAGCGATACGGCGGAGGTGCCACCGTAGCTCAGCAACGGCATCGGCACGCCGACCACCGGCAGCAGGCCGGAAATCATGCCGCCGTTGACGATGACGTAGACGAAGAACGCCAACCCTAATGCCCCGGCGATCAATCGCGAGTAGCCGTCGCGCGCGTCGGCGGCGATCCACAGGCAGCGGCCTACGACGAACAGGTACAGGCCCAGTACGGTGATCACCCCGACCCAGCCGAATTCTTCGCTGAGCACGGCGAAGATGAAGTCGGTGGTGTGTTCGGGCAGGTAGTTGAGGTGCGATTGCGAGCCTTGCAGCCAGCCTTTGCCGGTCATGCCGCCGGCGCCGATCGCGATCTTGGACTGGATGATGTTCCAGCCGGTGCCCAGCGGGTCGGTCTCGGGGTTGAGGAAGGTCAGGATGCGGTCTTTCTGGTACGGGCGCAGCAGCCAGAACCAGGCGACGGGCGCGATCGCGGAGACGCCACCGAACGCGGCGGCGAACCACCACCACGACAGGCCGGCGAGGTACAAGGCGAATGCGCCGCTGATGCCGACCAGCATCGCGGTGCCAAAGTCGGGTTGCAGCAGGATCAGCACGGTCGGCACGCCGATCAGCACGGCGGCGACGATCACATTGAAGAATTTCGGCGGCAGCGCCTGACGGTTGAGGTACCACGCCACCATCATCGGCAGGCTCAGCTTGAGCAGTTCGGCCGGCTGGAAGTAGAAAATTTTCAGGTCGATCCAGTGGCGGCCGTGCTTGCCGGTGCCGATCACCAGCACCAGCAGCAGCGGGATCATCGACGCGGCGTAGATCACCGGGGTCCAGTTGCGCAGCTGCGGCATCGACATGCGCGACAGGCCCCACATCGCGGCCAGGCCGATGACGAAGCGCGAGCCCTGCGCCAGCACCATGCGCATCGAGTGTTCGCCCGCGCTGTACAGCACCGCCAGGCCGATCGCCATCAACGCGATCAAGGCGGCGAGCATCATCAGGTCCAGCGTGCGGGTGAAGCGCTGGGTCATGTCCCACAGGTAGCGCAGGATCACTTTCACTGGCGCGGCCCCGTGGTCGGTGCCGTCACCGGTGCCGCGTCGTCGTCGGCCGCATCGGGGTCGAGGTCGGGTTCGATCAGCGCGTCGTCGCTGCGCGGCGCGTCGCTCGGCGTCTGCTCCGGCACGTAGCCGGGCAAGGCCGGGCGCAGCATCGAGGGGCCTTGCAACACTTGCGGGGTGTGACCGGGTTGGTTGGCGACGCGCGCGTTGATCTGCGCGACCGATTCGGCCCAGGCGCCGTTGACCGCGACGGCGCGGCCCTTGGGCGCGTCCTGTTCGGCCTGCGCGGCGGCTTCGCCGAGTTTGGAGGTGGCGCTGGGCTTGGGCGCGGCGCCGTTGGCGGCCAGCGGCGCGACGGTCGGCGCGGGCGCGTCCTTCGGCACGATCGGTTCGGGCATCTTGCCGAGCAGCCAGGCGTCGAAAATCTTGCGCGCGATCGGCGCGGCGGTGCTGCCGCCGTAGCCGCCGTGTTCGACCACCACCGCGACCGCGATGGTCGGGTTGTCGGCCGGCGCGTAGCCGACGAACAGCGCTTGATGGCGCAGATGGAACGGCAGCGAATGCGGATTCATGCTGACGTTGCCCTTGCGGCTGACCTTCTGCGCGGTGCCGGTCTTGCCGGCCATGCGGTACGGCGCGCCGCGCGCCATCATCGTCGCGGTGCCGCGGCCGCCGTGGATGGTCGCTTCCATGCCTTCGTGCACGGCTTGCAGATGCGCGGGGTTGTCGGTGATACGGGTGGTGGGTTGCAGCACCTTGGGCACCCACGGCGATTCGTAACCGGTGCGGATCTCGCGCACCAGATGCAGCTGGCGCAGGTTGCCGCCATCGGCGATCGCGGCGGTGCCGCGCGCGAGTTGCAGCGCGGTCACCACCCAATAGCCCTGGCCGATGCCGGCGATCACGGTCTCGCCCGGGTACCAGCCTTCTTTCTTCTTGTTGTTTTTCGCCTTCCACGCCGGCGACGGCAGGATGCCGATGTTTTCGCCGGCCAGGTCGATGCCGGTCTTCTGGCCGAAGCCATAGCGCGTCATGTACTGATCGACGCGATCGATGCCCATCTCCAGCGCGAGCTTGTAGTAGTAGGTGTTGACCGACTGCGCGATCGATTCGCGCAAGTCCACCCAACCATGGCCGCCGCCGTGCGAATCGCGATAGCCGCGCTTCTGCCCGGCGATGTGGAATTCGCCGGTCGACAAGGTCTTGTCTTCGGCGCGGCGGAAGCCGCTGTCGAGGCCGGCCAGGGCCATGAACGGTTTCATGGTGGACCCCGGCGGGCCGCCGCCGAGCACGTTGCGGTTGAACTGCGGACGCGAGGGGTCGTCGTTGAGGGTCTTGTAGTCGACGCTGGAAATGCCGTTGACGAACAGATTGCTGTCGTAGCTCGGCAGGCTGACCATGCCGAGCACTTCGCCGGTGCGCGGGTCGACCGCGACCGCCGAGCCGTCCATGTCGCCGAACGCGGTGACCATCGCGCGCTGCAGATCCAGGTCGATGCTCAGGCGCAGGTCGGCGCCGGGCTTGGCCGGGACGTGGCCGACCTGGCGGATCGGGCGGCCGTCGACGTTGGTCTCGATCTGCTCGTAACCGATCTGGCCGCGCAATTGTTCTTCGTAGGAGCGTTCCAGGCCGGTCTTGCCGGTGTGGGTCAGCACGCTGCGCCCCATCGCCTCCTGGTCCTTGGTGTCGATGCGGCCGACGTAGCCGATCACGTGCGCGAACAATTCGCCGTAGGGATAGCGGCGATTGAGGTAGGAGACCAGTTCGACGCCGGGGAAACGCCAACGGTCGACCGCGAACGCGGCGACTTCCTCGTCGCTGACACGCATCTTCAGGACGATCGGCTTGAATCCGCGCGAGGCGCGGCGTTCGTCTTCGAACCGCGCGATGTCCTCGGGTGTCAGCGCGACCACCTTGGCCAGCTGCGGCAGCCAGTCTTCGCTGTCGCCGGCTTCGCTGGGGGTGACTTCAATCCGGAACGCCGGCACGTTGTCGGCCAGGATGCGGCCCTGGCGGTCGTAGATCAGGCCGCGGCCGGGCACCACCGGGCGCAGCTTGACCCGGTTGGCCTCCGACCGCATGGCGTAGTCGTCGTGTTGCCACACCTGCAGGCGGAAGTACCAGAAGCCCAGGCCGATCACCGCGACCAGCACGCAGGCGAAGGCGACGGCGGCGCGCAGGCGGAACTGGTCGGCCTCGGCCGCGGTGTTCTTCAGCACCCGCTTTTTCAGCGGATGACGTCCGAGCAGGCGGCGGCGCGGGCCCATCTCAGCGTCTCCGCCAGCTGCCCAGACGCAGCGCGTCCAGCAGCAGGAAGATCAACGGCCACAGCAGCATGCCGGTCAGCGGCGAGAACCAGAACGCCGACGGCAGCGCCGGTTCGCGCAGGACCATATGGATGGCGGCGGTGACGATGCGGTCGTTGAGCATCAGACCGCCGACCGCGAGCGCCTGCTGCGACAGCGGGAAGAACCGCAGCCGCGCGCGGAAGCGCTGCAGGATGAAGGTCATCACCACCAGCCGCAGCGCTTGTTCGCCAAGCAGGCCGTCGGAGACGAGGTCGCCGGCCAGGCCGACCAGAAACGCGAAGCCCAGGCCGACCCGGTCGGGGTCTTCGATCACCCAGTACGCCAGCACCAGCCCGACCCAGTACGGCCGCAGCGGCAGCAGCGCCTGCGGCATCGGCAGCAGGCTCAGCGCCAGCGCGACGACCAGGCTGGTCGGCAACACCCAATGGTGGCGGGCGCGGGTCACGGGCGGTTCTCGGCGGGCGGCGGCGCGGCGTCGCGCGTGGGCGCGGCGGCGGGCGGGCGGGTGGTGGTCGGTGCGGTTTGCGCGCGACGCGATGCGGGTGCGTTCGCGGCGGTGCCGGTGGCGGGCTGGCGCGGGTTACGGCTGGCGGCGGTTTGATTGGCCGCGGCGCGCGTGCCGTTCGTGGTGTTGCTTGCGGCAGGTGCGTTGGTTGCGCTCGCGCCTGGACGCGCGGCGCCTGCGGCCGTATTGGCCGCAGCCGTGGCCGTGGCCGGCGGCTTGGATTTCCTCGCGCTGTGCTTCGCCGCGGCGGCCGCGACCGCTGCGGCGGCTTCGGCCGCGGCACGGGTCGCCGCGGCCTGCGCGGCCGGGCTCGACGCCGCCTGGGCTTCGGGCAGCGCGGGCTGGGTGTCGAACTGGGTGAGGTCGGCCGGCGGCGGCGGGATCGACAGCAGCACCAGCACTTCGCGGCCGCGATCGAGCTGCGCGGCGGGTTTCACTTCGCCGACCAGGAACGCGCGGCTGTCGTCGGGTTTGAGCGCGGCGATGGTGCCGACCGGGAAACCCGGCGGAAAGCGCCCGCCCAGGCCCGAGGTCACCAGCATGTCGCCGACGCGCACGTCGCTGGACAGCGGCACGCTGCGCAGGTTGAGGCTGTCGCTGCGGCCTTCGCCGTACGCGACCAGACGCACGCCGTTGCGCGCGACCACCACCGGCACCGCATGCGAGGGGTCGGTTATCAGCAGCACGCTGGCATGCAGCGGGGTGATGCCGGTGATCTGGCCGAGCAAGCCACCGGCATCGATCACGCTCTGGCCCACGCGCACCTTGTCGCGGCTGCCGGCGTCGAGCACGAGGCGCTGGCGGGTGGGATCGAGGTCGATATCGAGGATCGGCGCGAGCACCACGTCCAGATTGCCGCGCTCGGCCGCTTCCAGCAGACCGCGCAAACGCAGGTTATCGGCGGCGATCGACTGCAATCGCGCCATGCGCGCCTGGTTGACCAGCGCCTCGTTGCGCAGCTTGCGGTTTTCCTCGGTCAGCTGGCTCATGGTGCCGGCGTCGTCGCTGACCCGCTCGATCAGCCGCCCTGGCCAGCCGGCGACCGCCCACAGCGGCGCGACCAGGGTCGCGGTCTGCTTGCGCGCTTGATTGAGCCAGCCGCCGCGGTGATCGAGCACGATCAGGGTCAGCGCCAACGCCAGGTACGCCATCAGGCGCAACGTGTCGGCGACTTCGCCGCTACGGGCTGCGGTGGATGGACCGGCGTAGGGGGGCATTGGGGCCGGGAGTCGGGGTTCGGGAGTCGGGATTCGTAGAAGCGAGAACGCAGCGACGGATCGCTGCGCGCGCTTGCGAGGTAACTGCTGACACTAACGCCTGAGCGTCGAAGGAACCAGACGCGACGAACGGGCTTTTACGATTCCCGATTCCCCACTCCCGATTCCCGGCTCCACTCACTCCGGCGCGAAAAACTCGTTGCCGTGCATGTCGACCAGCTCCAGCGCGCGGCCACCGCCGCGGGCGACGCAGGTCAGCGGATCGTCGGCGACCTGCACGTGCAGGCCGGTTTCCTCGCTGATCAGGCGATCCAGATCGCGCAGCAGCGCGCCGCCGCCGGTGAGCACGATGCCGCGCTCGGCGACGTCGGCGCACAGTTCCGGCGGGGTCTGCTCCAGCGCCAGCTTGATCGCCGCGACGATGCCGGCCAGCGGCTCGCGCAGCGCTTCGAGCACTTCGTTGGAGTTGATCCGCACCATCTTCGGCACGCCCTCGGCGAGGTTGCGGCCGGAGATCTCGATCGTCGCCGCGCGTTCCTGCGGGTAGGCGCAGCCGATCTCGAGCTTGATCCGCTCGGCCGTGGCTTCGCCGATCAGGGTGCCGTAGGTGCGGCGCACGTAGTTGATGATGGATTCGTCGAAGCGGTCGCCGCCGATGCGGACCGACGCCGAATAGACGATGCCGTTGAGCGCGATCACCGCGACCTCGGTGGTGCCGCCGCCGACGTCGACGACCATCGAGCCGCGCGCCTCGGTCACCGGCATGCCGGCACCGATCGCCGCGGCCATCGGTTCTTCGATCAGGTAGACCTCGCGCGCGCCGGCCTCTTCGGCCGATTCCTTGATCGCGCGGCGCTCGACCTGGGTCGAGCCGCAGGGCACGCACACCAGCACGCGCGGGCTCGGGCGCAGGAAGCGCGATTTGTGCACCTTGCGGATGAAATGCTTGAGCATTTCCTCGGTGTAGGTGAAGTCGGCGATGACGCCGTCCTTCATCGGCCGGATCGTGGTGATGTGGCCGGGGGTGCGGCCGAGCATCTGCTTGGCCTCGCCGCCGACCGCCGCCACGGTCCGATTTCCGCCGATCAGCCGGTCCTGGCGCACTGCGACCACGGACGGCTCGTTCAGGACAATCCCTTGCCCGCGCACATAAATGAGGGTGTTGGCCGTGCCCAGGTCGATGGACAGGTCATTGGAGAACATGCCGCGAAACTTCTTGAACATCGGGGGATTGGGCCGTTAAAAGTTGGGGCGAGCGGGGGGCATAAGCCTAGCAACCGCCCCCCCTGCGAGCAAGGAAAATCAACGGTTTCGCTCGACCTGCGCTATTCAGCAAGTGGCTCCGGATCGGGCCCGGCACCCCTGGGGATAACCCTAGGTCGCCGGCCTGTCGCGACCGGTTTCCGGGCCGGTCCCGGGGCCGGGTCGGGAGCGTCCGGCCGGGCCGCCGCGGGACCCTCCCGGTGCCCGCCGGCGCCGGGCCGAGCGCAAAAAACTGGCCGCCCGCGCGCCCACCCGCTACCCTACGCCGCCGGGCGGTCTTTCACCGCCCGCTTTCGCATTCGCGACTTTTTATTTGGGGTGACCATGTCTGCACTGATTTGCGGCTCGCTGGCCTACGACACCATCATGGTGTTCCCGGACCAGTTCAAGAACCACATCCTGCCGGACAAGGTTCACATCTTGAACGTGTCGTTCCTGGTGCCGCGCATGCGCCGCGAGTTCGGCGGCTGCGCCGGCAACATCGCGTACAACCTCAAGCTGCTCGGCGGCGATCCGATTCCGATGGCCACCGTCGGCCAGGATTTCGGTCCGTACCGCGAATGGTTCGAAGAGCAGAAGATCCGCCTTGAGTGCGTCAAGGAAATCCCGGAGCTGTTCACGCCGCAGGCGTTCATCACCACCGATCACGACAACAACCAGATCACCGCGTTCCATCCCGGCGCGATGATGCGTTCGTACGAAAACCACGTGCGCGACGTGAAGGGCGTGACCTTCGGCATCGTCAGCCCCGACGGCCGCGAAGGCATGATCCAGAACGCCACCGAATTCGCGGAATTGGGCATTCCCTTCATCTTCGATCCGGGCCAGGCGATGCCGTTGTTCAACGGCGAAGAGCTGCGTCATTTCATCGAGCAGGCCGACTACGTCACCGTCAACGATTACGAATCCAACCTGCTGCAAGAGCGCACCGGCTGGAGCGAGAGCGACATCGTCAAGCGGGTGAAGGCCTACATCACCACGCGCGGCCCGCACGGCTCGCAGATCCACACCGCCGAGAAGAGCTACGACATCCCGCCGGCGCACGAGCGCCGCGTGACCGATCCGACCGGCTGCGGCGACGCGTTCCGCGCCGGCCTGATCTTCGGCATCGAGAAGGGCTACGACTGGCTGACGATCGGCCGCATGGCCAATCTGATGGGCGCGTTGAAGGTCGAGCATCCGGGCACGCAGAACCAGCGCTTCGATTACGAGGAGTTCGCCGAGCAGTTCCGTCAGCAGTTTGGGTACGCGCTTTAACAGCGGGAATCGGGAGTGGGAGTCGGGAATCGTTAGAGCGGATTCTGGCTTCGGTATACATCGCGATGTGGTGCAGACAATCCCGGCTTCGGCCGGGATTTTTGTTTGTGGGCTCGGGATGTTGGGGCCGTCGCGGTTGAGCGAAAGGCGTCGGGGCTGAAGCCCCTCCCACAAAAGACTTCGTGAGTTCGGTCGTACAGGTTCGCTCGCTTGGTGGCTTGGTGGCTTACCTGCTCGCTCACTTGCTCACCTGCTGGCTCGCTTGCTCACTCACCCGCTTGCTTGCGAGCTGTTTTTCTCGACTGCACGCAAGCGGCAGCGGCCACGAGGTCTTTTGTGGGAGGGGCTTCAGCCCCGACGCTTTTCGATCAGGTAGCGACACTGCCCCACAGCCGGCGCTGCGGATATCGCACCGCCCCGCCCTGCTCACAACCGCTTGCGAAACACCGCGACATGCACTCCATGCTGCGGCGTGGTGTCCAGATACTCCCAACCCAGTCGCCGCATCAGACTGCCGGCGGTCGCGGTGCCGGCATGGATCTCGCGGTAACCCAAGCGCATCGCATGGCCTTCCAACGCCGCGATCAGATGCGCGCCGATCCCGCGCCCGCGCCATTGCGGCGCGACCAGCCCGGCCGCGGCCCACGGGGTGAACTGCGGGTAGGCGTCGATCGATGCGGCCTTGAGCGCGGCGATGCCGACGACTTCATCGTCGAGCAAGGCGACCACACCGAGCGGCAATCCATCGCGCAGCGCATACGCCGACAGATCCGCGGCCGCGTCGCCGGGGCCTTGTTCGCCGTAGTAATCGGGCCATTCGGCCTCGAACAATCGCTGCAGCGCCGGCATGGCCCGCGCGTGGTCGGCGAGCAAGGCGATGCGCGGAACCAGGTGGGAACGGCTCATGCGATCGATCTTAACCAGCTCTCGATCACACCGCGCGAGTCCGTGTGCGCGGCGATCACGGTTCGCCCGACACAGTCACCTATCCGCTCACGCGGCTCGCTCACTTGTCGGCTGCAACGCCCACGGGCGGCCGCGGCGATGTCGAAGCATCGCGCCAGCGCGCGAACGCGGCCGCGTCGCCATCGAACACGTTCAGATCGACCGGACCGACGATGCCCGCGACGCGAGCGCGGTTGTGGTACTGCCACAGCACCCACGGCGCGCTCGCGTCGGGCGCGCGCACGATCGCGCGCCGCCACAGCGCGCGCGGCGGCAATGCCTGGCGATACGCCGCGAGGAATTCCGGCGTGACGTACAGCAGCGCCGGCTTCGCGTAGGCCTGTTCGACCGCTTGCAGGTAGGCATCGAGCTCGCGGCGCAGGGTCGCGTCGTCCGGGGTCTTGCCGCAGTTGCCGCCGAACTCCAGGTCCACCGCCGGCGGCAAAGCATCGGCGGCGACCGGCACCGCGTCGATGAAGTTGCGCGCCTGCTCCGCGCCACTACGACAGAAAGTGAAGAAGTGATACGCACCGGTGGCGATGCCGGCCGCGCGCGCGGCGCGCCAGTTCTCGGCGAAGCGCCGGTCGCGGTGGTCGCCGCCTTCGCTGGACTTGAGATAGGCGAAGGCGATGTCGTCGCGCGCGACCGCGGGCCAATCGATCGCGGCCTGATGATGCGATACGTCGATGCCGCGCAAGGGAAAACGTTCGCGATCGGGTTGCCAGCGCAGGAACAGCCACCAGGCCGCGGCCACGCCCACGGCCGCGAGCAGGATCAGCGCGGCGATCCACATCGAGATTCGTACGATGCGTTGCTTCATGGCTGCGTTGCGTCGTGAATCACACGCTCCGTTTCAGCGGTCGGCAACGGCATCGCCGCCGACCCGGTCGCGTCATCGAAAAGCGGGCTCATTCTTTCGACGGTCCCCACGACGCTTTCGCCAGTGGAATCCCCGCCTTGCGCAGGATCGCGTTCAATGCGGCCTGACTGCCCATCGAGTAGGTCTGGCCGTTGCCGCCTTCGTCCTCGCCGTCGATGATGACCCGAACCTGTCCGCACTGGTAGCACAACAGCACGTCGTAGTAGTGTCCACCCGATACGAACGCGACGCTATGCCGGTACTCGGGAAAACACATCGAGGCGTAGCCAGGGATTTTTCCCAGCGATTCGCGCAAGGCCTTGATCACCTGGGCACGATCGTTCTTGCTGTTCACCGCGACCTTTCCCAGCACCTTGTTGCCGGCCAAACAGTCGTCGCGCGCACACCACTCGCGCTGGCTGCGCTCCCATAGCTCTTCGTTGCGCTTTTCCGAAGCGATGTGTTTCGGTCCGCCATTAATACCTTCCGGGGGCGGCAATGTCGGCGGAACATAGGGCTGCAACGAGTACAAGGTCAGCGGCCCTTCGATCCCGGCCAACGCGGCCAACGCGCGGCCTCGCGGCGAATCGCGCTGCGGCGGTTGCGGCACGTCGGGCTGCTCCATGCCGCGCTCGCCCACGAGCTTGCTGACTTTGAATTTCTCGCGCTTGCCCTCGGCGGCGTCGGCGCGCCCGGCGAAAAACACCGCGGAAAGCACCAGGCCGATCATCGCCAGACCGCAAGCGCCGCGCACGCCGATCATCACTTCCAACCCGGCAACTTGTCCTGCTTCAAGCCGCCGACTTCGAACGTCGCCGTGCGCGTGCCTCCGGCCTTGACCGGGAACTCGATGGTCAGCTCCTTGGCCTTGTCGAGCATGCGCCACAGGCCGCGTTCGTCTTCGATGAACATCGCGATCGCTTCGTCGGTCTTCGGCCGGCGCCCGGCCATGGTCTTGATCTTGCCGTCGATGCCGACCTTGAGCTTGCAGCCGCCGTAGCAATTGAAATCGCCGACCTGCAGCACGAGGTAGCTGCTGCGGCCCCAATCGGGATGATCGCGGAAGATCAGCTGCACCGGGCGCGGCGTGCGGCCGTCGGTTTCGACGTTGGCTTTCGCGTACAGCGACGCCGACAGCTGGATGCCGTCCTTACCCTTATCGGTCTTGACCGGCGTGCTCATGTACGACCACAGCGACTCGACCCGGCGCTGCTCGCGCGCCAGCTTGGCCTTGCCCTGCGCTTCCTCATACAGCGGCCGCACCCGATCCGCGGTCGGCGTGCCCGGGTACTTGGAGGTGACAATCTCGCCGTAGGCCGCGGCCATCTCCCAGTTCTGCTGACCGTAGGCGCCGTCGAAATCCTTGGCCGCGGTCGCCGCGGCCTGTTCCTGCTGCGCGGCCTTGGCCGCTTCGGCGATCTTGGGATCGGGTTTTTCGCAGGCGCTCAGGATCATCGCGGCGGCGAGCAGCAAGGTGGCGGTACGGGTATTCATCGTGCTTGGCCCTTGTCTATCAGTTGGGTCACGGCCTGCGCGGCCGCATCGGGACGTTCGACGATCGACATGTGGCCGCAACCGTCGAGCAATACGCGCTGCGCCTGTGGCAGCTGCGCCGCGTACAACTCCAGCGCGCTGGCATCGATCACCGCGTCCTGCCGGCACCATAGCAGCAGCGCCGGCTGCATGATGCGCGCGGCCTCGATACCAGGAAGAAAGCGCTCGTCGCTACGGCCGATCTTGTCGAGCACGGATTGCTCGAAGGCCGCATCGCGCTTGCGCCGCTCGATGTAGATGCCGTCGGCCGGCCACGGGATCGACGGCTTGGTACGCGGATCGTAGAACACGGTGTCGATGTAGCGTTGCAGCGACGCGGCGTCGTCGACCGCGAACGGGTTCTTGCCGTCCAGCACCTCAATGCCGAAACGGTTGTCCTTGAAGCGCACGCCGGCCGCATCGAACAGACCAAACCGATCGACCAGTTGCGGATGCCGCGCGGTGGTCAGCGCGACGATGCCGCCGCCCATCGAATGGCCGAGCAATACGATCGGGCTGCCGTTCTTGCGCGCGACCTGTTCGATGAAACGCGCGACGCGATCGTTCTGGGCGACGAAGCCGTAATCGCCGCCCTGCTTGCGCTCGCTCTCGCCCCAGCCCGGCAGATCCGGGATGAAGATGCGATAGCGGCCGTGCAGCCGCTGCGCGAGCGGATACCAGTTTTCCTTGCCGCCGGTGAAGCCATGGATCATGACCACGGTCGGCGCGTTCGCCGGCGCGTCGTCGTTGTAGGCGTAAACCCAGCGGTGATCGTCGATCTCGGCCGCGTTGCGGGTCAGTCCGGCGGCGATGCGCTGGCGCGCGAAATCGACCAGCACGACGCGGTACGGGTCCCACCACAACCAAACGAACAAGGCGCACAACAAAACGGCCGCCCCCAGGGCGACCGTCTTGATGATGCGTCGCAGGCTCATGCGCTTGCGCTGCCGGACCGGCTTACTGACCGGCCGCCGACGGCTGCGCCGGCTCCTTGGCCTTGGCGATCACCGCCTCGACCGAACCGGTGGTGATCGGGTGATAACCCGGCTTGGCCTTGGCGAAGGTGTCCTCGGCCAGCTTCAAACCTTCGGGCGTTTTCACCAGTTCGCCGTAGGTCGGCATGATCAGCTTGCGCCGGCCGATCGTGGTGAGGAACGCGGCGATGGCCTGGTCGGCGTGGTGATAGCCGCTGCGCACCGCCAGCGGATACCAGCGCTGGGCGATCTCGCCGTTCGGCGTGCCGGTGAACTTGTACGCCGCATCGAGCGCGCCGAGCTGATCGACGCTGAGTTTTTCCGGCATGCCTTCGATGAAATGCACCCATTCCTGGGTGGTCCACTTCGCGGTCAGCGCCTTGTCCGGCAGCGCGCCGCCGTCGACCCAGGTCTTGCGCGCGGCATCGACCGCGTCGAAACGCGGCGACACCGTGGCCGGTGCCGACTTCGGAATGCCCGGCCCGTAGATCCATTCCTCCAGTTCGGCTTCGCTGACCTTGCCCGGATGCTTGGCGAGCAGGTTGGCCTTGGCGTATTCGACGAACTTGGTGGTCGGGATGCTCTGGAACGCGAAGTGATTGAAGTAGTCGCGCAGGAACGGATCGAACACTTCGCGGCCGTAGCGCTGTTCGAGGAACTGCAGGAACCACGCGCCCTTGGTGTAGACGGTCGCGCTGCTGGCTTCGTCCGGGTCCTTGAGCACGCCGGGCTTGAGCGCCAGCGCCTGCAGCTTGGGATCGATGGTCTTGAACTCGGCGGCGAGTTCGTTGCGGCCGATCACGCTCTCCATGTCGGAGCGCTCCTTGCCGTACAGCGCCTCGACGATGCGGTTCTCGACGTAGCTGGTGAAGCCTTCGTTGAGCCACGCGTCCTTGCTGCTGCTGAAGGTCACCAGGTTGCCCGACCAGCTGTGCGCGAGTTCATGCGCGACCAGCGACACCAGCGACTTGTCGCCGACGATCACGGTCGGCGTGGCGAAGGTCAGGCGCGGGTTCTCCATGCCGCCGTACGGGAACGACGGCGGCAGCACCAGGATGTCGTAACGCTCCCAGCGATACGGGCCGTACAACTTCTCGGTCGTCTCCATCATCTTTTCGGTGTCGACGAACTCGGTCGCGGCCTTCTTGACCATGCCCGGCTCGGCCCACACGCCGCTGCGATTGGAGATCGGCTGGAACACCAGGTCGCCGGCCGCGATCGCGAGCAGATACGACGGGATCTTCTGCGGCATCTTGAATTCGTAATCGCCGTCGCGCGCGGCCTTGGGATCGTTGTCGGCGCTCATCAGCACCATCGCGTCCTTCGGCGCGGTGACGTGCGCGGTGTAGGTGAAGCGCACGCTCGGCGTATCCTGCAGCGGCACCCACGAACGCGCGTGGATCTGCTGCGACTGGCTGAACATGAAGGGCGTCTTCTTGCCCTGGGTCATCGACGGTTCGAGCCACTGCAGGCCGGACGCGTTCGGCGAGGTCGCGTAGCTCACGCGGATGCGCTTGTTGCGGTCCGGCGCTTCGATGGTGAGCTTGCTGCCGAGGGTCTTGTCGGCGTCGGCGAGGCTGTACTTCAGGTCGACCCACTTGCCGTCGTCGCGTTCGCCGACGATCTTTTCGATCTTCAGGTCGCGCGTGTCGAGCACGAGCTGGTTGGCCTTCGGATCGGTCCATTCCAGGGTGTAGGTCGCGCTGCCGGTCAGGGTCTTGCTGGCGAAATCGACCGCGAGCAGCAGGGCCAGATCGTCGACGCGCACCAGATCGGGCTGGGCGTAGGAATGCTCGTCGCGGTCGGCCGCGGCTACGGCGGTGTCGGTCACTTTGGCCTCCGGCGTCGCGGTGGTCTTGGAAGCGTCGGCGGCCGGCGCGGCATCGCGCGAGCAACCGGCGGCGGCGGTCAGGGCCGCGACAAGGCAAACGGTCAGGATCGAGGTACGCATGGAAAACCACGGCAGCGGGTGAGGGCCTGAGTGTAGCGCCTCGCCGCGGGACCGGGCTTGTGCATGTTGGCAGGTCGCGGGGACGGGTCGCGGTGGGCCGAATCGTGGGCGATGCGGCGATCTTGCCGGTACCGCGTTCGGGCCGAAGCCCTCTCGCGAAAAAGATTCCGCGGTCACCTGGCCGATACGGTTGCAGGAATGAAACGCGACGCCAGACGCTGGATCTATCCAGTCCGCGACCAAGCCGCGAAGTTTTTTGTGGGAGGGACTTCACCCCGACGCTTTCCGCTACAACGCGACGAAACCCACAGAACCGAATTCGCTCCGACCACGACAGCAATACGCATCGTCCTGACCGCCCCCGCTGCGCAACCTCCGCGACCGGGCTAGCGTGGGCACCCTACTCCCACCTTCTGGAACCCTTCGACATGAGCCTTCCCCTCGCAGGAAAAGTCGCCCTGGTCACCGGCGGCAGCCGCGGCATCGGCGCGGCGATCGCCAGGCGCCTGGCCGACGACGGCGCCGACGTGGTGCTGACCTACGCGCGCGCGGCCGATCAGGCCAACGCGGTCGCCGGTCAGATCCAGGCCGGCGGCCGTCGCGCGCTCGCGCTGGCGGCCGACAGCGCCGATCCGCAGGCGGTGATCGCCGCGGTCGAACGCACCGTGGCCGAATTCGGCCGCATCGACATCGTGGTCAACAATGCCGGCGTGTTTCCCTACGGCCCGTTCGAGGACGAAAGCGCCGAAAGCTACGAGCGGGTGATGGCGATCCACGTGCGCGCGCCGTTCGTGGCCGCGCAGGCCGCATCCAGGCACCTGCCGCGCGGCGGCCGCATCATCACCATCGGCAGCTGCCTGGGCGAGCGCGTCGGCGCGCCGGGCATGACCTTGTACTCGATGAGCAAGGCCGCGGTGATCGGCCTGAGCAAGGGTCTGGCGCAGGACCTGGGCAAGCGCGGCATCACCGTCAACGTGGTCCAGCCCGGCCCGGTCGATACCGACATGAACCCGGCCGACGGCGAAGGCGCCGATCACCAGCGCGCGGGCCTGCCGCTGGGCGAATTCGGCCGCGCCGAGGATGTGGCCGCGACGGTGGCGCATCTGGCGGGGCCGGGTGGGAATTTTATTACGGGTACGGCGATTTCGGTGGATGGTGGGTTTTCGGCTTGAGGTAGCGGACGCGGGTTGGTTGCTGGGACTGCGGTGCTTAGTTGATCAATGCAGCGAGGTCCGCGAGCTGGTGCTTCCTAGCCGTGCCTGCGCCCCTTCCAGGCCGTCATTCCCGCGAACGCGGGAATCCAGTGACTTGAGCGTTGCCGCGCCAATATCAAAGAGTGGTTCACTCGCCATCCATCAACGTCCCGCCCTTGCACGAAAGTCGCTGGATTCCCGCGTTCGCGGGAATGACGAATTGAGAGTTGCGACCAGGGCGGCCGTTGCGCGCGATTTGCTTTTGCTCGTCATCCCCGCGCAGGCGGGGATCCAGAGACTTCACAGTCATGCCGCGGTGAAGCCCTGGATCCCCGCCTTCGCGGGGATGACGGCTTGGGGTTCACAGGTTAAACGGGGAGCGACAGGCCTTGGATCCGCGATAAATCGAGATACGCGGTAAACAGGATCGAGGCTCTTTGACAGTCGCTCGACTGAGGCCTGCGCGCCCGCGAAGGCTCAGGCCTTGTACCCGGTATGAATCGCGCAGATCCCCGCGCTCAGATTCTTGTAATCCACGCGCGCGAAACCCGCGTCGACCATCATCTGCTTGAGCTCGTCCTGCGGCGGGTGCTTGCGGATGCTCTCGGACAGATAGCGATAGCTCTCGCTGTCGTTGGCGAACAGCTTGCCCAGACGCGGCAACACGTTGAACGAGTGGAAGTCGTAGATCGGCTTGAACCACTCGGCCTTCACTTCGGAAAATTCGAGCACGCGCGCTTGGCCGCCGACCTTGAGCACGCGCAGCATCTCGCGCAGCGCGGCGTCCTTGTCGGTGACGTTGCGCAGGCCGAAGGCGATGGTGACCAGATCGAAGCTCGCATCCGGGAACGGCAGCGACTCGGCATTGAGCTGCACGTATTCGAACCCCGACACGCGACCGCGATCGGTCATGCGGTCGCGACCGACCCGCAGCATGTCCTGGTTGATGTCGCCCAGCACGATCACGCCGCGGTCGCCGACCCGGTCGCGCAGGAGCGCTGCGATGTCGCCGGTGCCGCCGGCCAGATCGAGCACGCGGTCGCCGCGGCGGACCTGCGCGGTGGCGGTGAAATAGCGCTTCCAGACCCGATGGATGCCCAGGCTCATCAGGTCGTTCATCAGGTCGTAGTTGCTGGCGACCGAGGAGAACACTTCGCCGACCAGCTTGCGCTTTTGCTCGCGCGGAACGTCGCGGAAACCGAAGTGGGTGGTGTCGGGCTTGGGGGTGGATTCGCTCATGGGCCGATTATCGCACGGGGCGGCGCAAGCGGCAGGTGAGGCGGTTTGCCGCGCCGGGGCGGTATCGCGGCCCTGCCCTGGTCCGCGCCGCTTCGTTGTGGGCGCGGCTTCAGCCCCGGAACGTTCCGGTCCGGCGCGGCGACCTACGCGCGAGGCGGTGGGGCCGAGCGTCTTCCACGAGGCCTGCGGCCGCGTCGCTTCCGCGAAGTTTTGGCATCATCTCGCGATGACCGCGAACCTGACCTGGCAGAGCAAGCCCTACGCCGAACTGAGCCTGGACGAGCTGTACGACCTGTTGCGCCTGCGCGCGGAAGTGTTCGTGATCGAACAGAACTGCGTATACCTCGATCCCGACGGCAAGGACCGCCATCCGCAGGCCCTGCATCTGTTCGGGCGCGATGCCGACGGCACCCTCGCCGCCTACCTGCGGATCCTGCCGCCGGGGCTGAGTTTTCCGCAGGTCAGTTTCGGCCGCGTGCTGACCGCCGCGAGCCACCGCGGACGCGGTGTCGGCGGGCCGATGCTGGAAGCGGCGCTGCGCGAGATCGAGCGCGTCTGGCCGGGCGCGGATATCCAGATCGGCGCGCAGGCGCATCTGCTCGGGTATTACGGGCGGTATGGGTTCGAGCCGTCGTTAGAGCCGTACGAGGAAGACGGGATTCCACACGTCGATCTGTTGCGGCGTGGGCGGGGTGTGGGGTTGGTTTGAGGAAACTGCGCGACGTCGCGGCTTCCGTCCGCTACTCCTAGCCGTCTTGAGCCCCATCCTTCCCACGAATTTGCAAGCCTGTCTTTCCCCGAATCTCAAAGCCCGTCTTCCCGCGAATCTCCCAGCCCGTCATTCCCGCGAACGCGGGAATCCAGCGACTTGAACGCGGCCTCGCGCACCTCGAATGGATGGCCCAATCGCCCACCGTCTATGCGTCGCTCCCATCCGAAAGTCGCTGGATTCCCGCGTTCTCGGGAATGACAGCGTTGAAGGACGCGGGTGCATTAGTAAAGCAGAGCCCCGTCGCTGGAAGAACGGCTCCAGGGGCACGAGATCGCAGACCGGAGCCCCCCCCACTCGACCCAACGCCGCGCTCGCGCCAGACTGGCGGCCATCGCTCAGGAGTCCCACATGATCGCCACCCCCGACTACCGCGCCCTGCTCGCCACCGCCGTCGCCGAAGCCCGCCAGGGCCTGGCTGAGGGCGGCATTCCGATCGGCGCGGCGCTGTTCCACGACGATGGCCGCCTGCTCGGCTGCGGCCACAATCGCCGCATCCAGGAGAACGATCCGTCCGTTCACGGCGAAACCGACGCGTTCCGCAAGGCCGGCCGTCAGCGCCGTTACCGCGACACGATCATGGTCACCACGCTCGCGCCGTGCTGGTATTGCAGCGGTCTGGTGCGCCAGTTCAACATCGGCACGGTGGTGGTCGGCGAATCGGTGAACTTCAGCGGTGGCGTGGATTGGCTGCGCGAGGCCGGGGTCAAGGTGATCGATCTGGCCGACCAGGAATGCATCGAGATGCTCGGCGGTTACATCGCCGCCAACCCGGATGTCTGGAACGAGGACATCGGCGAAGATTGAGGTCGGGATTCGGGATTCGGGATTCGGGATTCGGGATTCGGGAAAAGTCTGTTTCCACCGGTTTTCGTGCGCAAGCGTGCTGGCGATGTCCGACTCGGCTTCGGTGCCTTTCCAATCCGCGGTGCTGATCCGGCCGTACGCGCTGGACGACTGGCCGCGCCTGTGCGAAATCCACGATCGCGCGCGCCTGGACGAATTGAAACTCAGCGCGAATCCCGCCGCGTTCCGCAGCCTGGCGCGCACCGCGCACAGCGAGGGCTTGTTCGAGGGCCGGCTTGATGTCGGCCTGATCGACGGCGTCGTGCAGGGCTTTGTCGCCTATCAGCGGCATACGCTGAACTGGCTGTACGTCCACCCCGATGCGTACCGCCGCGGGGTCGGACGCAGCCTGTTGCGGCATGCGCTGGCCGATTGCGGGCCGGTGGTCGGCACCCAGGCGCTGGACGGCAACGAACCAGCGCTGCGCTTGTATCGCTCCGAAGGCTTCGTCGAGATCGAACGCCGCAACGGCCGGCTCGCGGGCAGCGACGAATTTCCGGCGGTCGGGGTGATCCTGCGGCGCTGGCGCTGAGGTCACGCTCAGACACGCACGCCCGGACCAGCGTGGTCAGATCGGCTTGAGCACCATCAGCCAGAAGATCGCCATCACACTCAGGAACGCCGGCCAGCCGAGCCAGAACCACCAGCGCATCGTGCGGTAGTACGCCGGCGACAACGGTGCGCCCGTGGCCGCGGCTTCGCTCGCCAGCCGCTTCGCGCGCGCCTGCAACCACAGCACCGGCAGCCAGCACGCGCCAACCACGAAGAACAGCACCAGCGCGGTCTTGAGCCAGAACACCGACGGCGGCATGCCCAGGTGCAGCATCAGCCATACGCCGGTGGCGAACTGCACGATCACCGCCGGCGCGGTGAAGCAGGCGTCGGCGATCACCACCGTGCGCGCGGTCTCGGCGATCACCTTCGCGTCGCCGCGCTTGTGCGCGATCCAGAAGAAGAACGCGATGCCCAGGCCGGTGCCGAACAGCAAGGTCGACGACAGGATGTGTATCCACTTCACCCACAGATAGAGCATCGGTTTATCTCCTGTCCGCCAACACCCAGGCCACCGCGAGCGCCGGCAGCACCACCAGATTCTTGGCCAGTCCGCCGAGCGGATCGAGCCACTGCATCGGCAGCAAGGCGCCGAACACCACGGTGTAGGCCAGCACACTGATGCCCATCAGGCCGAGCATCCAGCGCGGCCGCCAGCCGATCAACAGCCCCGCGGCAAGCACGACATCGAGCGTCGCGGTCGCGCGCGCCAACAACACCGGCTGCAGCGCCTGCATCGGCGAACCGGCGGTCATCGCCTCAATCGTCGCCGCCGGCGTGAGCCAGCCGGCCACGGCCGAAATCAGCCACAGCGCGACGATCGCCAGCCGCAAGGTCGGCGCGAGGAAATACAACTGCGCCTGCCAACGGTCCTGGACCTGGCTCGGCGTGGCCGCGAGCACCTGCGGCAGATCGCGCGCGGCGTGGCCGAAGTCGGCCTGCACGCGCGCCGGCGCATCGGCCGCAGTGATGTTGCCGCGCCGGAGCATGCGCCACATGGTTTCGCCGACCGGCCCGCGGCCGAGGCGTTCGCTGATCGCGACCTGCAGCGACACCAGCGACTGCGGGAAATCGATCGCACGGGTGCCGTCGATGCGCAGCCAGCGCCGCCACTGGGTCTGGTACTCGCGCAAGGACATCGTGCGCGGGCCGCCGATTTCGTAGATGCCGCGTTGCGTGCCCGCCGCGGCGCGCGCGGCGATCTCGCCGAGGTCTTCGGCCGCGACCGGCTGCAATGGCCAGTGGCCGTCGCCGGGCAGCAGCTGCCAGCCCGGAAACGCGGCCAGCGCGCGCAACAGCGAGGTGCCGCCGTAGGAGCCCGAAGCGGCGTAGACGATCGACGGCCGCAGCACCACCGCGCTCAGCGGCAGCGCGAGCAAGGCCTCATCGAAACGGTGCTTGGAGGCGAGGAAACCGCCGTCCTCGGCCTGGCCGAGCGCGGAGATCTGCACGAAGCGCGCAACGCCGAAGTCGACGCAGGCCTGGGCCAATGCGAGCGGGCCGTCGACGTGGATGGTCTGGAAGGTCTGCACGCCGGTCTCGCGCAGGATGCCGGCGACGTTGACCACCGCATCGACGCCACGCAGGCTGTCGCGCCAGGCATCCGGCGTGGTCATGCGGGCCAGATCGGCTGCGCGTTCGTCCTCACGCAAGGAGCGGCCGCTGTCGCGCACGCCACGCAGCACGCGCCAACCGTGGCGATGCAGGGCGGCGATCAGATAGCCGGCAAGAAAACCGTTGGCGCCGATGACCAAGGCGGTGCGCGCGGTGTCGGTCCGTCGCGCGGGTGCGGTGTCGTCCATGGGGCGACACGGTAGCAGAGCGGGTGCGGATTTCGGACTGGTTGCGCGATGGGTCGTGTAGTCATTTGACCGATCGTCGCGACGGTGTTCCCTCTCCCGCTTGCGGCGACCGAAGGGAGTGCAGGGCTGAGAGGGCTAGGGCAAGGGGCTTGGAGCTTTGACTGCATCGATGTCGCTCAGGCGACGCAACCTTGCTCCCCTCACCCCAACCCCTCTCCCGCAAGCGGGAGAGGGGCTTGGAAGCGCCCGCGAATTACCGGTGCGAATTAGAGGATGTAACGACTCAAATCCGGGTCCTGCACCAACTCGCCCAGATGCTCGTCGACATAGGCGCGATCGATCGTCACCGCCTGCCCATCGCGATCGGGCGCCTCATAGCTCAAGGTATCGAGCAGACGCTCAAGCACTGTGTGCAGACGCCGCGCGCCGATGTTCTCCTGGCGCTCGTTGACCTGCGCGGCGATCTCGGCCAGACGATCCACCGCATCGGCGGTGAACTGCAGATTCACGCCCTCGGTCTTGAGCAATTCGACGTACTGCGTGGTCAGCGCGGCCTTCGGCTCGGTCAGGATGCGGACGAAATCGTCCTTGGTCAGCGCGGTCAGCTCGACCCGGATCGGGAAGCGGCCCTGCAACTCGGGAATCAGGTCGCTGGGCTTGGCCAGATGAAACGCGCCCGACGCGATGAACAGGATGTGGTCGGTCTTGACCGCGCCGTACTTGGTGCTCACGGTCGAGCCTTCGACCAGCGGCAGCAGATCGCGCTGCACGCCTTCGCGGCTGACATCGCCGCCGCTCATGCCCGACTCGCCGCGCTTGGCGACCTTGTCGATCTCGTCGATGAACACGATGCCGTGCTGCTCGCATGCCTCGATCGCGGCCTGACGGATGTCGTCTTCGTTGACCAGCTTGCCGGCCTCCTCTTCGATCAGCTGCGGACGCGCAGCCTTGATCGTGAGGTGCTTCTTCTGGCTCTTGCCGCCGGACACCTGCGAGAACATCTGTCGCAGCTGCTGGCCCATTTCCTCCATCCCGGGCGGCGCCATGATGTCGACGCCGACGTTGAGCGAGGTTTCGATCTCGATCTCGCGCTCGTCCAGCTCGCCGCTGCGCAATTGCTTGCGCAGTTTGGCGCGGGTGTCGCTGTCGGGCGCGCTGTGATCGGTGGCCGGGGTTTCCGCGCCGAAGCCGAAACCACCGGGCACGCGCTTGGGCAGCAGCGCGTCGAGGATGCGGTCCTCGGCGCGGTCTTCGGCCTGGGTGCGCACGCGGGTCTTGGCCTGCTCGCGATACAGCTTGACCGCGGTGTCGGCCAGATCGCGCACGATCTGCTCCACATCTTTACCGACGTAGCCGACCTCGGTGAAGCGTGTGGCCTCGACCTTGACGAACGGCGCGTTGGCGAGCGTCGCCAGACGGCGCGCGATCTCGGTCTTGCCGACGCCGGTCGGGCCGATCATCAGGATGTTCTTGGGCATGACCTCGTTGCGCAGATCGTCATCGAGCTGCATGCGCCGCCAGCGGTTGCGCAGCGCGATCGCGACCGCGCGCTTGGCCGCGTGCTGACCGACGATGTGGCGATCGAGTTCCTGCACGATTTCGCGCGGGGTCATGGTGGCGTGGGTGTTGTCGGGTTTCATGAGTGCCGGGATTCGGGATTGGGGATTCGGGATTGGCAAGAGCCGGTGCAAGGTGTCGGTGCGGGACGGATCGCTTTGCGAATCCCTTATCCCGAATACCGAATCTCGGCCTTACAGCTCTTCCACCACCACATTGCGATTCGTATAGATGCACACGTCGCCGGCGATGCCGATCGACTCGGTGGCGATGGTGCGCGCGTCGAGCTGGGTGTGGGCCATCAGCGCGCGCGCGGCGGACAGCGCGTACATGCCGCCCGAACCGATCGCGATGATGCCGTCTTCGGGCTCGATCACATCGCCCGTGCCGCTGATGATCAAGGAGGTTTCCTTGTCGGCCACCGCGAGTAGCGCTTCGAGTTTTCCGAGGCGGCGTTCGGTGCGCCAGTCCTTGGCCAGTTCAACCGCGCCGCGGGTCAGCTGGCCGTGTTTTTCCAGCTTGGCTTCGAACAATTCGAACAGGGTGAACGCGTCGGCGGCGGCGCCGGCGAAACCGGCCAACACCTGGCCGTCGCGGCCCAGGCGGCGCACCTTGCGCGCGTTCGACTTCATGACGGTGTGACCGAGCGTCACCTGACCGTCGCCGGCCACGGCGACGCGACCGTCGCGGCGTACCGAGACGATCGTGGTGGCGTGAAATACGTTGGGATTCTGACTCGGGTCCATTGCGACCTCCAGGATGCTGTAACCCTGGATGGGGTCGCCGGACCGCTTGTCAAGGGGAGCGGGGAGCAGAAATGAGTGGAGAAGAGTGAGGAGTGAGTGACAGCAAGGCCCGGCTCTTACTCACTCCTCACTCCTCTTTACTCATTCCTGCTTCTTCCGCCTGGCCCGGGGATGCGCCGCGTCATAGACCTTGGCCAAATGCTGGAAATCCAGATGCGTATATATCTGGGTGGTGGCGATGTCGGCGTGGCCGAGCAGTTCCTGCACGCCGCGCAGATCGCCGGAGGATTCCAGGATGTGGCTGGCGAAGGAATGCCGCAGCAGATGCGGATGCACGCGCTTGAACAGGCCTTGGCGCTGGGCCAGTTGGCGGATGCGCAGTTGCACCGCGCGCGGCGTGATCGGGCCGCCGCCGCGTCCGGGAAACACTTGCGCGTCGTTGCCTGCGCCGGTCGATGCGCGCCACTCGCGCAAGGCGGCGCGCGCATGCGAGCCCAGCGGCACGATGCGCTGTTTGCCGCCCTTGCCGAGCACGGAGACCAGGCCGTCGTCGAGGTCCAGGTCGCGCCAACGCAAGGCGCACAGTTCGCTCAGGCGCACGCCGGAGGAATAGAACAGTTCCAGCACGGCGCGATCACGCAGGCCCAGCGGCACGTCGGTCGGCACTTCGACCAGCACCTTGGCCTCGTCCGGATCGAGCACCTGCGGCAGTTTGCGCGGCGCTTTCGGCGCGCGGATCGCCGCAGCCGGGCTGGCGGGCAGATGGCCTTGCTTGACCTGCCACAGATAAAAGCTGCGGCACGCCGACAAGCGCCGCTGCAGGCTCTTGGGCGTCAGTCCGCGCCGGCGTTCGGCGGCGATGAACGCGCGCAGGTCCTCGGTCTGCAAGGCCATCACCTCGCCGCGTCCGCTTTCTTCCGCCCACAGCCACAACGCGGCCAGATCGCGCTGGTACGCATCGAGCGTATGCGCGGACATGCGCCGCTCCACGCGCAGATGATCGAGAAATGTTTCGACGGCGTTCATGCCCTGCGATCGTACTCGCTTCGGCGTCGCGGCAATCGCGTTCGTTTCGCACCGCAACGCCGAATGGCGCGTCTCAGTCGTAACGACGCAACGCCACCGCCAGCGATTCGCCCATCATGCGCAGGAACAGCGTGCCCATGCCGGGGAAGAAACGGTTCGGGTCGCGACTGCCGACCGCGATCAGGCCGCTGCCCGGCAACGGCAACAGCGCGGTGGACTGCACGTCGGCGGCGCGCTCGCCGTACAGCACCGCGTGCTTTTCCGGCTGCAAGCGGCCGCACAGCGGTTCGCCGTCGCTCAGCGCGTCGCGGAACGGCTGCAGGCGCGGATCGGATTCGTCGATGATCTGCAGCCACTCGTTGTCGCTCAAACCGTCATAGGGCTTGAACACGATCAGCCGGACCAAGTCGCCGTTGAAATCCTCGGCCAGGCTCGCGGCCATCGCGCGCAGAGTGTCGGCTGCGTTGTCCTGGCGCATCAGCGCGAGGGTCAATTGATGGGTGCGCACGGCCAGGCGTTCGTTGTCCTGGGCGTTGCCGAACAGTTCGTGCAGGCGGCGCGAGAGTTCGCGGTTCTTGTCGCGCAGCACTTCGAGCTGGTAGCTCGCCAGCGACGCGGCCGAACCTTCCTCGCGCGGCACCACCAGGCTCAGCGACAAATCGGGGAATTGCTGCAGGAAACGCGGATGGCGGCGCAGCCAGTTGGCGATCTCGTGCGCGCCAAGCTGGTCGGCCGGCTTGTCGCCGAATCTGTCGCTCATCGGTTCCACTCTCCTTCGAAGACGAATGCGGTCGGGCCGGACATCGACAGCGCCGACTCGGGGTCGGGCCAGACGATGCGCAGTTCGCCGCCGGGCAACTGCACGCGCACGTCGCGGCCGATGCGGCCGCGTTGCATCAGCACCGCGGCGGCGGCGCAGGCGCCGCTGCCGCAGGCGAGGGTTTCGCCGGAACCGCGCTCGTACACGCGCAGCTTGATCCGGTCCGGCGCGATCACCTGGGCGAAACCGACGTTGGCCGATTCGGGAAACGCCGAACTCGATTGCAGCAGCGGACCGATGCTTTCGACCGGCGCGACGTCGACGTCGTCGACTTCGATCACCGCATGCGGATTGCCCATCGACACCGCGCCGAAACCGAACACGGTGTCGTGGATGTCGAGCACGTACTGATCCTGGCGCGCGGCATAGCCGAGCAGCGGAATGCGCGCGGGTTCGAATTCGGGCCGGCCCATGCCGATGCGGTAGGCGTCGCCGCCCAGGGGCTGCACCGCGTGGCGCCCGGCCGGGCTGTCGACGAAGAAGCCGCCGTCGGCGTCGGCGCCGTTTGAAGCCGCGCCGTCGCGCACCAGCCAGGCGGCGATGCAGCGCGCGCCGTTGCCACATTGCTGCGAGGTCGAACCGTCGGCGTTCCAGATCCGATACGAGGCAACGGCGCCGTCGCTGAGCGGATCTTCGATGGTCAGCAGTTGATCGCAGCCGACCCCGAAATGACGGTCGGCGAGGCGGCGGCAGGTGTCGGCGTCAGGCGGCGCGAGGCCGCCGCGCAGGTCCAGCACCACGAAGTCGTTGCCGGCGCCGTGCATCTTGCTGAAGCGCATCTTGCCGGTGCCGGTAGCGCCCGAACCCGGCGATGCGGACGCGGCGGTGGATTCGGCCATGGTCTCAGCCGCCGGCGGGCGTCGGCTCGGCCGGCTTGGTCTGATCGGAGCCGTCGCCGTCCTGGGTCTCGCCGTCCGTGTCCTTGCCGTCCTGGGTGGTCGGCGGGGTCAGCACGCTGTCCAGCGGCGGTGCAGGCAGTGATTTGGTCGCCGGCTTGGTCGCGACCGGCGGGTCGTTGGCCTTGGAAATGGACACCGGCACTTCGCCGGGCTTGGCCGCCGGCGCTTCCTGCGGCGCGGGCTGGGTCGGCAGGACCAACGGGCCCTTGTTGCCGCAAGCGGTCAGGGTGAGGGTCAGCGCGGTCAGAACGAGGGGCGTGGCATGGCGTGCATTCATGGGTCGAAGTGTAGCCCGCAGGGGCAGCGGAAACGAACCCACGGCCGGGGCCGATCGGACCCGCGCACATGGACGGGTTCAGCTGCTGGCTCAGGTGTGGATTGCGACGGGGGTCGAGGGCCACGGAACCGGCGGCGCGAGCTGCGGCTCGTTCAGGCCGTGCCGTCGGCCGGTCGCGCAAGCCGCGGAGCCTGGGAAACCTTCATCGCGACCCGCGATCCGCAGGCGGCTCCGGCCGGCGCCACAGCCAGATCGCCACCACGGCCATGATCGAGGTGCCGGTCATCGCCATCCACAGCCTGGGCGAGGTCAGAAACATGATCACCGCGCAGGCCGACATCATCGACACCGCCAGCCACTTGGCCCGCCGGCTGACCGCGCCGTGCGCCTGCCAGTCGCGGATCATCGGGCCGAACTGGCGGTGCGCGAGCAGCCACGCGTGCAGGCGCTCGGAGCCGCGCGCGGCGGCGAACGCCGACAGCAGCACGAACGGCACCGTCGGCAGGCCGGGCACGACGATGCCGACGATGCCCAGACCCAGGCTGGCGTAGGCCAGCAGCCACCAGGCCCAGCGCAAGCGGCTGCGCGGACGTGAAGCGGCGGGCTCGATCGGCGCTGGCGGCTCGGACGCGGTGAGGTCGGCTCGCGGTCCGGCGTCCTGATCGGCGCCTGGATCGGAGGGAGAAGGTGGAACGGACATGCCGGAAGTATGCAGCCGTGCGGTAGGTGGGAAACACATGGCGGGTGTCGGCGCGGTTTCAAGCGCCGTGGGTGGATTGGTGTTGGGCTGGCGTGGTTCGAGTGGAACGTATGGGCTGGAGCCCCTTTCGCACAGACCTCGCGGGTTCGCGTCGCTTTGCGATAAACCGAACCCCGACTTCTTCCGTCGGCCGATGAATCAAGAGTATTCCTGATGCCTCCTGTAGGAGCGGCGTGAGCCGCGATCGCAGGATCGCAATTACGCCGCAACTTACGCCGTAGTTGAATTGTCCCGGTCGCGGCTTACGCCGCTCCTACAGGTAGGCATCGCGGCCTGCGTGGCGGCGGGAAAGACGCATGCGTGTCGGCTTTCTTTGCACTTACGAGTTCGCTTCGCTTTCCGATAGATCGAACCTCGGCCCCTTCTGCTCATAAATGTTCGCGAAGATTCTTGATTACCCATGTAGGAGCGGCGTAAGCCGCGACCGCGGGATCGCAGCTACGCCGAAACTGGCGCCGTAATTGCGATCCCGCGGTCGCGGCTTGCGCCGCTCCTACAGGTAGGCATTGCGGCTTCCATGACACGCCTGGGGTTTGTGCTGGAGAAGTTTCAGTCCCGAGATCTGCCGCTCAGCCCAAGACGAACCGGCCTGTCGTACCGGGCACAACCCCTCGCGCAATCCCCAGAAACGAACAAGCCCGGCATCGCCGGGCCTGTCCGATCACCGCACCGCGCCGCTACCGGCGCGAGCGCGTGCATCGACTCACTTCGCCACGATGTCCGCGCTGACCTGCATCTGGTCGATCATGAACGAGTACATCTCCGCCTGTTCGCGGAAGCGGCGGAAGCGGCCCGACTTGCCGCCGTGGCCGGCGTCCATGTTGGTGCGGAACAGCACCGGTTGCTTGCCGGTGTCGAGGTCGCGCAACCGCGCCACGTACTTCGCCGGCTCCCAGTACTGCACCTGCGAATCCCACAGGCCGGTGCCGACGAACATCGCCGGATACGCCTGCGCCTTGAGGTTGTCGTAAGGCGAGTACGACAGCATGTAGTCGTAGTAGTCCTTCTTCTCCGGATTGCCCCACTCGTCGTACTCGTTGGTGGTCAACGGAATGCTGGCGTCGAGCATGGTGGTGACCACATCGACGAACGGCACCTGCGACAGCACCACGCGGTACTTGTCCGGCGCCATGTTCGCGATCGCGCCCATCAGCAGGCCGCCCGCGCTGCCGCCGTACGCGGCGACGCGATCGGGCGCGGCGTAGCCGGCCTTGACCAGATCGGCGGTGACGTCGACGAAATCGTTGAACGTGTTCTGCTTGTGGAACAGCTTGCCGTCGTCGTACCACTTGCGGCCCATTTCCTGGCCGCCGCGGATATGCGCGATCGCATACACCATGCCGCGATCGAGCAGGCTGACGACGGTGCTGTTGAAGCCCGGGTCCATCGACATGCCGTAGCTGCCGTAGGCGTACTGCAGCAACGCGGCCTTGCCGTTCTTCTCGAAGCCCTTCTTGTAGACCAGCGACACCGGCACCTTGACGCCGTCGCGCGCGGTCGCCCAGAAACGCTCGGTCACGTACTTCTCGCTGTCGTAACCGATCACAGGCTGGCGCTTGAGCAGCTTGCGCTCACCGGTCTGGGTGTTGAGCTCGTAGGTGGTCGCCGGCGTGGTCAGCGAGGTGTAGGTATAGCGCAGCCACGGCGTGTCGTGTTCGGAATTGACCGAAAGGCCCATCGAAAACGCCGGCTCGTCGGCCTTGACGAACTCTTCCTTGCCGTCCTTACCGATCAGGCGCAGACGCTCGAGCGCGTTGGAGCGCTCGGCCACGGCGGTGAAACCGTCGAACAGTTCGAAGCCCTCGACGAACACGTCGTCGCGGTGCGCGATCCAGTCCTTCCACTCCTTGATCGAACGCGCGCCGTCGTCGGCGGTGACCAGCTTGAAGTTCGGCGCCGGCTTGCCGTCGGCGCCGGGCGCGTTGGTGCGGATCACCCAGCGGCCGGCGAGATGGTCGGCGTCGTATTCGACATCGCGCTGACGCGGCGCGAGCACGAAGAACTCCTTCGGATCGGCGGCCGGCGCGCAGCGGATTTCGCTGGACACGGTGCTGTGGATGTTGATGCAGATGTAGGCGTCGTCGCGGCTGCGCTCGATGCCCATGTAGAAGCTGTCGTCCTTTTCCTCGTAGACCAGCACGTCCTTGGACGCGGGCGTGCCGAGCACGTGCTTCTTGATCCGCACGGTCAGCAGGGTCTTGGGATCGTTCTCGACGTAGAACAGGGTCTTGTTGTCGTCGGCCCAGACCAGGTCGGTGGACGTATTTTCGATCACGTCCGGATAGATCTCGCCGGTCGCCAGATTCTTGAACCGGATCTTGTACTGGCGACGGCCGACCGCATCGTCGGCCCAGGCCAGAATCTGGTTGTCGGGGGTGACTTCCATCGCGCCGACGCTGAAGTAATCCTTGCCCTTGGCCATCGCGTTGACGTCGAGCAGGACCTGCTCGGCATCCTCCATGCTGCCTTTGCGGCGCGCATGGATCGGATAGTCCTGGCCGGTTTCGAAGCGGGTGTAGTACCAGTAACCGCGCTCGCGGTACGGCACCGAGCTGTCGTCCTGCTTGATGCGGCCGACGATCTCGCCGTACAGCTTGTCCTCCAGCGGCTTGAGCGGCTTCATCACCGCGTCGACGTAGGCGTTCTCGGCGTTGAGGTACGCCAGCATCTCGGGGTTCTTGCGCTTGTCGTCGCGCAGCCAGTAGTACTCGTCGCCGCGCTGGGCGCCGTGCGGCGCCTTGACGGTGTACGGCTTCTTGGCCGCATCGGGCGGCGCGGGCAGGTCGGCGGCGGGGACGTTGAGGGTGGTGGTCATCAGTAGCGTGGCCGCAAGCGTTAACAGGGTCGGTTTCATATAGGGTCCGAGGACGGGTTGCGCAACGGGGCAGGACGCGGATTGGGGACTTGGGTCGCGAGATGAGTCCGCCGCCGCGGCGAGCCATCGGCCGAACGGGCGCCATGGCGCCCGTTCGGTCGTTATTCTTCAGGCACTGGCCATCGTTCGGCGCGGGCGGCCGATCATGGGGACAACCGCTGCCACAGGAAGGTCAAGGCCAGCGCGCTCATATGCGCCTGCTGGGCGTTGTTGGCCGCGCCGCCGTGGCCGCCCTCAATGTTTTCGTAGTAGGTCACGTTCTTGCCGGCGTCGAGCATCTTCGCGGCCATCTTGCGCGCATGGCCCGGATGGACGCGGTCGTCCTTGGTCGAGGTCATGAAGATCACCGGCGGATACTCGCGCTTGGGATCGAACAGGTGATACGGCGAGAAGGTCTTGATGAAGGACCAGTCGTCGGTGTCGGGATTGCCGTACTCGGCCATCCACGAGGCGCCGGCCAGCAGGTGGCTGTAGCGCTTCATGTCGAGCAGCGGTACCTGCACCACGACCGCGCCGAACAGTTCCGGGTACTGGGTCAGCATGTTGCCGGTCAGCAGGCCGCCGTTGCTGCCGCCCTGCACGCCCAGGTGCGGAGTGCTGGTGATCTTGCGCTCGATCAGGTCGCGACCGACCGCGGCGAAGTCCTCATAAGCCTTGTGCCGGTTGGCCTTGAGCGCGGCCTGATGCCAGCGCGGGCCGTACTCGCCGCCGCCGCGGATGTTGGCGACCGCGTACACGCCGCCCTTCTCCAGCCAGCCCTTGCCGATGCCGCCGGAATACACCGGCGTCATCGACACTTCGAATCCGCCGTAGCCGTACAGCAGGGTCGGCGCCTTGCCGTCGTACTTGAGGTCCTTCGGCCGCACCAGGAAGTACGGCACGCGGGTGCCGTCCTTGCTCTTGGCGAAGTGCTGTTCGATCGTGTCCTTGGACGCGTCGAAGAAGGTCGGCATGGTCTTGAGCACTTCGGGCTTCTGGCCCGGCTCGGCCAAGGCCAGGGTGGTCGGGGTCAGGTAATCGGCGGCGCTGAGCCACACCGCGTCGCTGTCGATGCCGTCGACCGCGCCGACCATGACCGTGCCGAAGGTCGGCGCGCCGACGAACGCGCTGCGCGTCCACTCGCCCTGCCCCGCACCCGGCGGAGTCAGCACGGTGAGCTTGTTCTTGACGTCGTCGAGGACGTTGATGATGAGGTGATGGCGGGTCCAGGTGGTGCCGGCCAGCGAACTGGTATCGGTGGGCGCGAACAGGCTGGCGAAATCGCGCTTGCCGGCCTGGAACTCGTCGAGACGCGTGGCGATCAGGCTGCCGGCCGGGTACTTCTTGCCGCCGGCCTCGTAAGGATCGCGCAGCTCCAGCAACAGCCACTCACGGCGCACTTCCTTGTTGGCGGAGTTGGGCAGGTCGAGCTTGCTGAGCTTGCCGTCGGCATCGCGCAGGAACAGTTCGTTGTTGTAGAACGCGATCGTGCGCTCGACGAAGTCGCGCTCGAAGCCCGGGGTCGGGTCGTGCCAGGCGGCGACCATCATGTCGCTGTCCTTGCCCTCATACACCGGCGTGGCCTGGGCCATCGGCGTGCCGCGCGTCCACAGCCTGACCGTGCGCGCATAACCCGAGCTGGTCATGCTGCCCTTACCGAAATCGGTGGCGACGTAGACATGATCGCGATCGATCCAGGTCAGGCTGCCCTTGGCTTCGGGGCGGTAGAAACCGTCCTTGATCCAGGTCTTGGCGACCAGATCGAATTCGCGGGTGACGTCGGCGTCGGAACCGCCGCGCGACAGCGAAATCAGGCAGCGCTGGTAATCCGGCCGCAGGCATTCGGCGCCGTGCCAGACCCACTGCTCGTTCTCCTGGGCGTTGAGCGCGTCCAGGTCGATCACCGTTTCCCAGGCCGGCTTGTCCTTGCGGTACTCGGCCAGGGTGGTGCGGCGCCACAGGCCGCGCTGGTGCTGGGCGTCCTGCCAGAAGTTGTAATAGTGATCGCCGATCTTCTGCACGCCGGGAATCTTGGCGTCGGAATCCAGGTTGGCGCGGATGCTCGCTTCGAGCTGCTTGAACTGCGCGCTGCCGGTGTATTCGGCTTCGGTCTTGGCGTTGCGCGCATGAACCCAGTCGAGTGCGCGCTTGCCGTCGACGTCTTCGAGCCACGCATAGGGATCGTCGGTCACGGTCGCCTCCTTGGCGATGACGGCGCCGCAGGCCGATGCAGCCGCGAGACCGGCCGCTAGCAACAGGGACTGACAGGTCTTCGGGAGAACGGGCATGGCGGATCCGGAACAAAGGAAGGCCGCCACGCTAGCACAGGGCGCCGGGGCGGCCGCCCTGTCCATGGTCATGTAGGGAGGTGCGGGGTTGGCTGCGTTGAAGGGCGCCGCCGCGGGGCCGTGGCGATGCGCGGCGAATGCCGTGAATTCGGCGCGGATGGGGCTGAATTCAGGCGTTGGATACCGTGACGGCCGCGGCGCCAAGCGGCGCGACCTGCAGGCCGATCCGGACCCATGTGGACCGGATCGGCAAAACGGTTCGACACATCAGATCGGTACACCGGCTTGTGCAGCAGCCCAGGTGGCCGAGTAGGCAGATCGAGTCGGAAGGCCGATTAAGCGAACCGGTTCAGGCCGCACGCGGCAGCGGCCGCGCGATCACCGCCGGACGCGCGCGGCGACGCGCCTGGACCGCGCCGCGACGACGGCGGCGCAGCGCCTGCCCGGCGTCGGCCGGCGCCGCCCGACGCCACGACGGCAGACGGAAGCGATGCAGCGCCCACCACGCCATCGCCGGCATCGCCACCAGCCACATCGGCAACCAGCCGATCGCGCTCTGGCCGCCGCGCGCGGCCGGCAGCATCAGCACCAGCAGCGCGCCGATGGCCAGGGCGTAGCGCAGGGCGGTGTCGAGGTCGGCGCGAAGGTCGGCGGCGGCGGTGGAGGACGACGGGGATGCGGTGGAAGTCGCGGTGGCGGTCATGGACTGACTCCGATGGCGGCAAGGTCGATGGGCTGGAGCCCACCTTCGTGCCGCCGCGTCTCAGGGGCTGCGATGGGTGCGACCGCTGGTCGGGATGGGAGTCGGGTCGAGGGATTTGCGCCGGGGCGCCCTCACCCGGCGCGCTTTGCGCGCCGACCTCTCCCGTGAGCGGGAGAGGTGATGCGGCGCATATTGACGATCGGCTGTTCGAGGCAAACGCTTCGCGTTAGCCAATGGCTCTGGGTAACGCCGGCTCTGCTCCTTCCCCCGCTTGCGGGGGAAGGCCGGGATGGGGGCGCGACGGCCTGCGTGCCCTCACCCGGCGCGCTTTGCGCGCCGACCTCTCCCGCGGGCGGGAGAGGTGATCCATCAGGTCAATACCCGGCCTTATCCAGCGCCTTCTCCGCTTCCTCGCGGCCGATCTCGATCAGTTCCTTGGCGCGCCAGAACTCATAGAACTGGCAAGCGTCGCGCGGAATCCGGATCACCAGTTCGGGCGGGTCCAGGGCCAGCTGCACGCGCGCGATCTGCGCCTGCATCGTATCCAGCGAGCGCGCCATCAATTCGGTGAAGCCCATCTCGCGCGGCGCGTCGTCCTCGACCTCGTCGGGCGATTCAGTGGCCTTGCGCCGGAACCAGTGGTTGAACAACGACGGCGGCTTGGCGTCGCCACCGCCCTGGGTGGTCAGCACGCCGCCGCCATTGTGCTGGGCCAACGCGCCGGGCGGTTGCGCGGGCCAGCCGTGCATGTCGACCGCGACCAGGCGGTGCGCGTCGGACAGACGCGTCGCGGTGATCGGCAAGGGCGCCAGCAAGCCGCCGTCGACCAGTTCGCGGCCGTGCAATTCGTAGGGCGTGAACACGCCCGGGATCGCGATCGATGCGCGGATCGCGTCCCATAGGTCGCCCTCGCGCAGCCACACTTCGCGCTGCCGCATCAGGTCGACCGCGACCGCGGTGAAGCCGATCGGCAGGTCCTCGATGCGCGGCTCGCCGGCCAGTTCGCGCAGGCTGTCCATCAGTCGCTCGCCGCGGAACAGCGAGGATTGGCCGAACACCGGATCGAGCAAGCGCAGCATCGCGGTGCGGCTCATGCCGAACAGCCAGTCGCGGTAGACCTCCATCTTGCCGGCCGCGAACAAGCCGCCGACCAGCGCGCCGCTGGAGGAACCGGCGACGGTGACGATGCGCAGCCCGCGCGCCTGCAGCGCTTCGATCACGCCGATCTGGGCCAGCCCGCGCGCGCCGCCGGCGCCGAGCACCAGCGCGACCGCTTCGCCTTTTTCGATACGCGGAGGATCGGCGCCGGGCATCAGTGACCGTAGTTGCTCAGCGCCAGTTCCAGCATCGACTTGGCCTGCTCGCGCAGCACCACCGGCTCGACGATTTCGGCGTCGCTGCCGTAATGCATCACGTCCATCAGCAGTTCGCGCCCGGCGCTGTACGGCACCTTGAGTTCGTAACGGCCGTCGGCCAGGAAGCGGCCTTGCTGCTGCGAATGCCAGTGTTCGTCGGCGACCCAGCGTGCGGCCTTGGCGCTGAACACGATGGTCGCCCAACCCTTGGGCGCGCCGGAGAAAATGCCGTAGCTCGAGGCCAGATGCTGATCGAGTTCCTCGTCGGCGACATCGCGCGCCGGCACGTCGCCGATCTTGGCCGCGCTGATCCGGTCGACCGAGAAGCTGCGCAAGGCGTCGCGCTCGTGATCCCAGGCGTCGAGGTACCAGTTTTCGCGGTAATGGGTGAGCCGTTGCGGCGACACGCTGCGACGGGTGCGTTCGTCGGTGGAGCGCGCGCGGTATTCGAACGTCAGCGGCTTGCGATCGAGCACCGCGGTGGCGACGGCGCGGAACGCGGTTTCGTCGAGCCGGCGGGTGCGGTGCGGGATGACCCGCACGCGCTCGACCGGCAGGCGCCGGCCGCCGGCGTGTTCGTCGAGCAGTTTTTCGATGCGTTGCTGCAACGGCGCGAGCGCGTTCGACAGCACCCCGCCGCCGCTGCGCATCAGCAGCTGTTGCGCGGCGAGCAGCGAATGCAGCTCCTCCGAGCTCAGCCACAGGCCGGGCAGCTCAAAGCGGTCGCCTTCGCTGGTGTCGTAGCGGAAACCGGCCTCGCCGTTGCCGACCACCGGTGCCATCAGGTAATCGCGCAGGTAGGCCAGATCCCGATAGACGGTCGCGCGCGAGCATTCCAGGTCCTCCTGGAGGCGCTGAACTGTGACCGGATACCTGGCCGCAGTGAGAATCCGGTGCAGCGCGTGGATGCGTTCGATACGTTCCATGTCGGCAGGGTCTGGTAGAGGCGGTGGGGACACAACTAGCATGGCATCGGCCTCTGTCCGGCCGCCACCATCGAACCTAAGGATCCTACGTGATCAAGACCTCATTATCCGCAACGCTGACCACCCCGGTGCTGCTGCTCGGTCTGAGCGCCTCCAGTCTGGCCTGGGCCGGACCGAAAGAGGAGGTCGTTGCCGCAGTCGATAAATTCCTCGCCGCCAAGAGCTACCACGCCGTCATGAGCATGGGCCCGGGACCGGGCACCGAAACCGACTTCGTCGCCCCCGATCGCATGCGCGTGAAGATGGGCACGATGGGCGAGCAGATCATGATCGGCAACACCTTGTACCTGACCATGCAGGGCAAGACCAGCAAACAGGCCGCGCCCGGAGGCGGCGTCGCCCAGTTGCGCACCCGCGACAAAGTCCTCGGCAATCTGGCGACCCTCAAGGTGACCGCGGCCGGCACCGAGAACCTCGGCGGCGTGGCGACCAAGAAGTACAAGATCGACAACACCCAACCCAAGTCCTCCTCGACCTTCTGGGTCAACGCCGACGGTTATCCGGTGCAATCGGTCAACATCGCCGACGTCAACGGCAAGCAGTACACCTCGACCTTGAAGTATTCGCGTTTCAACGACCCCAGTATCAAGATCCAGGTCCCGGCGGTGAAGTGACATTAGACACCACCGCGGTCGCATCGATTGCGACTGCGGTGGAACCGCGCAGCGTCAGCCACCGGCGCTGCGCATCGCCGCGCCCATGTGCTGCAGGACATACCAGGCGGCGGCGCCCAGCGCCGCCGAGACGCACGCGGCCAGATACCAGCGGTTGAATCCCGGCCGACGCTTGCGCTGTTCATAGCCGACCCAGGCCAGCGCGAGCGCCACCCACAGCAAGCCGCCGTAATAGACGAACCCGAACAAGAACCCCATGCGCGATTGCTCCTCGGGCGTCGTGCCGCGACCGGCCAGTATCGGCTGGCCGTCGCGGCGAGGACAACAATCACCGCCGCGCTCGCCGGATTCCGGCGCGGCAGGCACAATGGCGCGATGCGAGAGCACGCTCCCTCCGAGCCAGCCATCGACCTGTCGCCCTCGCCCGGCGATGAGGTCAAGACCACGACCTGTTACATGTGCGCATGCCGATGCGGCATCAAGGTGTGGCTGGCCGACGGCAAGATCCGTTACATCCAGGGCAATCCCGATCACCCGGTCAACCAGGGCGTGCTGTGCGCCAAGGGATCGGCCGGGATCATGCAGCACTATTCGCCGGCGCGGCTGAGCAAACCTTTGTTGCGCGTGGGCGAGCGCGGCAAGGGCGAATTCCGCGAGATCGAATGGGACGAGGCGTTGGGCATCGCCGCCGGCTGGCTGGCGCCGATCCGCGAACGCAATCCCGACGAACTGGCGTTCTTCACCGGCCGCGATCAGTCGCAGGCGTTGACCGGCTGGTGGGCGCAGCAGTTCGGCACGGTCAACTACGCCGCGCACGGCGGGTTCTGCTCGGTCAACATGGCCGCGGGCGGGTTGTACACGCTGGGCGGCTCGTTCTGGGAATTCGGCGAACCCGACTGGGAGCATTCGCGCTATCTGATGCTATGGGGCGTGGCCGAGGATCACGACTCCAATCCGATCAAGCTCGGACTGGGCAAGTTGAAGGCGCGCGGGGCGAAGATCGTCGCGGTCAATCCGGTACGCAGCGGTTACGGCGCGATCGCCGACGAGTGGATCGGGATCCGGCCCGGCACCGATGGCTTGTTCGCGTTCGCGTTGATCCACGAATTGTTGAAGGCCGACCGGATCGATCTGGATTACCTGGTGCGCTATGCGAATGCGCATTGGTTGGTGATCCGTAATCCGGGTGGCGCGGACGACGGGTTGTTTGCGCGCGATGAGTTGGGGCGTGCGTTGTGTTGGGTGAGTGGCCCTCACCCTGGCCCTCTCCCGCCCGCGGGAGAGGGAACCGTTGCGAAGCGATCGGATGCAGTGCATGCCTCCGAAGATGCGCCACATCACGTCGCTTCGAACACCGCCGAAGAACCCCCTCTCCCGCACGCGGGAGAGGGCCGGGGTGAGGGCCGCGCGCAACCGGCCGACAGCATCGACATCTCCCCCGCCGTCGTAGGCGAATACACCCTGACCGATGGCCGCCGCGTCGTGCCGGTGTTCCATCTGCTGGTCGAACGCTACCTCGACCCGCAATACGCGCCCGACGCGGTCAGCGAACGCTGCGGCATTCCCGCCGACACCATCCGCCGCATCGCCCGCGAACTCGCGCAGGCCGCGTTCGATAACCCGGTCCGACTGCCGATCGCGTGGACCGACGCGCACGGCCGCGAACACAGTGAGATGGTCGGCCGGCCGGTCAGCATGCACGCGATGCGCGGGATCAGCGCGCACAGCAACGGCTTCCACACCTGTCGCGCGCTGCACTTGCTGCAACTGCTGCTCGGCGCGGTCGACACGCCCGGTTCGTTCCGCTATCAACCGCCGTTCCCCAAGCCACTTCCGCCACCGAACCGCCCCGGCAAACAGCGTCAAGCCAACGGTGCGCTGGACGCCGCCCCGCTCGGTTTCGTGCACGGCCCCGAAGACCTCGTCGTCGACGAGCACGGCCAGCCGCGTCGCATCGATCACGCGTTCTCGTGGGCCTATCCGCTGTCGGCGCACGGCATGATGCACACCGTGATCCGCAACGCCTGGGCCGGCGATCCGTACAAGATCGACACGCTGATGATGTTCATGGCCAACATGAGCTGGAACTCGGCGATGAACACCGGCGAGACGATGCGCTGGCTGACCGATCGCGGCGAGGACGGCGAGTACCGCATCCCGCGCATCATCTACGCCGATGCCTACGCCTCGGAGATGACCGCATACGCCGATCTGGTCCTGCCCGACACGACCTACCTGGAACGCTTCGACGCGATCAGCCTGCTCGACCGGCCGATCTCGGACGCCGATTCGGCCTGCGACGCGATACGGCATCCCATCGTGGATTCGACCACCCAACGCCTGCATGCCGGCGACGAAGCGCGCGACGTGCGCGGCTTCCAGTCGGTACTGCTCGATATCGGCGCGCGCCTCGGACTTCCGGGCATGGTGGCGGACGACGGCAGCCCGCGCTATCGCGACTACGCCGACTACATCGTGCGCCATGAACGCGCGCCCGGAGTCGGTCTGCTCGCCGGCTGGCGCGGCGAACACGGCGAACTCGAAGCCAAGGGCCCGCCGAATCCGCAGCAACTGCAACGCTACATCGACCACGGCGGCTTCTGGCGCAGCCATGTGCCCGAGTCCGCGCGCTACTTCAAGATGGCCAACCGCGGCTATCTCGACTGGGCGCAGAAGATGGGCTTTCTCGGCCATGCCGATCCGATCGTGCTGCAGTTGTATTCCGAGACGATGCAGAAGTTCCGCCTCGCCGCGCAGGGCCACGGCGACAAGCAACCGCCGGCCGAGCATCGCGAACGGGTCGCGACCTATTTCGATCCGTTGCCGATCTGGTACGAACCGTTCGAAGGCGCGCAGATCGCCGACGGCGCCACGCGCTTCCCGCTCAGCGCGGTGACCCAGCGGCCGATGTTCATGTACCACGCCTGGGGTTCGCAGAACGCCTGGCTGCGGCAGATCACCACGCGCAATTTCCTGTACCTGCATCCCGACACCGGCGCGCGCCACGGCATCGCCGACGAAGACTGGATCGCGGTGCAATCGCATCACGGCCGCATCCAGGTGCAGGCGAAATTCGCCGCCAACGTGCAGCCCGACACGGTCTGGACCTGGAACGCGATCGGCAAGCGCCGCGGCGCCTGGCGCTTGAACAAGGACGCGCCGGAAAGCCGCAAGGGCTTCCTGCTCAATCACCTGATTTCCGACATCACCCCGAAGGGCGACTACGCCAACGCCGATCCGGTCACCGGTCAGGCGGCCTGGTTCGATCTGCGCGTGTCGATCCGCAAGCTAAATGCGGCCGACGATACGCAGACCATGTCGCAGCCACAGTTCGCCGCGCTGTCGTTCGAACCCGCCGACGACCGGCCCTTGCGCTATGGCGCGCAGTTCAGGAAAAACCGATGAAGGGATGCATCGTCAGTCCATGGTTTCGTCGCGGCCGGTCGCGTCGGCGTCCCGCCGTATCTGCGTTCACGCGAGTCCGAATCGTGAGAGTGCGCGCATGAAACCGGTACGCCTCTTCGCCGGCCTGCTGTGCATCGCGCTGAGCTTCGGCCTGGTGCTGTTGCTGGGCCTGGGCCTGTTCGATCCGACCCGCGACGCGGCCGCGAGCGCCAACGGCTCGGTGACACCGGTGCTGATCGCGTTGATGCCGAGCGTGAGCATCGGCCTGGCCGTGTTCGCGCTGGGCGTTTGGTTGATTTCGACCGGGAGAAAACGATGACCGGTCTGCCGCCGCCGTCGAAAAAGAAACTGGGCCTGGTCATCGACCTCGACACCTGCGTGGGTTGCCATGCCTGCGCGGTGAGCTGCAAGGAGTGGAACGCCGGCGGCTTTTCCGCTCCGCTGACCGACGAGCAGCCTTACGGCAAGGATCCGTCGGGGGTCTGGTTCAACCGCGTCCACAGCTACGAGGTGGAAGCCACCGCCGTCGCCGCATTGCCGATCGCCGACCCGGTGCGCGGCTGCGGCAGCGCCGCGGCGGCCGTCGACACCGCGCCGCAACCGGCGATGACCCTGCACTTCCCGCGTTCGTGCCTGCATTGCGAACAGCCGGCCTGCGTGACCGTGTGCCCGACCGGCGCCAGTTACAAACGCGCCGAAGACGGCATCGTGCTGGTCGACGAGGACAAGTGCATCGGTTGCAAGCTGTGCTCCTGGGCCTGCCCGTACGGCGCGCGCGAGTACAGCCCGGTCGAGGGCGTGATGAAGAAATGCACGCTGTGCATCGACCGCATCTACAACGAGAACCTTGAAGAATCCGAACGCCAGCCGGCTTGCGTGCAGGCCTGCCCGACCCGCGCGCGCCATTTCGGCGACCTCGCCGATCCGGAATCGAAGGTGTCGAAACTGGTCGCCGAACGCGGCGGCGTCGATCTGATGGCGTCGCTGGGTTATCAACCGACCAACAAATACCTGCCGCCGCGCGCGCGCCGCGTCGGTGCGGAGGAACCGGCGCCGGCCGCGGAACCGCTGGACACCCAGGCCTTGCCGACGGTGCTGCGCTGGCTGGATCGGGTGTTGTCGCGATGATGCGTCTGCGCGGTATGCAGCGACTGCGCGATAGCGTGGGTGGCGAGTGCGTGCGCACACGCGCCTGCGCGAATTTCATTTCTCTTCGTTTCGTTCGCGCAGGCTGATATGCACCCGGCGTTCTCGGTCATTTTCTTCACCACCTTGTCGGGCGCCGGTTATGGGCTGATGGCGTGGATCGGCGCGATCGCCTTTTACCACTACGCCGGCGGATCGCCGGTCGAGCCCATGCGCCTATTCGCGCTCGCGATGTTCGCCGCCTTGGCCCTGGTCAGCGTCGGCCTGCTCAGCTCGACCCTGCACCTGGGCAAACCGCTACGCGCCTGGCGCGCGTTCTCGCAATGGCGGACCTCATGGCTGTCGCGTGAGGGCGTGATGGCGGTCGTCGCGTACTTGCCCGCGCTGGGCTTGCTGTTGGGCGTGGTGCGCAAAAGCGGCGCGGCGATGCCGATGCTGCTGTCGGCGGCGGTGGTGGTGTGCGCGCTGATCACCGTGGCCTGCACGGCGATGATCTACGCCTCGCTCAAACCGATCCCGGCGTGGCGGCATTGGCTGGTGGTGCCGAGCTATCTGGCCTTCGCCCTGCTCAGCGGCGCAGCCTTGCTGGCCGCGCTGCCCGGCGCGCCCGCGGCCGGGCGCTCGGCGATGACGGCGGTGGTGCTGCTCGCGCCGCTGACCGCGGTGCTCAAGCTGGTGTATTGGCGCGCGATCGACCGCACGCCGTTGCCGGTCACCCGCGGCGAGGCGGTCGGCCTGCCCGACCGCGAGCTGTCGGTATTCGAACGTCCGCACACCGAAGAAAACTATCTGACCCGCGAGATGGGCTACGTGCTGGCGCGCAAGCACGCACGCAAGCTGCGCCTGATCGCGCTGGCGCTGTTCGCGCTGTTGCCGGTGGCCGGCATGTTCGGCGCCGGCCTGATGCAGGTGACCGGGTCGCCCGAGACCGCCGCGATCGTGACCGCGCTGAGCGCGCTGTCGGTGTTTCTGGGCGCCCTGGTCGAGCGATGGCTGTTCTTCGCCCAGGCCAAACATCTGGTCACGCTGTACTACTGAGCCGCCGGCCCATCGATCGCAGCCGCGAACCCGGCCATCGCCCCGCGCCGCAAGGCTTTCGGCCATTCGCATCAATCACTTGCGTGCCATCAAAGGATTAATCGAACCTATCCGGCGTGCCCGGCGTCGCAGGTCTGTAATCGGTTTCATGGCATTATCCTGGGCCGTACTTCCAGCCTGACTCAGACGATGCTCGGTGCAATCGGGCTCGCCCTGCTGGGCGCGCCTCTGGTCACATTGCCGACTCCCGCCTTCGGCGGCGACCCGATCCTGATCGCGATTGCGAGCGATCCGGCGCAGATGCGCCTGTACTGTTTTTCGACCCGCTGCGGCGACGAGGAATGGAAGCTGGCGATGGCGAGGCGGCAACGCGCGCCCGAGATCGACCCGGCCGACTTGCCGCCGCTGCGCAAGGTGGAACTGCCCGGCCAGCAACGCGTGATCGGTGGCGTCAGCGCCCCGGCGACCTCGCGCGAAAGCCGCTCGCTGTATTCCAACGATTACCGCATCGGCACCCGCTACGGCGTGCAGGCGGTGCGCGACGGTCCGACCCAGATCGGTCTGCAGTTCGGCGCCGGCTATCGTCTGGCCCCGTTGTACGACGACGGCATCAACCGTCCCGGCGCGGTGTTCCGCGGCGAACTCAACCTCGGCCAGCGCATCGGCGACCGCGCGCGTTTCACCCAGAGCGTGCAGGTCGAAAGCGGTCGCGGCGACACCTTCGTCAAGCAGTCGGTGCGGCTGGACGTGGAGGTGTGGCAGAACTGGAAGCTGGAGACCGATTTCGCGATTCGCCACGACAACAACGGCGGCGGCGGCAGCGAGAGCGCGGAAAGTTCGATCGAGTTGATTCGGCGGTTTTGAGGGCTTCGGCTTGGCGAGTCGCGCCAAGCGTGTTTACGCCATGTTTGAAGTGTCGCGATCGCGGCTTGCGCCGCTCCTACATGGCCTACCTGTAGGAGCGGCGCAAGCCGCGACCGCGAGACCTCACACTCGACGCATCTGCGATTTCGCAATGCGTCCGCCAGACCGCGATCCGCTCGCGCCCGCGATCAACGCAACCGCTAATCCTGATCGCCCCCATCGCCCAGCGAATCGGCGATGAACTCACCCGCGCCCTGCTCCAGCAGTTTCTGCGCGACTTCGATCCCCAGGCACTGCGGCGCGTCGCCGCGGCCCTCGCCGTGCGCGCGCACCGCGCGGCCGTCGCTGGCCGAACCGACCTGCCCGTCCAGGCGCAGGTGTTCGCCGTCCAGGCGCGCGTACGCGGCGACCGGCACGTGGCAGCTGCCGTGCAATGCGCGGTTCATGCCGCGCTCGGCCTCAACGCAGGTGCGGGTGGCGGCGTGATCGAGCGCGGCGCACAGTTCGCGGGTGGACAGGTCGTCCTCGCGGCATTCGATCGCGATCGCACCCTGCGCCGGCGCCGGCAGCCAGTACGGCGATTCCAGCCGCGCGCGGATGCGCGCGTCCAGGCCGAGCCGCTGCAGGCCCGCGCAGGCCAGGATGATGGCGTCGTACTCGCCGGCGTCCAGGCGTCCGAGGCGGGTGTTGACGTTGCCGCGCAAGTCGCGCAGTTCCAGGTCCGGACGCAGCGCGCGCAACTGGGCCTGACGGCGCAGCGAGGAGGTGCCGACGCGGGCGCCGGTCGGCAACGCGTCGATGCCGTCGAAGGCGTTGCTGACGAAGGCGTCGGCGTAGTCGGCGCGTTCCAGGATCGCCGGCATGGCGAAACCGGGCTCGAGCTCCATCGGCACGTCCTTGAGCGAATGCACCGCGCAGTCGGCCTCCTCGCGCAACATCGCCAGTTCCAATTCCTTGAGAAACAGGCCCTTGCCGCCGATCGCGGCCAGCGAGCGGTCCAGCACCTCGTCGCCGCGGGTGCTCATCGGCACCAGGGTCACCACCAGCCCGGGATGCAGGGCGCGCAGGCGGTCGGCGACATGCTCGCTCTGCCACAGGGCGAGCGGGCTCTTACGGGTGGCGATGCGCAGGGTCTTCATGGCGGCATTATCGCCGCTGTTGGGGGTGAGGGCCAAAGGCCGAGAAACTAGTGGGAGGAGTGAGGAACGAGATTGGGGCGCAACGCTGGTTTGTCAGAGCAATGACGGATGCTGCCGCTTATAGCTCGTCATTCCCGTGAAGGCGGGAATGACGGCAGGAAGGTTGCGCCGCAACCGATTCCCGATTCCCGATTCCCGATTCCCGATTCCCGATTCCCGAATCCCGAATCCCGAATCCCGAAATTCAAAGATGCTTGAGCGTCTCGCGCAACGCCGCCACACACCGCCGGCTGACTTCCAGCGGCTGCTTGCCATGCCGCAGCACCGCCTGCACGTGGCCTTCGGCGTTGCGCTTGAGTTCGACGATCTCGTGCCGCGCCACCAGGCAGTTGCGGTGGATGCGCACGAAACGTTCGCCGAACTCGTCCTCCAGCGATTTCAGCGATTCCTCGATCAGGTCCTCGCCGCGGGCGTGGTGCACGATCACGTACTTCTCTTCGGCGTGCAGGTAATGCACGTCGTCGATCGGGATCAGGCGCAGGCTGCCGCGCAGGCGCGCGCACAGGTGGCTGCGGATCTGGCCCGGCGCGGTCTCGCCGCCGTCGTGGCGTTCGCGGCCGGCGGCGAAGGTGCGCACGCGCTCGAGCGCGGCGTCCAGGCGTTCGGCCCGCACCGGCTTGACCAGGTAATCGATCGCTTCGGCGTCGAACGCCGACAGCGCATGCGCGTCGTAGGCGGTGCAGAACACCACCGCCGGGCGCGGATCGAACGCGGCCAGATGGCGCGCGGCCTCCAGGCCGTCGATGCCGGGCATGGCGATGTCCAGCAGCACCAGATCCGGCCGGTGTTCGGCGCAGGCATGCAGGGCGTGCTGGCCGTCGACCGCTTCGGCGACGACCTCCACGTCCGGCCGCAGGGCCAGCAGCGCGCGCAGTCGCTCGCGCGCCAACGGTTCGTCGTCAGCGATCACCACTCTCATGGCCAGCCTCGTCGCACCCTTCATCGACTCTGCGCCTCCACCCCGGTCGGCACGTGCAGTTCGCACAGATAGTATCCCCGCTCCCAGCCTGAGGTCATTCGCGCCGTAGGTCCATAGGCATAACGCAGACGCTGGACGATGCTGTGCTGGGCGTGGCGCGATCCGGCGCGGGCTTCGGCCGGCGCCGGGGACGGGTTGCGGATGCGCAGCAGCAGGTGATCGCTGAGCTGGGTCAGCTCGATTTCGATCTCGCCGCCGCCCGGCAAGGGCGAAATCCCATGCAGGACGGCGTTCTCGACCAGCGGCTGCAGGATCAGCCGCGGCAGCGGCATCTTCCACGGCAGCGGTTCGCGCTTGCGCCAGACCACCCGCAGGCGCTCACGCAGGCGCAATTGCTCGATCGCCAGGTAGCGCTCGGCCAGTTCGACCTCCTCGGCCAGGCTGGAATCGCTCTTGGACGCGCCCAGCGCGGCGCGGAACAGGTCCGACAGGTCCAGCACGGTGCGCTCGGCGACTTCGGGGTCGCTGCGCACCAGCCCGGCGATGGTGTTCATGCTGTTGAAAAGGAAGTGCGGCTTGATCCGCGCCTGCAACGCCTCGACCTCGGCGCGCGCGTTGGCGCGGACCTGGGCCTTCCAGCTGTCGTTGATGTAGAGGTAGCGCAGGACCACGCCGACAGCGAGGATCGCGATCGCCGCGGTGCCCAGCACGAAGCGCAGGAACGAGACCCCGGCCGGCACCAGGCCGATGCTGGTCACCGTGTCGATGGTGTGGGTGACCCCGGCCACGGCCGCGGCGATCGCCGCGGCGGTCGCGGTGGCGATGAAGCCGCCCACGCCCGGCGGCAGCCGCGACAGCCATTTGCGCGACACGCACAGCAGCACCGAGATCGCCAGCGCCAGCCACAACGCGAATGCGCTGGAGGACACGAACCGGCCCAGGTCCCAGCGGGTGCCGTCGGGCGCCAGCGCCAGCACGATCACGATCAGCTCGGCCATGCTCAGCATCACCACCAGCCGCGGCAGCCGGCACAGGTCCGGCAGCCAGGGCTCGTGCTCGGCCAGGGGCAGACCGGTGGGCGGCGCGGCCACGGTCGGCGGGGCTCAGCGCTGGGCCGCGAACCGCTGCGACATCCAGTCGCCCAAGGCGTCGATTTCCTCGGCGCAGACCTGATGCGCCATCGGATAGTCGTGCCAGTCGATCTTGAAGCCCAGGGTGCGCAGGCGCGCGGCGGCCATCTCGCCGCCGCGGTACGGCACCACCGGGTCGTGCTGGCCGTGGGCCATGAACATCGGCTGGATGTGCGCGACCGCGGTCGCCTCGCGGATCAGGCGGTCGGCCATCGGCAGGTAGGTGGACAGCGCGATCAGCCCGCCGAGCGGCTGCTTGCGTCGCAGCGCGGTCGCCAGGGTGATCGCCCCGCCCTGCGAGAACCCCGCCAGCAGGACGCGCGAGGCCGGGATGCCGCGTTCGATTTCGCGCTCGATCAGCGCCTCGACCTGGCGCACCGATTCGTCGACTCCGGTTTCGTCGGCGCGGTTGGCCAGGTCGCTGAAATCGCGAATGTCGTACCAGGCGCGCATGCGCATGCCGTTGTTGATCGTGACCGCGCGCACCGGCGCATGCGGGAACACGAAGCGCAGCGCCGGCCAGTGGGGGCGCAGCAGTTCGGGCACGATCGGCGCGAAGCCGTCGCCGCTGTCGCCCAGGCCGTGCAGCCACAGCACGCTCCAGGCGGGGGTCGGACCGGTTTCGCGGATGACGGCGTCGAGCAGTTCGGGGGATGCGGCGGGGGAAGTCTCCATGCGCCGCATTGTGGCCGCTCGGTGCGGGTCGCGCCAAGTTGCTGCTATTTGCGGGCGGGCTGATCTGAGCTGACAAGCCGGGCCATTGCCGCGGGCACTTTGTGGGAGGGGCTTGAGCCCCGAGGCTTTCCGCTCAGGCGCTGCGATCTGAAAGAAAAGCGTCGGGGCTCAAGCCCCTCCCATACAAGCCCGAAGCCTTCCCACATAAGCTTGAAGCCGCTTCGCATGAAAGCGGACGCCGCCGGCCCTCAGCGCGACGGCAGCTTGAAATTCAAGGTGCGCCGGGCCGCATGCGACTGGCCGCTGGGTTCGAAGCGCAGCCGCGCGACCGCCGCCAGCGCCGCATCGTCGAACACCCCGGCCGGCTCGGAGCTCACCAGCCGGGCCGCGCCGGTGCGGCCGTCGGGCAGGATGGTGAAGCTGACCTCGACGCTGCCTTCGATCTTGCGATTGAGCGCCGGCAAGGGATAGCGCGGGCTGGCGTCGGCGATCAGGCGCGGCATCGCGCGGGCCGGCGGACTGGCGGCCGAGGGCGCGGTCGGCGTACTCGCGGCCGGGGTCGGCACCGATGCGATCGGCGCGGCCGGCGTGCCCGCCCGCGCCGCGGCCTCGTCGGCGGCGAGCGCGCTGGCGGCCGCGTCGGCCTTGATCGCGGCGCTGGTCGCGCCCGGCAATGCACGCGGCACCGGCACCGCGGGCGCGGCGTCGGCGCGTTCGCCCAGCAGGCGCTGGGTTTCCTCGCGCGCCTTGCGTTCGCGCGCGGCGGTCGCGCTGCGCAGGCCCTCGCGCAGGCGCGGTAGCGCCGGCGCCTGCGGGTCCATGCGTTCGAGCAAGCCGAGCAGCCGCTGCGATTCGCCCAGATCGTCGTCGAGCAGCGCCTGTTCGCCGGCGATCACCACATACGGCTGCAATTCGCCGAGCGCGCTGATCACGTCGATCTGGCCCGGCTCCTTGTCGCGCAATGCGAGGTAGTAGTCGACCGCGCTGTCGCCGGCCGGGGTGTGGATGCGTTGCTCGCGCAGCGCCTGGGCGGCGCGGGCGCGCAAACCTTCGCCGTCGAGTTCGACCAGCGGCTCGGGCAAGGCCGCCGCGTCGGCATGTTCGGCCGCGGCCCGAGGCGAATCGGCCGGCGCGGCCGCGCCGCAGGCGGCCAGGCCCAGGCACAGCGCCAGCCACAGGCAGGTACCCGCCAAACGCGCCGAAGCGGCCTTCGACAGCGCCCGCGCGCCCATCGGACCCATCGTTTTCCAGCGATCGGCCGCGCCCACGCGCGCCGACTTGCTCACAACCTTCACTGCACAACCCCTTACCCGGAAACTGCGAACTGCGCGCGCAGACTAGGTACGGCATGTGACGGCGGTGCTGCTCAGCAGTTTGCCCATCCTGTTCGACGGTGTCCGTCTCCCGATGCCGAGCCTCCTGCCACGCGGCGCGGATTATGGACGCTGCGGCCGCGGCGGCGCGATGCGCAATCCGGCGGCCCGCGCGGCCTGGCCGCGAGCCGATCCGCGCCAAGACCGGCCTGAACGCGACAGACGCGCTGAAATTGTATTGCGGCGGCCGCGGCTCCTATGATCGCCGCCATGCCCGGCCTGTCCTCCCTCGCGATCGCTCTGCGCTACCTCGCCTACGGCGTGTTGATCGCGGTGATGCTGATCAAGCCGGTGCTGGCGTTCGCGACCGAGATCGGCGAACTCGCCGTCCCGGCCGCCGCGGCCCACGCTCACGGCAATGCGGGCACGACCGATACGTCCGACGCCGCGACCGACCTTGCCCAGGCCGACCCGGCCACCGATCACGACCCCGACGGCTGCGGCGACAGCCGCTGGCACCTGAGCCACTGCTGCGCCATGCAGGCCGCGCTGATGCCGCGTTTCCACATCGGCCTGCCGCTGCGCAGCGCCGCCGCGCCCAAGCCGGCCGCCTCGACCTCGTTCGTGCCCAGCCCGACCGCGGTCCCGTTCCGCCCACCCATCTTCGCCTGATCCCGAGCCCGGCCTAGCGCCGGCCCGCTGCCGTGGTCGGCCGGCTTCATGCCGGCCGCCATCGACCGCGGTCATCGCCGTGCGGCTTCGCGCCGCCGCGGCGCCGTTCGAGTTTCAGGAGAATTCCCCATGCGGTTACGTCCGGCGGCCTTGGCCGCCCTGACGGCTGCGCTGTGCTTTCCGGCACAGGCGCGGCCGGCTCTCGCCCCTACCAGTCCCACCATTGCGACCGAAACCGCCGCGCCGCAGCGCGTCGGCTCGGTGTTCACCCTCGACGACGCGTTCGCCCGGATCGGCGACGCCCACCCGGACCTGCGCCTGTTCGGCGGCCAACGCAGCGTGCTCGAAGCCGAGCGCGACGGCGCCGCGCAACGGCCCGCGCTGGTCGGCGGCGTGTCGGTCGAAAACATCTTCGGCAGCGGCGCGCTGAGCGGCGCCCAGGGCGCCGAAATCACCCTCAGCCTGGCCTCGGTGTTCGAACGCGGCGGCAAGCTCGACGCCCGCCGCACCTTCGCCCAGAGCCGCATCGACGCGCTCGCGGTCGAGCGCGAAAGCCGCCGCCTGGATCTGCTTGCGGAAACCGCGCGCCGCTATCTCGCCGTGCTCGCCGCGCAGCGCCAGATCGAATTGGCCCAGTTCGACATCGGACAGCGCAAGCGCAGCGTCGACGCCGCGCGCGTACGCCTGCAGGCCGGCGCCTCGCCCGAATCGGGGCTGCTGACCGCGCAGGCCGCGCAGGCGCGCGCCGAACTCGATCGCGCGCGCGGCGAACGCAGCCTGCTGGCCGCACGCCAGCATCTGGCCGCGCTGTGGGGCGAACGCGATCCGGGTTTCGCCACCGTCGCCGGCGATCCGTATGCGTTGCCGCAGATCGAGGACGCCACCGCGCTGGCCGGCCTGCTCGACCGCAATCCCGAACTGGGCCGTTTCGTCGACGCGCGCCGGATCGGCGAGGCGCGGGTGCGATTGGCGCAGAGTCAGGCCAAGCCCGATCTGGACTGGCAGGTCGGCCTGCGCCGCCTGCAGGACGGCAACGACATGGCACTGATCGGCAGCGTGTCGATGCCGCTGGGCGCGCGTGCGCGCGCCGAACCCGGCATCCGCGGCGCCCAGGCCGAACTGGCCTTGCTCGATATCGAACGCGAAGCCAAGGGCCTGTCGCTGTATTCGACCCTGGTCGAAGCGCACGGCCGCTATCGGGTCGGCGCGCTCGAAGTCGCGCGGCTCAAGGACGACGTGCTGCCGCGCCTGGTCCGCGCCGAGAAGGCCGCCGAGTACGCCTATCGCGCCGGCGCGATCAGTTATCTGGAACTGGCGCTGTTGCAGGCCGAAAGCGTCGCGGTGCGCAAGCAGCGCCTGGACGCCGCGCTCGACGCGCAACTGGCGCTGATCGAAATCCAACGCCTCACCGGCGAGTCCTTCCTCGCCTCGTCCAATCCCGCAGGAGCCAACCCATGAAGCCCGAACTGATGATCGTCGCGGGCCTGCTGGCCCTGAGCCTGAGCGCGTGCGGCGGCGGGTCTGATCAACCGCCCGCGCAGAAATCCGTGGAAGCGAAACACGCTGAGGGCGAGCACGCCGACGAAGCCGCCGACAGCCACGAACATGCCGATGGCGAAGGTGAAGCCGGCCACGGCGAACAAGCCGAAGTCGAAAGCACGGTGATCCGCAATGAGATCGCGCGCCGCTCCGGCATCGGCGTGGCCGCGGTCGGCGCCGGCACCATCGCCGACGAACACGACGTGCAAGGCCTGCTCACGCCGCTGGAAGGCCGGGTCGCGCGCATCACCGCGCGTTACCCCGGTCCGGTGCGATCGCTGCGCGCCAACGTCGGCGACCGCGTCAGCGCCGGCCAGACGCTGGCGACCATCGACAGCAATCTGAGCCTGACCACCTACAGCATCGCCGCGCCGATCTCCGGCGTGGTGCTCGCGCGCAACGCCTCGGTCGGCGAAGTCGCGGTCGAAGGCATGGCCTTGTTCGAAATCGCCGACCTGTCGACCTTGTGGGTCGACCTGCACGTGTTCGGCGAAGACGCCACCCATCTGCGCCCGGGCCTGCCGGTCACGGTGATGCGCATGGGCGACGACAGCGGCGTGGAGACCACGCTCGACCGGATCCTGCCCGGCACCGCGACCGCGAGCCAGAGCACGGTCGCGCGCGCGTCGATCAAGAACGCAGACGGCCTGTGGCGTCCGGGTTCGGCGGTGCGCGCGCGGGTCACGGTGGAACAACTGCCGGTCGACCTGGCGGTGCCGCTGACCGCGTTGCAGCGCATGGACGATGCCGATGTGGTGTTCGTGCGCGAGGGCGAACGCTACAGCGCGCGGCCGGTGAAACTCGGCCGCCGCGACGCGCGGCGCGTGCAGGTGCTGTCGGGCCTGAAGGCCGGCGAACAGGTGGTGGTCGAACAGAGCTTCCTGATCAAGGCCGACATCGAAAAAGCGGGGGCCTCGCATGAGCACTGAGTCCCGGCCCGTTCCGCCCGCGTCCACGCCATCGTCGCCTCAGCCGCTCGGCATGCTCGAACGCATCCTGCGCTTCGCGATCCGTCAGCGCTGGCTGATGCTCGCCTTGACCCTGGCGCTGATCGGCCTGGGCGTGTGGAGCTTCGGCAAGCTGCCGATCGACGCCACCCCCGACATCACCAACGTGCAGGTGCAGATCAACACCCAGGCGCCGGGTTACTCGCCGCTGGAGTCCGAACAGCGCGTCACCTTCCCTATCGAAACCGCGCTGGCCGGCCTGCCCAAGCTCGACTACACCCGTTCGCTGTCGCGCTACGGTCTGTCGCAGGTCACCGTGGTGTTCAAGGACGGCACCGACCTGTACTTCGCCCGGCAACAAGTCGCCGAGCGATTGCAGCAGGTGAAGTCGCAGATTCCCGACGGCCTGGAACCCGAACTCGGCCCGACCGCGACCGGCCTGGGCGAGATCTTCATGTACACGGTCGACGCCGATCCGAAGGCGCGCAAGCCTGACGGCTCGGCCTACACCGCGACCGACCTGCGCACCTTGCAGGATTGGGTGATCCGCCCGCAGTTGCGCAACACGCCCGGCGTCACCGAGGTCAACACCATCGGCGGCTACGCGCGGCAGATCCACATCACGCCTGATCCGGCGCGGCTGCGCGCGCTGAATCTGACCCAGCGCGATCTCGTCGCCGCGCTCGCGGCCAACAATCAGAACGTCGGCGCCGGTTATATCGAACGCAACGGCGAGCAGTTCCTCGTGCGTGTGCCCGGACAAATCGCCAACCTCGAAGCGATCGGCGAGATCGTGCTCGACCGCCGCGACGGCGTGCCGATCCGGGTGCGCGATGTCGCCAGCGTCGGCGGAGGTCCGGAACTTCGCAGCGGCGCGGCCACCCAGAACGGCCACGAAGTCGTGCTCGGCACGGTGTTCATGCTGGTCGGTTCCAACAGCCGCGAGGTGTCGCAGGCGGCGGCGGCCAAGCTCGAAGCGGCCAACTCGAGTCTGCCCAAGGGCGTGACCGCCAATGCAGTGTACGACCGTACCTCATTGGTCGATCGCACCATCGCCACGGTCTCGAAGAATCTGGTCGAAGGCGCGTTGCTGGTGGTGGTGGTGCTGTTTCTCTTGCTCGGAAACTTCCGCGCGGCGCTGATCACCGCGGCGGTGATTCCGCTGGCGATGCTGTTCACCATCACCGGCATGGTCCGCGGCGGCGTGTCGGGCAATCTGATGAGCCTGGGCGCGCTCGACTTCGGCCTGATCGTCGACGGCGCGGTGATCATCATCGAGAACTGCCTGCGCCGCTTCGGCGAACAGCAGCATCTGCTCGGCCGGCAGATGACCGACGACGAACGCCATGACCTGACCGCCTCGGCCACCGCCGAAGTGATCCGTCCCAGCCTGTTCGGCCTGGGCATCATCGCCGCGGTGTATCTGCCGATCTTCGCGCTCAGCGGCATCGAAGGAAAAATGTTCCACCCGATGGCGATCACCGTGGTGCTCGCGCTGACCGGCGCCATGCTGCTGTCGCTGACCTTCGTGCCGGCGGCGGTCGCGATCTTTCTAGGCGGCAAGGTCGCCGAGAAGGAAAACCGCGCGATGGCCTGGATCAAGCGCCGCTACGAGCCGACGTTGGCGTGGGCCTTGCGCAGCCGCATGATCGTCGTCGCCGGCACCGCCGCGCTGGTGATCTTCAGCGGCGCGCTGGCGATGCGCATGGGCACCGAGTTCGTCCCGAGCCTGGACGAAGGCGATGTCGCGGTGCAGGCCATGCGCATCCCCGGCACCAGCCTGACCCAGTCGGTGACGATGCAGAAGACCATGGAGCAGGCGTTCCTGGCGATGCCCGAGGTCGAACGCGTCTTCAGCAAGATCGGCACCTCCGAAGTCGCCAGCGATCCGATGCCGCCGTCGGTCGCCGACACCTTCGTCATGCTCAAGCCGCGCAAGCAGTGGCCCAATCCGAACAAGACCAAGGACGCGTTGACCGAGGAGATCGAATCCATCGCCGGCACCCTGCCCGGCAGCAACTTCGAGTTCACCCAGCCGATCCAGATGCGCACCAACGAGTTGATCTCCGGCGTGCGCGCCGACGTCGCGGTCAAGGTCTACGGCGACGATCTGCAGCAGTTGCTCAAGGTCGCGCAGCAGATCGAAGCGGTGGCCAAGCAGGTGCCCGGCGCGGCCGACGTCAAGACCGAACAGGTCACCGGCCTGCCGATGCTGAGCATCGAACCCGATCACCGCGCGCTGTCGGTGTACGGGCTCAACCCGGCCGCGGTGCAGGACACGGTGGCGACCGCGGTCGGCGGCGAAGTCGCCGGACAGTTGTTCGAAGGCGACCGCCGTTTCGACCTGGTCGTGCGCCTGCCCGAGGCCTTGCGCCAGGACCCGTCGGCGCTCGAGGACCTGCCGATTCCGTTGCCGGCCGCCGGCGCCGATCGCGACGAGTCCAGCCGCGACGCCACCTGGACCACCGGCGCGCCGCGCACCGTGCCGCTGCGCGAAGTCGCCACGATCCGCTCGGTGCTCGGTCCGAACCAGATCAACCGCGAGAACGGCAAACGCCGGATCGTGGTGACCGCGAACGTACGCGATCGCGATCTGGGCGGCTTCGTCGGCGAGTTGCAGCAGCGCATCGACGCGCAGGTGAAATTGCCGGAAGGGTATTGGATCGGCTACGGCGGCACCTTCGAGCAATTGATCTCGGCCAGCCGGCGGTTGGCGGTGGTGGTGCCGGTCACCCTGGTGCTGATCTTCGCCCTGCTGTTCATGGCGTTCGGCTCGGTCAAGGATGCGGCGATCGTGTTCAGCGGCGTGCCGTTGGCATTGACCGGCGGGGTGATCGCGTTGGCGCTGCGCGGGATACCGCTATCGATCTCGGCCGGCGTGGGTTTCATCGCGTTGTCGGGCGTGGCCGTGCTCAATGGCCTGGTGATGATCGCCTTCATCCGCAAGCTGCGCGAACAGGGCGACCCACTCGACAACGCGATCGTCGACGGCGCGCTCGGCCGTTTGCGGCCGGTGCTGATGACCGCGCTGGTGGCCTCGCTGGGCTTCATCCCGATGGCCTTCAACGTCGGCGCCGGCTCGGAAGTGCAGCGACCACTGGCGACCGTGGTGATCGGCGGCATCGTCTCCTCGACTCTGCTGACCTTGCTGGTGCTGCCGGTGCTGTATCGCTGGCTGCATCGCAACGATGCGCAGGAACGCGAGTTGGAATCGCCGTCGTCGCTTGACTCCACAGCGCAACCGTCGCCAGCGCACTGATCCACCCACAGCGGACCGCCATCCGGCGGTCCGCTTCACTGCCACGCCGCTCACGCGCGGTCCGATTCAATAGGAATTCAATGAGCGCCAGCCTTCGCGGCGGCGCTCACAACCGGAGAAACGACATGGGCAGCGGACACGACCACGGCACGACCGCGATCCGTCACGAAAAACCCCTGTGGTGGGCGCTGGGCCTGACCGGCGGGTTCCTGATCGCCGAAGTGATCGGCGCCTTCCTCACCAACAGCCTGGCGCTGCTGTCGGACGCCGCGCACATGGGCACCGACACGCTCGCGCTGATGATCGCGCTGACCGCGGTGCGGCTGAGCCGCAAACCCGCCGACGCCAAGCGCAGCTATGGCTACGTGCGCATGGAAGCGATGGGCGCGATGGTCAACGGGCTGATGCTGTTCGCGGTCGCCGGCTACATCCTGTGGGAAGCGGTCGGCCGTTTCAGCCAGCCGCCGCAGGTCGCGACCACCGGCATGCTGGTGATCGCCTCGCTCGGCCTGGCGATCAACCTGATCGCGATGCGCCTGCTCAAGGCCGGCAGCGGCGAGAGCCTGAACATGAAGGGCGCGTATCTGGAGGTGTGGAGCGACATGCTCGGCTCGGTCGCGGTGATCGCCGGCGCGATCGTGATCCGCTTCACCGGCTGGACCGTGATCGACCCGATCCTGGCCGTGCTGATCGGCCTGTGGGTGCTGCCGCGCACCTGGACCCTGCTGCGCGAAGCCGGCAACGTGCTGATGGAAGGCGTGCCCAAGGGCATCAACCTGGACGCGGTGCGCAGCGTGCTGACCTCGACCCCGGGCGTGGTCGACGTGCATGACCTGCACGTGTGGTCGCTGGGATCGAGCACGCCGGCGATGACCGCGCATCTGGTCATCGCCGATGGCGTGGACGGCGAGGCGCTGCGGCGCGAACTGAGCGCGATGCTGGACGAGCGGTTCGAGATCGAGCATTGCACCTTGCAGATCGAAACCACGGGCTGCGGCGAAGCTTGCGATGTCGCGCATTGAACATCCGCTGGCTGCGAATGTTCGCCATCCCCCTGTAGGAGCGGCGCGAGCCGCGACCGCGACACCTTAATAACGACGCAAGCCAAGCCGCGAGCCGTTCAACATGGGTGCAACATCGCAGTCACGTCGTAAGCGAGGTGTCGCGGTCGCGGCTCGCGCCGCTCCTACAGGGGCTTCGACGCACATCTTCCCAAGCGTTGTTCCCTCTTCCGCTTGCGGGAGAGGGCTAGGGTGAGGGAATAAGCGCCGAAGGCGCGAATGCTGTTGCGCGTGCATTCAACGCAATAGTTCTTGCGACGACGCCCCACCAAAAAACCCTCACCCCAAACCCCTCTCCCGCAAGCGGGATAGGGACTTAAAGCATCACCGAAGTGGGTTTGCATCACGACGCCGGACACGGCCCATCCGCCTGCGCCCAGGTCTTGAACGCCGCCACGAATTCCGGATGCGGCACCGACACCGGCTTGCGTTCGCCGCCGGGTTCCCAGCCCCACAGCACCAGCTTGTCTTCGCTGACGTGCTTGATCAGCGCGGCGAAATCGCGGCCGCCGTTGCTGCGTTTGTCCTTGATCATCTCGCACAGCTTCGGCGCCGGCAGGCCGATCCAGGCCATCTTGTGATCCGGCGGCGGCAGCGCCCAATGCGGCGCGCCCGGCGGTGCGTTGACGCCATAACTCGCGGGCAGATTGGCTTCACCGTGACAGGTCGAGCACGGCAGACCGGCCGCGCCCTTGCCGTCGGGCCCGCGCACCACGCCCATCGCGTGCGGAATGCCGGCATCGAACTGCAAGGGTTGATCGCCGGGAATATGGCAGTTCTGGCAACGCGGATGCTGGAACACTTTCTGCACCGTCGCGAACGCGGCGATGCCCTTGTCGCGTTGCTCGGGCGTGACCTTGGAACCGCCGCACGCGCTCAAGCTCAGGGCGGCCAGCACGGTAAAAACGATAGGCATCGCTCGCATCGTCGTCTCCTCAGGCCGGCAGCCGCAGCGGCAGTTCGCGCAGCCGCTGTTGGGTGAGCGCATACACCGCATTGGCCACCGCCGCCGCGACCGGCGCGGTGCCGGGCTCGCCGGCGCCGCCCATCTTCTCGGTGCTCGGCACGATATGCACTTCGATCTGCGGCGCTTCGTCCAGCCGCAGCACACGGTAGTCGTGGTAGTTCGATTCCTGCACGCGGCCGTCCTTGAAACTCAGCGCGCTGTGCAGCGCCGCGCCCAGACCGAAGTTGATCCCCGATTCCATTTGCGCATGCACGCCATCGGGATTGACCGCGATTCCGCAATCGATCGCGCAGAAGAACTTGTGCACGCGAATGCCCTTGCCGCCGCCGGGCTGATCGACCAGCGACACCTCGGCCACCTGGGCGATGTAGCTGCCGAAGGATTCGTGCACCGCCACGCCGCGGCCGCGGCCGGGTTCGAGCTTGGAACCCCAGCGCGACTTGTCGGCGACGAGATCAAGCGCCGCCAGATGGCGCGGGTGCGCCTTCAACAACGTGCGTCGGTACTCGACCGGATCTTTCCCCGCCGCGTACGCCAGTTCGTCGATCAGGCTCTCCATCACGAACGCGTTGTAGCTGTGACCGACCGAACGCCACCACAGCACCGGAATGCCGGTCCGCGGCGAATGCAGGTCGACCCTGAAATCCTTGAGCCCGGTGATGTACGGCGAATCGGCCACGCCCTCGACCGAGGTCGCATCGATGCCGTTCTTGACCATCATCGGTTCGAACGGCGTGCCCGCGGTAATCGACTGTCCGACCAGCACATGCTCCCACGCGACCGGCATGCCCTGCGCATCGATGCCGATGCGCGCGCGCTGCAGGTACATCGGCCGGTAATAGCCGCCGCGCACGTCGTCCTCGCGCGACCACACCGTCTTGACCGGTTTGCCGGCGGCCTTGGCCACGTGCACTGCTTCGGTCACGAAGTCCGAGGTCGGCGTCGCGCGACGGCCGAAACCGCCGCCGAGGAACATGGTGTGGATGCGCACCTGCTCGGGCTTGAGCCCGGTGATTTCCGCGGCGACCTTCTGGTCCACGGTCTGGAACTGGGTGCCGGTCCAGACATCGCAACCGTCGGCGTCGATCTTGACCGTGCAGTTCAACGGCTCCATCGGCGAATGCGCGAGATACGGCACGTTGTATTCGGCCTCGATCGTCTTGGCGGCTTTCGCCAGCGCGCCCTTGACGTCGCCGGCCTGGCCGGCGACCGCGCCTTCGGTCGCGGCGAGCGCGCGGAACTGTTCGCGCAGCTTGACCGTGTCCAGGCCCGCGTTCGGGCCGAGATCCCAATCGACCACCAAGGCATCGCGGCCCTGCTTGGCGGCCCAGTAGTGATCGGCGATCACCGCCACGCCGCTGGGCACCTGGACCACGTCGCGCACGCCGGCCACCGCCTTGGCCTTGCTCGCGTCGAAGGATTTGACCGAACCGCCGAACACCGGCGAGCGCGCGACCACCGCGGTCAGCAAACCGTCGAACTGCACGTCCATGCCGAACTTGGCCTGGCCGGTGATCTTCTCCGGTCCGTCCAGACGCTTGGTCGACTTGCCGATGATCTTCCAGTCCTTGGCGTCCTTGAGCGGCAGCGGCGCCTTCGGCGGCGGCAGCTTGGCCGCGTCGAGCGCGAGTTCGCCATAGCGCGCGCGCTTGTCGCCGGCGATGGCCACGCCGTTCTCGGTGGTCACCTGATCGACCGGCACGCCGAAACGCTGCGCCGCGGCGGCGACCAGCAAGGCGCGCGCGGTCGCGCCGGCCTGGCGGTAGCGATCGAACTCCGACCAGGTGCTGGTCGAACCACCGGTCATCTGCATGCCGAACGCGGTGTGCGCGTAGGCCTGCGCCGCCGGTGCGTGCTCGACCTTGATCTTCGACCAGTCGGCATCGAGTTCCTCGGCGATCAACATCGCAAGGCCCGTCCAGATGCCCTGGCCCATTTCCGAATGCGACAGCAGCACGGTGACGCTGTCGTCGCTGCCCACGCGCAGGAACGCGTTCGGCGCGAACGGTTGCGCGGCGGCCGCCGCGGCGACGGCGGGATCGGCCTGGGCGAAGCGGCTGGCCGCGGGCAGCACGAACCCGACCACGAGTCCTGAGCCGATCAGCGCGCCGGTCTTGAGAAATTGCCGGCGGGAATTCGATGGCACGGCGTTCACGGGAACCTCCGTTGCAAAAAAGGACGGCGCGTCAACGGCGCCGGTTCAAGTCGATGGCCGCGGCGTTCGCGCGCTGCGCGCGTTGGTGCCGCTCGGATTCGCGCGGCGCGCGTGGGTGCAGGCCGACAGGCTGATGTCGATCGAGAGCGCGCCATCGCCACACGCGGCGTCGCCGCCGCGGGAATGCGCGATCGCGATCGAACCCACGCCGCTCACGCCTTGCCGATCTCGGCCGCGCGCTTCACCGCCGCGCGGATGCGCGGGTAGGTGCCGCAGCGGCAGATGTTGCCGGACAGGGCTTGGTCGATATCGGTGTCGGTCGGCGCGGGAATCTTGGTCAGCAGCGCCGCCGCCGACATGATCTGGCCGGACTGGCAGTAGCCGCACTGGACCACGTCGATCTCGGCCCAGGCGCGCTGCACCGGGTGGCTGCCGTCCTTCGACAGGCCTTCGATGGTGGTGATCTGCTTGCCTTCGACGCTGGCGACCGGAGTAACGCAGGCGCGCCGCGGCGAGCCGTCGACATGCACCGTGCAGGCGCCGCATTGGGCGATGCCGCAGCCGAACTTGGTGCCGGTCAGCTGCATGAGGTCGCGCAGGACCCATAGCAGCGGCATGTCCGGCGGAGCGGCGACCTCGTGTTCGGTGCCGTTGACGTTGAGCTTCATTGGATCCCTCGCGGCGGCTGGGGTGGTTCGAGCCTACTCCTGGTGTGCCGCGCCGGCTAGGTAGTGGCATTACGACTTTCGCACTGCGTGACCGCTGTCGAATGGGCCGCCATTGCACGATCCTCCAGGCCTGCGAGCGTCTTGAGCACCGCGACGCCACGCGCGGACGCACCGGACATCGACGCGCATTCGCTATGCGTCCAAACCGATCGCGCACGCGCGCGCGATCGCCCGCGCTTGCCCAAACCGCCACGCCGCGCCGCCGGCCGCGACCGGCGCATGCGTTTTTTCTTCGCGATCGCTCTAGACTCGAAGCATCCACCGCCCACGAGGCGCACCGCGATGGCCGATTCGCCCGAACCTCCCACCGCGACGCGGACCGCGCCCGGCGCGGCGCGCGCGGTGGTCGAAGCCAGCGCCGCCGCGGCGACGCGCGGCGACCCGGCCACCCTGGCGGTGGTGCTGGAAACCGAGGGCTCGACCTATGTGCGGCCCGGCGCGCTGGCCTTGTTCGGCGCGCGCGACGGCCAGGTCGGCTGGCTCAGCGGCGGCTGCATCGAACCCGATATCGAACTGCGCGCGGCCGAAGCCGCCGCGTCGCAGGGCATCGAGTGGATGGACATCGACACCCGCAGCGACGAGGACCTGTTCGCCGGGTCCGCGGTCGGTTGTCGCGGCCGTCTGCGCCTGGCGTTGCTGCCGCTGACCGCGCTCGACGGCTGGCCGGCGTTGATCGACGAATGGCGACGCGGCCACGGCGATCTGCGCCTGGACATTCGCAGCAACGGCGCGGTGACCGCCGCGGTCGGCGACGAGCGCGCGCGCTGGACCGTGCCGGTCACCTCCCTGCCGTGGGCGATCGAAGGCGGCGCTCACTGGACCTTGGACATCGCCACGCCGCCGTCGGTGCTGGTGTTCGGCGCCGGCCCGGAAACCCCGGCGCTGCTGCCGTTGCTGCGCACGCTGGGCTGGACCACCACCCTGGTCGAACGCCGCCCGCGCTGGTCCGGCCTGGGCGCGCTGGCCGATCACGCGCTCGCGCGCAGTCCCGCGCAGGCGCTGGCGACCGCGCGACCGCACGATGCGGCCCTGGTCATGCACCATCATTTCGAACTCGACCGCGAAGCGCTGGAGCATCTGGCCGAAAGCATCAGCGGCCAGGCGATCGGTTTCGTCGGCCTGCTCGGTCCGCAACGTCGGCGCGAGGACCTGTTCCGCGTGTTGCCGGCCTCGGCGGGCGCCTCGCTACTGCCGCGTTTGCATTCACCTATCGGCCTCAAGCTCGGCGGCGAAGGCCCGGAAGCGATCGCGCTGAGCATCGCCGCGCAATTGCACAGCCACCGCCACGCGCAGGCTTCGACATGACCCGGCCCGCGCCGACGCACGCCGCCGTGGTGCTGGCCGCCGGCGCCAGCCGACGCCTGGGCCGCCCCAAGCAACTGCTGACCCGCGACGGCGAAACCTTGCTGCATCGCGCGGCGCGACTGGCCGCGACCAGCGGCGCGCGGCGCACCGTGGTCGTGCTCGGCGCGCGCCGCGAGGCGATGCAGACGGCGCTGGCCGGGCTGGACGTGGAGTGCGTGTTCAACCCCGACTGGGAACAAGGCCTGTCGAGCAGCCTGCAGGCGGCCGCGCGCGCGCTGGAGGATTTCGATGGCTCGGTGCTGGTGTTGGGCTGCGACCAACCGGCCCTCGACGGCGCTCACCTGAGCGCGCTGATCGCGGGTGCGTCGTGGTCGCCCGGCGCCTGCGCAGCGACCGCGCATGGCGGCGCGCTGGGCATCCCGGCGTTGATTCCACCGGCGTTATGGCGACAGAGCACCGGCCTGCACGGCGACCGCGGCTTCGGCGCGACCTTGGCGGCACAGGTCCCCGGCGCGATTTGGCGGCTGCAGGCGTCGGAACTGGAATGGGACCTGGACACCCCGGCCGATGTGGCAGTGGCGATCGAGCGTGGCTGGATCGATCCGGACCCGGCGGCGGCACAGCACCTATAGACGTATCGCACCGCCCGCCCGAATGTCCGCCACCTCCCTGTAGGAGCGGCGCAAGCCGCGACCGCGATACCTCGCCTATCACGCGACCACGATGTTGCAAGCATGTTGGCGGGCTTGCGGCCGGGCCTACGTGGTTATTCAGGTATCGGGGTCGCGGCTAGCGCGGTTTCTACAGGGGGCCTCGACGCATCTTCCTGCGCCGCCTTTTCCCTCTCCCGCTTGCGGGAGAGGGCCAGGGTGAGGGAATGAGCACCGAAGGCGCGAATGCCGTGGCATCAGCAGTCGATACCGCAGTGCTTGCAGGGAAACCTGGCCTCGAAACCCTCACCCACCCCCTCTCCCGCAAGCGGGAGAGGGGCTCTGAGGCTGCGTGCAACAGCACCGACGCACGCGCGGCGCATCGCAACCAAAGTCGAAAAATCGATCAGGCCGGCACAGCCGCGCGCCGTGTGCCAATACGTGCTTGGAGGCCCGCGCCGCCCGGCCGGACATCCTGTCAGCCGGGCGACGCAAACCGCACGCCAGCCCTAGGGAACCAGCGTGCCAAACACGGGCTGCGATTCCGCATCGTAGATCCGCAGCCACAGGCCCTTGGGCGCATGCATGGCGTATTTGCGGGCCTGCGGAAGCACAGCGCGCAACGCCGCTTCGGCGCTGCGGTATTCCTTCTGGATTTCGGCCATCGCCACGGCCAGCGCATTGTCGTCGCTGCCGTCACGCTGCTTCAGTTCGACGCGAAACATGGATCCATCCTTGTAAAAGTTCAGCCGGCCCGGTCTGGGGGAATGCCCGCCTCGTGGCGGGTCTATGACTCGGTGGTGCCGTCGGAGCGTCTAAAAGATGCGCGTTGCGTGAACAGGAAACCGTCGTCGGAACGCCTGTAAGCGTGTAGGAATTTTCCTAATCTGATGTGCGTGACGTCACAAGTTCAAAAACCGCCAGTGGACTTGGCATGGCATTTGTTCATATGGACCTGCTTCACGGATGAAATATTCCACCGTGAGTACACACCGCCACGCTAGCCGCGGCCGTCGAACATCGGCTGCAAGGCCGTCAGCCCCTCGCGCAGGGCGTCGGCAAAGACCCGCATACGTTCGGTGCGACGCAGGTCGGGGTGGCTGAGCAACCACAGGTCGGAGGCCAGCCCGGCCACCGGATCGCCCACCCGCGCTAGACGCCGCTCGGCGTCGCCCAGATAGCACGGCAGCACCGCCAGCCCCATGCCGCAGGCGGCCGCGTCGCGCAGCGCGATCAGGCTGTTGGCACTGAACACCGCGCGCCGGTCGTACTGCTTGTGCCGCAGCCACTGGGCCATGCCGATATGGGCCAGATTGCCGTCGGGCACCAGCCAGTCGTAATCGGCCAGATCGTCCGGCCGGGCGCCGCGCGGCAGGCGCAGCGAGCGCGGCCGGTAGACGCCGGTGGCCAGGCGCGCGACCTTGCGCCCGATCAGGCCCTCCGGCGGCTTGCCGCCCGGGCGCAGGGCCAGGTCGGCCTCGCGCCGGCTCAGGTCGCGCACCGCGTTATCGGTGATCAGTTCCAGCACGATGCCCGGATGGGTGTCGCGGAACCGGGCCAGCAACGGCGGCAGCACGCCGTACAGCAGCGGCTCGACCGTGGTCAGCCGGACCTTGCCGCTCGGCCGCGCGTCCAGGCCGGCCAGGCGGCGTTCGGTCGCGGCGATCCGGGTTTCGATCTCGGCCGCGACCGCGATGACCTCCTCGCCGGTCGGGGTCGGCGCGTAACCGTCGCGCGCGCGCTCGAACAAGCGCGCGCCGAGGCTGCGTTCGACCGCGTTGATCCGGCGGAACACGGTCGGATGGCTGACGGTCAGCAGCTTGGCCGCGCCGTTGAGCGATCCGGCGCGGCCGACCGCGAGTACGAAGCGGTAATCGTCCCAGGTCAACACTTGTTCATTCATGCAATCTCGCCTTGCATTCGTGGCGGAATGTATTTCACCGATGAACATCCTAGCCTGCCGGCCTCGCGTCGCACGACGCCCTGCCGAGGAAGTCCCGATGTCCACCCGTCTCGATTACAACGCCATCGACCCGCAAGGCACCCGCGTGCTGGCCGGCCTGAGCCATCACGTCGGCAAGAGTTCGCTGGAAGCCTCGTTGATCGATCTGGTCAACGTGCGTGTGTCGCAGCTCAACGGTTGCGCCTACTGCATCCGCCTGCACACCGAGGAAGCGGTGGAACGCGGCGAAAGCCATCGCCGTCTGCATCTGCTGCGGGTGTGGCCGGAGGGTCCGTTCAGCGAGCGCGAACGCGCGGCGCTGGCGTGGGCGGATGCGATCACCCTGGTCAGTCAGGCGCCGGTATCGGACGAGGTGTATGCGCGGGCGCGGGCGCAGTTCAGCGATGCGGATCTGGTGGCGTTGACGCATGCGGCGATCGCGATAAACGCGTGGAATCGGTTGGGGATAGCGTTTCGCAAGCCGGATCCGGCGTTGATGGGGTGAGTGGGGTGAGTGGGGTGGCGTTCCGCGTTGTTCGTAGCGAATGCAAATAACCGACGCTGCCGCATGGGCTACCTGTAGGAGCGGCGCAAGCCGCGACCGCGGAATTACGGTCACGACGAAGCTTGCGGCGTAGTCGCAATGTCGCGGTCGCGGCTTGCGCCGCTCCTACAGGGCGGCAACGAGGCTTTTGCTCGAAGCCGCGCAGTTCATCCAGCGCTGTGAAGTCGCTGACTCGCGTTAGCAAAAGCACACCCTTAGGGCGGCGCACATGGATGTGCGCCGTGCGCCACCGAGACAGGATGTCTCGTGTGGCGCATGCCCGCGTCTGCTGCGCACTTGCGGGCCCTTGACTCAAAGAAAAGCATTTTTCTTTGGTTACCTTTTGACCGAAGGGAGTCCAGACGGACTTTTGTTGCTTTAGACGAAAGAAAGTGACCCGCCGCTTTAGTGGCGGAAGCTTTTGATCCTGCTTCAGCTTTGAAAGCTTTAAAGCCTTTGATGCAAAGGCAACAGCTTTCGTCCGCAAGCGGCCGAGTTACTTTCTTTTGTCAAAAGCG